>JBCCOI010000674.1:0-3779 GCA_039025515.1 Planctomycetota bacterium
ACTCATTCTGTACCTGATCTACACGGGCGTCGGTGTCTGGGGAAACCGAGCCCCGGTGTTTTGGGGTTGGCCTATTGTCAACTTCGTTTTCTGGGTCGGGATCGGACACGCCGGCACGCTCATCAGCGCGATTCTTTACCTCTTCCGCCAGGAATGGCGAACGAGTATCAACCGCGCGGCGGAGGCGATGACGATTTTTGCGGTCGCCTGTGCCGGCACGTTCCCCGGAATTCACGTCGGTCGTGCATGGCTGGCATTTTGGCTCGCGCCTTACCCCAGCTTGAACCTGTGGATGTGGCCTCAGTTTCGAAGTCCGCTGCTTTGGGACGTTTTCGCGGTCTCGACTTACGGAACCGTTTCGCTGCTCTTCTGGTACATGGGCATGGTGCCCGATTTGGCGACATTCCGAGACAGATCGAAGAACAAGTGGCGAAGAATGGCCTACGGTCTCCTCGCCCTCGGATGGAGCGGTTCTTCACGGCATTGGATGCGTTACGAAAAAGCCTACGCACTGTTGGCGGCCTTCGCGGCACCACTCGTTCTTTCCGTACACACGATCGTATCGTTTGACTTCGCCGTTTCGCAGGTTCCGGGTTGGCACACGACGATCTTCCCGCCGTACTTCGTCGCCGGAGCGGTTTTCAGCGGGTTTGCAATGGTGCTCACGCTGATGATTCCGTGCCGAAAGATCTTGAATCTTGAAAAGCTGATCACAATTCGGCACCTTGAGAACATGTGTAAGGTGATTTTGGCGACCGGCTCGATCGTCGGACTCGCCTACGGGACCGAATTTTTCATCGCTTGGTACGGGCAGGTCGGCGCCGAGCAATTTGCATTCTTGAATCGTGCATTCGGCCCGTATTGGTGGGCTTACTGGATCATGATCACCTGCAACGTCATCAGTCCACAACTGTTCTGGATCAAGAAGTTCCGGACAACACCTTGGATCATCGTCGTCATCTCGATTTTTGTGAACATTGGGATGTGGTTTGAACGGTTCGTGATCACGATCACCAGTCTGTCGCGAGATTACCTGCCGAGTGCTTGGGCCTACTTCTCTCCGACATGGGTCGACTGGGGAATGCTCATCGGTTCGTTTGGGCTGTTCTTCACCCTATTTCTGCTCTTCATTCGTACGCTTCCGGTCATCAACATGGCCGAAGTGAAAGCGACGTTGGCGAAGGAAGAGCACATGGCACACGATCATCACTAGCCTTTTTCACTCGTCCATATTCCAGTCGAGTCGTTTCGCCGGATCACTCAACTATGTCGGATTCCAACAGTTCTAAAACCGTCCACGGCATGATGGCCGAGTTCAAGACGGTCGACGCATTACTGTCGGCTTGTCGACGGGTGCGAGATGCCGGCTACACGAAGACGGATGCGTTCACGCCATTCCCGGTGCACGGTATCGACAAGGCACTCGGAATCAAACCGACGATCCTGCCCTGGATCGCGCTCGGCGCCGGTTTATGTGGGACGACGATCGCGATGTTGATGCAGATCTGGATGAACAGCATCGACTACAAGTACATCATTTCTGGCAAGCCGTTCGTGTCGTTACCGGCATTCATCCCGGTTGCGTTTGAATTGACGATCCTTTTGGCGTCCTTCGGTGCGTTCTTTGGTATGTGGGCCCTCAATGGCTTGCCGAAGTTCAGCAACCCGATGTTTACCGACCCGCGGTTTGATCGGGCCACGGATGATCGCTTCTTCCTCTACGTTGATGCCAAGGATGACAAGTACGAGAGCGATGGCGTTAAGAAATTGTTCGACGAGTTCGGATCGGACTACGTCAACGAGGTCGTAGAAGACGAATCGCCGAAGCAGATACCGAAGCCGATCTTCCTTTTTTGGGGACTCTCCGTCGCCGCGTCACTCGTTCCGCTGCTCTGCATCCTCACGATGCGTGTTACTAACAGCGGCACGCCCCGTTTTCATGTTTTCTTTGACATGGACTTTTCGCCAGCGAAGGACGCACAAATGACGACGAGTCTTTTCGCCGACAACCGCTCGATGCGTCCTGACGTCCCAGGGACCGTGGCGAGAGGACAGTTGCCGGAATCGCTGGACGTGTTGACCGGGATTGACATCGAGGCACTTTCGATGGTCGATCCGCCGCGGGTCGAACGACTGGTGCGTGCCTACATCCAGGAAGATGTCGATGCGAAAGCCGAGGAGGCCGCGGCGATCGAAGGGGAACAAGCCGCGGAAGCCGACGCGGGCGATGCCCAGCCGCCGAGTGTGATGGAATCAACGCCATGGGTGCAGTCGAATCCGATCACCGTTGACAAGCGACTCCTGGAACGCGGGCGACAACAGTTCAGCGTTTATTGCAGCGTCTGCCACGGGATGGACGGTCGCGGAAACGGCTTGGTCAACCGCCGAGCCCAGGCGAAAGGATTCGACACATGGGTGCCGCCTTCGTCCATGCACCAAGACACGCTCTATGCGGACAAGTATCCCGACGGGAAGCTTTACTCAACGATAAGCAACGGGATCCGGAAAATGCCGGGCTACGCCGGTCAGGTTTCCGTCAAGAATCGTTGGGCGATTGTCGCATACGTCCGGGCCTTGCAGAAGAGTCAAAATGCTTCTCTGGATGTCGTTCCGGATGACGAACGGTCTGCCGTCGAAAGCGAAGTCGAAGCTGCAAGAGCAGAGCTGGAACGCCAGGCCAAAGAGGCCGAGGAAGCAGCGAAGAAACGAGAGCTTGAAGAGCAAAAGAAGTCCGAGTCGTCTGACGACGCCAAATAATTCACACGCAGACCCGAAACCTAATCTCAAACTATGGCTGAACACGCAGCGACTCCGGTGAAGCCCGCCAATGATCCGGCTTTCACGCTTCCGGCATTCATGGGCGGTTTGCAAATTCCGTTGCTTGGTGGAGGCTTGGGTGCGCTGTTATTGGGTGTCATTCTTGCGTTTAGTTCGGAGAGCGAAACGATGCCTCGTTTCGGCTTCTCCACATACCTCACGGCATTTCTTTACGTCACGACGATCGTTCTGGGCTGTCTGTTCTTCGTGCTCATCCAGCACCTCGTGCGGGCCGGCTGGAGTGTGGTTGTCAGACGCGTGGCCGAATGCTTCATGATTTTGATCGTTCCGCTTGCGTTATTCTTTTTGCCGATTCTCTTTTCGCTGTTCTTCGATGGCAAGTTGTTCGTCTGGACGGACCCCGACTACGCCACGGACCACGGCATCAACGAAACGATTTGGAACAACAAACTAAGCTTCCTTAACCCTGTTTTCTTTACGATCCGTTCGGTCGTGTACTTCGCCATTTGGATAGCGATTGCAGTTTTTTATTGGCGCACGAGTACAAAGCAGGATGAGACGGGACAACTCATCGCCACCGAGCGAATGCAGTTCTGGTCCGGACCGTCCGTGATGTTGTTCGCACTCAGCCTTTCTTTCGCAGCGTTCGACTGGGGGATGAGTCTCGCTCCGATGTGGTTTTCGACCATGTTCGGCGTCTACCTCTTCGCCGGCGGCATTCTGTCCGCCCACTGCCTGATCACCATTTTCACGTATGTTTGCCAACGGAACGGGGCAATAAAGGATGAGGTCACGACGGAACACTATCACGACCTCGGGAAGTACATGTTTGGGTTCACGGTTTTCTGGACCTACATCGCGTTCAGTCAGTATCTGCTGATTTGGTACGGCAACATCCCAGAGGAGACCGAGTGGTTTTACGTGCGCCAGCACACCGGATTCGGAGCGATGTCGGTTGCGCTGATTTTTTTCCACTGGCTCGTTCCCTTCTTCGGCACGAT
>JBCCOI010000675.1:0-3779 GCA_039025515.1 Planctomycetota bacterium
ACGATGATCATCAGCGGGGCCTTCGGCATGACGAGTGAGAATGCGATGATCTCCTCATCCGCTGGCCCCGCTTTCATTGCAAGATCAATCTCAGCTCGACCTCGAAAAAAGCGCAACTTCAAAACTCACGCGTCGGGTTACAAAGTAAAGGTCAACTACGAGTTCCACCACTAGGCGTCTCATCCCCGTCAATGAGAAACGGCTTGTTCGCGGTTACGAACAAGCCGTCTATCAGATTCATCGTGAACGGCTCTTTGAACGCCGCGAGTTCGTCTAGGCAGTGCTTCGTCAACTCAAGGTCTAGGATTGAGCCGCACGGCGCTAGCTAATCGCGGTCGTTCCCAAAAACCGGTGCTATCGCCCATCAGCTCAGGAAGCACGAACCCCATCTTCAGGAGTTGACGCCGCACGAGAGGTCTAGAATCGCCACTGGAACTGAGTCCAAAGGAAGTCCGCGTCGTCGTTGCTGGGCACGCCCGGAGTCGTGTCGTAGTAGGCACCGGCGTTGAAGTGCGAGTATCCGATTTGCACGTTCGTCCGCGGGTTGACGGCACACGTCAACACCATATCAATTTCCTGACCAAGCTCGCGATCACCGGCTGCGTTTCCAGGGTTGAACGGTGTCATGACAACGCTGTAAGGCGTTGTTGCCTGATCCAGGAAGAAATGGTGGTACCACAAGAGCAGTTTCACCTTGTTACCAAGAACTGGTGTGATGAACTGGACGTTGATGTCGTGCAAGTTACGACGTCCGAACAAGTCCATCAGACCGTTGTACTTGTGAGCGAGCGGGAAGAGGTGATCAAAACCGTCATCGCCGCGAGCTGCGGGGACATCGTCGCCGCCTGATGCCCAGTCATACCAGAACCAAACGGTCGGTTTCCAAGGTCCACATGCGGTGCAAAGGTTCAACTGACGCCCGATACCGCCGGTTGCAAATCCTGCGCTGTGATCACCAAAACCGGGCGTGTTGCTTCCGAATTGCACACCACCTTCGAATGCGTACAGGATGCCCGAGTCGCTTGAACCAACCACTCGGCTACCGAGCGTGTGGTAGTCGAAGTCGAGCACTTGGTTGCCAAGCCCGAGGTAGTATGCATCAACCGTTCCGAGAGGCGAGCCGCTGTTCGAGGCGTACACACCGTAGAAGTCGACGTCTTCATTGGCATCGTCAATCTTGCTTTCGGTAGACGCGTTACGAACGACGGGATGGACGAAGAAGCCATCGACAGTCCAGTTGTCGCCCTGGTAAGTCCCTCGAGCACCTTGGAAGGTGCGACGGGTGTTTGCCCAGTCCAGCGGTGAAATCAGTCGCTGATCTGCAAACAGAAGTTCCTGACGTCCGACGCGAAGCGAGAGCGAATCCGTCAGTGCGGTGTCGAGAAACAGGTTTTGAATCTCACCGCGGTTCTCTTCGATGGGCCGGTTGTTGAACGTCTCCCCACCCGAGTCGGCGTAGAGATATTCGCCGAAGATGCGGAACGTGTCGTTGACCCGTAAATTCGCAAACATGCGGTAACGGGTCAGAAAGAAGTTATCGTCGCGACCGGTCAGGCCGAGTCCGCGAAACCCATTTTCATTGTGAAAACGCATTCGCGCTTCGCCACCGACGTCCAGTCGTCCGTCGAGCATGCCTTTCAGCGAATCGCCGAAAAAGGATGGCCCGTCGTAGCATGGGTCGTTCAAGTAGCTGAAGTCGTTCGCGTAGAAGACGCCGGCGTAGGCCTTCTTCATCGCAGCCGTCGCCGCTTCCTTCTTCTCCTTGGTGCAACAGGTCGTTGGTCGACAGTTGCAGCTCGCCGTCGAAGCGGTCGTTGGCATGGGAGCCGGATAGGTGACCTGCTCCGCTTCGGGAATTACCGGCAATTCGGCTTCCGCTGGAGCCTCGACGATCGGCATCGTCGGGTCGTAAACAGGCTCATCATCGAAATTCGCTACCGGGGCGATCGCAGATTGCTCTGTCGCCGGAAGGTCGCCAACGACTTGTCCGGTTGTGGCATCGACGACCGTTGCGTCTTCCAGTCCATGTTCTTGAGCGAACGCAATTGGCGTGGTGGCGAAGCCGGCGAGCAGCGCGAGTGCGAGGCTGCGACGTGCCTTGTTGATTGGAGGCATCTCTCAGGACTCCTTCCTAAGTGAATGAAGTGGTGCCGATAGACGGCGAATCGGATCAGTTGGCGCTCATCCAGGGCGGCAGAAAAGCCGTGGCCGCCAAACCACTTTCTTGACTCCCGGAAAAGACGTACACGATGCAGTCCCGGCGAAGCTGCGCGTGTACGGAAGCTATCGTCGGAAGGATTGCCTCAAGTTGCGAGTCTTTCTGCTAGCGTGTGCAAAACCTCACAACCCGCAAAAGTTCACGTGGTTGCCCCAGGTTCACAAGACCACCCAGCCGAACGTGCGGACGCTTTTGAAGTTGCGAGCTAGAGCACGTCTTTGACGTCGACGGCTTCCATGACTTTCGTATTTCGTTCGACGGCGATGACGGTCGTTCGTTGGCGTAGACCGTCTCGGCTTTCCGCTGTGACCGGAAGGACCTGTCGCTTATCGGGAAGCTTCATTCGAACCGTGAACGTACCGTCCGCCTGCAGTTTGACCGGCCGTCCGCCAAGAGAAACGGAAGATCCGGACGATGTTCGACCGAAGACGATCAGCTCAGCATCGACTTCGAACGGCAGCTTGCTTTGTCGCAGCAACGATGGTTCCGCTGAAGTTTGCGGTTCACCCTTGGAAGGCATGGCACGATGGAGACGCTCCTCGAAGACTTCTTTCAGGTCGGTGCCGTCGTTGTCGTATCCGCCGCTCAGTGAGTAGATGCGTTCATAGTCGTCAGCGATGTCATGCCAGTGCTCGTCGAGTCGCTCACACTCACCCGGGCTGGGTGTTTCAACGATGTTGCTCCGGCAAATCGCGTGAAACTCGTCATCGCTGGTGAGGTAACCGATCGCAACGCGATAGCGAGTCGGCGGATCTTGGACGTCGATATACCAAGTATCGACGCCGCCGTGGATTTGGATATCTCGCTGAACCGTCTCCGCGCTGTTGTTCGAAACGTCTTCGACCTGCATCACACGCAAGACGGGCGTCGCCGTGTGCCATCTCTCCGAGAGCGAGGACTCTGCTCGCGACACGCTTGCCCGAGTGATTTCCCAAGTTGCTTGCAGCCAATACGAATCGCGGACCATCAACACGATCCGGTCCTTGTGGGGATTGGCGTTTGTTGAGCCTTGACCTTTCTTTACAGCTGTCCCGCCAACAAGCGTTCCGGTCGACAGGTCGCGCAGCTTCTCGGCTTGCTCTTTTTGTCGCTTTAGCTGGGCACGGATTCGAGCGGTCTTTGCCGATACCTTTGGAGTTCGCATCTCCGGTAGCGGACGGTCGTTGAGCGACACATTTCCTCGCGCCTTTGCTTTCGTTGGTCGAGGCTTTGCGGAGCGACGGGAAGCGGAGCCATTGGCCGTGCTAGCGGAACGCGCCGAAGTTCGGCTTGTTCGCGGTTCAGTGGCGGCTTCATGGTTAGCTTTCGATGCCTTCTTGGCCCGTGGGGCACCGCTTTCAGGAGCTTTCGCCTTCGCTTTCCGCCTCAACCGGCGTTGGGTCTTCGAAATCGCGTCCACCAGCTCGTCTTTTCGCATTCCATGCCAGCCAGCGATGCCATAATTCTTGGCAAGCGTTGCGAGCTCTCGCCTCGTCTGTGACTTCAAGTCGGCGGTTGTGATCAAGGCTCTTTCTCCGGGCTATCGGATAACACTGGCGGTGGGGCTCCTCAACACGACAGA
>JBCCOI010000676.1:0-3770 GCA_039025515.1 Planctomycetota bacterium
CTTCAACTGGTTCGTTCCCAGCGGTGTCCAGATGCGGTTGTACTTGCCATCCGTCAATTGCGAGAGAAACGAAGACGCCTCGCGAAGTGTTTCCGGTTGTCGTTCGCGTTCGAATTTGCCGCACACTTCTTCGACGAGGTGGCTGGCGGTAGCCAAAATCTGCCAACGCTCGGCGATCGCTTGAATCTTTCGGTTTACGCATCCGAGCTCCAGATTTGCATACATCAAACGCTTGTCGTCCGCCAGATGCTTCATGTCGGCCGCTGACTCTCCCAGTTGTGTTTGCAGCGTCGCAACGCGCTCCTGGGTCTCGGCGATTCGCGAAGACAGCGACTCCCATCGTTTCTCGAGTTCTTCTTGTGATGCTTCTTGGAGCGACTTGGCGACTTCCTCGTAGCTGAGATTCGTCCCAATCATCGATCGAATCTGCTCATCGAGTTCGTGATGCTGTGATCGCATCTCGACGAGACTTGCCCTGCGATCAACCAGCTCGTAGAACTGCTCGGGTGTCGCCACTCCACAGCGAGCCCACAAGGCGCGACGTTGCTGTTCGCCACGTTCGATCGCTCTCACACACGCAGCTTGCTGACGTTTGTACTGGGCGTCATGCACCTTTAAATCGCGCCGCCGTTTAATCCAGTGTTGTTGACGGGCGACCTCTTCTTGCAAATGATTCAACTGCTCAAGAGGCCCCGTCTTCGACATCAGAGCTTGAGCTTCACGCGTTCGGAATGACGGCTTTTGCGGCTCGTCGTCTTGAGAGAGCTCCTCGAAGGTCACCGAGTTCTCGTTCGACTCTTTCTCCATCTCGCGCTTTTGATCGTCGTCCCGGATTTCGAGCGATTCGAGATAAAGGACTTCGATTCGCTTGGCGAGCCCGTGTCGTTCGCGTTGTCTCTCGGCACGTTCACTCTGCAGCTCTTCCAAACGGCGGAGACTGGTCTGAAGTGTTTCATAACCTTCGCTCAGTTTTCGAACACTCCGTGGTGACATCGAATCGGCGAGCCCGAGTTTGCGCAGCGTCGCCGTCCACTCGCCCCTGGCGACTTTCAACTGTTCGGCTGCTTTGACCGCTTTCCCGCGTGATAGCTCGTACGACTGCGATGCGGCAGCGTGCGCGTGATAGGCCGGCATGGTCGCTTCCAAATCGGCGATCAACATCTCGGCTTGGCGGACACGAAACTCGATCGGTTGGTTGCTTGCGGGGAGGTCCGACTCGATGTCATCACGTTCGGCTTCGATTTCACGAATCTGTTTTCGCAATGAGTCGAGCTGGCGTTCGCAGTCGTCACGATCAAGCGCCGTCGATCGCTGTCCGTTCTGTTTGCTCAAGAAGTAGACGGCGAGTGCCATCACACCGATCAGCAACCAGACCATGCCCGCCGTCGGAGAAGGGTCGCCCGCGAGAAACCATGTCAGGCCCATCAGATGCGAGAATGCAACGATCAGTGCAGAGCCACCGACGACGAAAGGCAGCCCCAGCAACAGCAGACTGTCAATCGGTAAAACTTCCGCGGTGGACAAGTCCACGGACTCGCTTTCGAGCGAGCGAAAATGCCGCTTCAGTTTTTCGACGTGTTCCGTCAACTGTTGAATACGACGAAGGCCGGAAAGGTTTTCGTTCTCTTGGCGAATCGCCTGCTGAAGATCTTTGGAATTCGTACGGCTGAGTGCGTCGCCGAGTTCCTCTTGAAAGTGGTCAACGCGTTTTTTCTGCTCGGCGCTATCGCCCCGTGACTGCTTCAGCAAAAAGTGTTGCTCTTTGACGCGTTTTGCCGGACCGGAAAGCGCCGAGAGTGTTTGCCGTGACAGGTCAGGCATTTGCGACGAATCACCGCTTACCAACGCTTCGCGATCTTCTTCATCCAGCCCGAGACGATCGGCGTCGGCAAAGAGCTGATTGCGAGCTTTTAAAATCTGCGAATCCAGCTTCTGCACTTGCTGCTCGATGGCCTCGACCCAAGTCGCCTGCTCCGTGGCGGCTTCGATCCGTCCTTGCAGTTCCATCATTCGAGCACTGACGGGCAACTGCGAAGCCTTCTCACGCAGCGAACGACGCTTGCCCTTGATTTCATCCAACTTCGATTTGCGATCTTCGATCATCGCGTCAATCTGAACCAACTGACCCGGCGCGTCGTCGGGTAGCTGTGTTTCCGATTCGATCGAGTTGATTCGTCTTTGCAGCTCCGCACGCTTGGACCATTTGTCAAACACATTGACGCCGGCTTCGATGTGACGTGTCTCACGCTCGAAACTGTTGATGCGTTGACCAAGCGCGTCGATTTCCTGAAGCTGCGATTGGCGAAGCGATGCGAGTTCGCTAAACCGCCGGCTTTGTCCGTTCAGCCGGTGGACTTCGTCTCGCAATTGGTCTCGCGTGCGAAGCAGTGTTTCCAGGTGATCCGCGTCGCGACGTGCATCTCCGCTTGATCGTCCGATCAGCGAGGCGCGGCCTTCGCGAAGTGAGCGGATGACGTCGACCAGCGACACACGGTCAAGTCCGCTCGAAAGCTTGTAGAGTTCGTCGGCCGCCGCGGTGTCATCGAGCGTGTTCAGCTCTTGAAGCTCACGCATCCCGATGGCAAAGACATTGGTAAAAATCGCTTCGTCGATCTGTCCGAGCAACATGCTCAGTCGGTGTTGACCTTGCGAGAGTCCATCCTGCCCGGTGATGCTCAATTGCCCCATCACGCTTTCATCGGTCATCTTTGCATGACGACGGATTTGATAGCCGCCGCCGGGACCCGTGACACGGATGGCTCCACCGGGCGTGCCTCCATAAAGGGGAGGTAAATACTTCTCACGGCGATCCGGAGTGAATCCGTAGAACGCAGATCGCAAGAACTGCATCACGGTGGTCTTGCCGGCTTCGTTGGGCCCATAAAAGAGCGTCATGCCGTCGGGAAGCGAATCGACGCTCAATCCCGTCCAAACGCCAAAGCCGTCGATGTGCAAGTCTTTTACTTTCATGATCCGTTCATCCAGTTTGGCTTGCCGCCGCGAAGAAGTTCGACGCCCAGCAGCGTTGCCTGCTCGAGCGTTTCGTTGCGTCGGCTGGCGGGGACTTCCGCCAGCAGATTGGTGGTGGTCGCAGGTAAGTTCGAATGCTCTTCGGTCATCGGAAGTAGATTCACTGCGGCCGATTCCTTCGGACGATCGGAGTCTTTTCGCCGTTCCGCGGCGACGCGGAGGTAATCTCCCAAGATCGTGTCTTCTTCGTTCCAGCTCTTCGGGTATTTCTGAGGCGGTCGGATGCGAACAGACGTCGACCAAGCCGACGGAGAACCGTGCCCGTACTCGCGTCGCATCCAATCAAGCAGCTTCTGTCCGTCGCCAATGGAAGCCAACGACTCGCCGTTTTCGACGGTGATTTCCCAACCGATGATCAGATGCTTGCCCGCCGCTTCATGTTGCAGCCTAATGATCCGTTCACCGATCAGGTTTTCGAGGCTGCCCACCGCGGCAATGTCACCGGCGTGAAGCTTGACCGTTTGGTAGCGGAACGTATCGACCGGCATTTCACTGACACGGACATTCCAGTCGGCGTCGACATCGATCATCGAATACCCGTGAGCTCCTGATTCGGTCAGACAGCGTCCTTGCGTCGATCCCGCGTAAACCGCAGCGACTTGGTCACCGCTTTCCATCTCCATTCGATTGTGACGGCCACCCAAGCACCAAAATTCCAGCTTGGCTTCTTCCAGAGTGTCCAGGCTGGCCTCTCCGTAGCCGACACCGATGTCGAAGTCTTCGGCGGAATCTTGTTCGTA
>JBCCOI010000677.1:0-3763 GCA_039025515.1 Planctomycetota bacterium
ATGTTCTGCGCGTCCGGAATCGTGCCGGTCTCTTTCTCCCAGGCTCGAATCAATTCATCGATACGCGTTTTTCGCAGCTCGTTACTCAAGAGATTGACGGACAGTGTGGCAACGTGTGCACCCGTTTCTCTGGCGTCTGCATTCTGATTGAAGCGAACGTACGTCGTTTCGATCAAGCTTCGCCGGTTTGGTTGGTCATCGCGGAAGGACTCCGCAGCCCGATCGAGTGCGTCACGCAATTGCCCGACGACTTCCTTCGTTCGCCGCAGCGGCGTCCCGGCTTGCATTAGAACTCGTGCCTCCACGGTATCACCTTCCAAGTCTGGAAAAACCTGACCGCGGACGTACCCGCCGACCATCAATCCGATGGAAAGAAGGAAGAGCATCGCCGTTGTTCCGGCGGTCAGATAACGCCAACGAACCGTCCAAGCAACGAGCCGGCCAACAACGTCTCGCAAGCCATCGATCCACGCATCGATGCGTCGCCGAAACACAAATCGACTCTGATCGGCATCTTGTAGCGAGTGTCCGAGGTGCGAAGGAAGGATGAGGTAAGCTTCGATCAGGCTGGTTGCGAGAACCAGAAGAAGCATCATCGGCAACACCCGAAGGATGCGTCCCAAGTCGCCACTTAAGAAGATCAGTGGTCCAAGAACGCTGCACGTCGTCAAGAACGAAGAAAAAACACCTCCGGCGACTTCGCGGACTCCGTTGACCGCTGCGGCCATCGGAGCCTCACCTTCTTGACGTCGCCGAGCGATGTTCTCGGCGATCACGATACCATCATCCATCAACAGCCCGATTGCCATCAGCAAGCCGACCATTGTCAACATGTTGATCGTCAGGCCGAGGGAGGGTACGACTGCAAAAGCGGCTAGGAAAGAAACGGGCAAGCTGAACACGACCCAAAAAGAGAGTCGCGCGTTAAAGAACAACCACATCACAGCGAAGACGAGAATGCAACCTTGCCATCCGTTCTTGACCAGGAGCGAAATCCGTTCCTGAACGAGCTTCGATGTGTCGTTAATGACGGTAAACTTTAGATACGGCCGTCTTGCCCTTTCATCTTCCAAGAATCGATTCACTTCTTCGGCGACCGTCATCGAATCAGACGATTTTGACTTGAGGATCTTCAGCAAGGCGGACCGTGTTCCGTCCACCTCGACACGATCTTCTTCCACCGAGAACTCGTTGATGACGGTTCCGAGATCCGCGATCCGGATGTCGCTCCCTCCAAGTACTCCACTAACGGTGAGTTGTGCGAGTTCCTCGCTGGTGATGCGTTCTTCTTGAACGCGGATCATCGTGTCTTCCTCGGACTCGATCTTGCCCGCCGGAAGGTTCAGATTCTGATTGCCGATGGCCGCGGCGACATCAAGGGGACTGAGGCCGTAACGCAGCAGCTTTTGTTTCGAGAGTTCGACCCGCAGTACCCGTTCGGAGAAACCGCCAAGCTCGACCTCCGAAACACTCGTCGACGACATCAAACGATCGCGGAGTGTTTCGCAATACGCTTTCAAGGACCGGTCGTCCGTCTCCATCACCGGATACGATTCGGATTGCCGCGAGCGATATTCGACCAAAATGTCAAAGACCGGATCTCGGGTGTTGAGCCTTCGAACCACCGCCGGCTCGGATAGGTCCGGAAAGTCGTCAATGGATGAAACCGCGTTCTCGATCTCGTTGCGGAAGGCCGTGTAGTCACCACCATCGGCCATCTCCAGGGTTACCGTACCCACATTGGCGAGGGACTCGCTACGCATTTCGTCGAGGAACTGGACACTGTCTAACTCTTGTTCCAGTCGCGCGACGATCGATTCATCGACTTCTTCGGGTGTCGCGCCCGGAAACGCGACGGACACTTGTACTTCCGTCGGCTGGGCATCCGGGAAGGTCTCGCGTTGCAGTCGACCGACCGAAAGCAGGCCGGCTGCAAGCATGACGACCATCAGAAGATTGGCGGCCGTTGGATGACGTGCAAAGAAGTCGATCACGGTCGGTCCCCGTCGAAAGGAATGCCGCGAGTCGACGTCATAAGCGGGATTGAAACCACGATCGGCTGCACGCGTTGCCCGTCAAGCAAACCTTCGGGAGGATTTACCGCGATCATTTCGCCCGGCGCTACTCCGTCGACGATCGCGACCGTGTCACCGTTGGAAAACGCTGCCTTCACCGAACGCCGGAGGATGCGATCTTCTTCGCCGAGAATCATGACCGAACCGTCATCGATTGCCGTTCGTGGGAAAGCAAAAGCCGACACGGGATCAGTGCAACGGAGATTGACCTTGCAGTACATGCCAACACGAAGTCGCGCAAAGTTGTTCCGTGCATCTCCACCGACGAGATTCTGATTGTCGACGCCGATGACCACTCCCAGCGTTCGCGTGCTTTCGTCGATTGAGCTTGAGATTCGAAGTGGTCGCCCACGATAGACCTGCTTCAAGTCACCGCTTTGAATGATGACTTCCGCTTCAACGCTTGGCAGCAAGTCGGATCCGGATCCGACGAACCGGGTCGCCATTGATTCGGCGGGGATGCTCAAAGACTCCGAGCTCGGCTCGCGCTGCCCGGAACTTGACTCCTGACCGGCCGAGCCCGGCTGTTTCGATTGACCGGAAGAAGTCGCTTGCAGCATGAGTTGTTGGAGCTGATCGACAGAAAACTGGGCTGAGATTTCCACGCGTGAGTCATCAATGATTTCGAAGAGCGACTGCCCCGGCGCGACGTATTGTCCGGATTCCAATTCGACATCGGCGAGTACACCGTCAAACGGAGCATTGATCGTTGTTCGATCCAGATCACGTTCGGCTTCGCGTCGCTTAGATTCCGCCATCGCGAGTGATGCTTTCGCCGAATCGACCTTCGTCTGGTAAGTCTCGATCGAATTGACAAGGTCTTGCACTTTTTGCTGTTGCTGCAAATCCGCTGCTCGAGCGGCATCAAGCTCGGTATCCGATGCGGCGGACCGACCCCGCAGGTCGCGCAACCGCGAGAGCTCCGTCTGACGCACCTTCAGTAGATCACGCTGAATCTCCAGCGATGCCTCGTCGGCTGCCTCATTCAACTGAAGCTCCGCAAGCTGTGCTTTCGCCTGATCGATGTCCGCTTGTCTTTGCTGAAGCCGAAGCTGGTAGTCATCACGTTCAATCTCGACGAGTCGTTGTCCGTCGCGCACGATGATCCCCGATCGGAGTCGGTCGGCGGTTGCGGAAACTCGCCCACCGACTTCCGCGACCGCCGTCCAACGTCTCCGAGGCGCGACAGTGCCGTAGCCGATGACTTCGGGTGACATGGATACTTTGGCGGCTCGGATCACATAGACAGGAGTTGCCTCCTCTTCGATTTGCACTCGATCAAGTCCGCGTCTCGAACTGGCCAAGGCGGCAACCACGCCGATTCCGATCATCACGGGTGGTAGGAACAACCATCGCCGTGACAAACGCCCGTTGAGTATTCGTCTCATGCCGTGCCTCCACGGTGAGGCACTTCGGTTTGGTACGCGGCGAGAAAAGTCTTCACCGCCGCCTCACACATGCGTTGTTGCTTGGCTTTTCCGGGCAGCGGCTTTCCGCTCATGTCGCGGATCGGAACCATACCGATCAGCATCCCCATGAATTGTTCGGCGGCGAGATCGGGATCGTCACACGAGAGCCTGTCTTGCAACGTCTCTTGCCGAAGGAACACTGCCATCGCCTTCAGGACCGTAGCGGGTCCCGCCGCGTGGATGGCTTCGCCGATCTCTGGGTTCTCGACGGACTCGGCG
>JBCCOI010000678.1:0-3739 GCA_039025515.1 Planctomycetota bacterium
AAGATCTCATCGACGCCCTGAGCATCAATGTCCGACATCACCGCCAAGAGTGCCTCAAGGTTACCGTGAATGTCGCTGATCAACGCTCGCTTCACTTTTCGATGTCTCGCGGGTGGGATTGAGGAGTGAAACCGGGGGCAGGGATTGTAAAGGTAACCAGAATTTCACGACAATCCCACGCCCCAGGGCGGCCTGGGGCTTGTTTATCTCTCAATTTTATCGAGCGCGGACCATGCCGGCATGATTCAACTTGCGATGGAAACCACCGGAAGTGGCGGCTCGATGGCGATCATGTCGGACGACCAGCCGCGACAGGTACGTAAGCTGCCCGAAGGTGACCGCGCTGCCAAGACATTCGCTCACGAGCTCGCGAAATTGTTTGATTGGCAAAAACGTTCAGGAGTTGGTCCGCTCGATTCGGTTTCCGTCGCGGTTGGTCCCGGTTCCTTCACGGGCCTGCGCATCGCGGTGACGGCGGCGAAGTCGATCGCCTTCGCCATGGATATTCCGGTTGTCCCCGTCGGCTCTTTGGCGGCCATGGCCGCCGCTTCTCGCAGCGAGTGGAGCTGCAAGTCCTTCGCTGCGTCAGAATCATGCCTCGCGGGACTCAATGCCTATCGAGGACAGGTCTTTTGTGCTCAGTATGATTTTCGAGAACTCTGCAACACGGCGACACCTTCTCGGGCTGCAGAAAGCAAAGACTTGCTGCACAGGGCAGGCGTCGTTTCGCGTTCCGAGTGGGAGCAGATGCAGACGTCAGCGATCGCATCCGAACTTGATGTCACCTACGGCGACGAGCCGCGTAGCGTCAACGACTGCGTCGGTGTCGGGCGTGTGGCCTCTGCCCTTGTGAGCCGACTGGGAATCGAAGTAGCCTCTGTCAGTCCATTCGAGTTGGCCGTGTATTACATCAAGCCGAGTGCCGCTGAGGAGCAGGCCGCCGAGGAGCAGGCAGCGAAACATTAATTGTCTCCTGTTGCTTTCGCACGCCGTCCGTTCCGTAGTAGATGGTGGTTTTCGACTGGTGATCGTACACGGCAGTCAGCTTCACGCTACGCGGGCCGTGAAGGCAAAAATAGACGCCGCAAGGCTTACCGCCGCGTGAAACTTCCCGTTGGGTGAGTGGAAACTGACCTGGTTCGAGTTGTCCGAGCCGACACAAATTGTCTTCGACGTGTTGGCAAAAGTTTGTGAAGGGGACCGATTGTGCGGGAAACCCAATCATGCAGCCACAAGCCCGTTAGCAAGTAAGTTCCATCTCGATGGCATTCGCCACGCTGGCTCGAAGGGTATCGGCGCGGGTCCGCGTGGAAATTAGTTTCCGAGAAAAGCTACAGGTGATTCGATCAGCCGTCTTGTTTGGTCAGTCGAGCGAAAATGTCTCTCAAAATTCGCTGTTCCAGTGAAGTGTCCCTTCCAAGCGAGATCCAGCCCAACGTCTGGGGAACATCACCGGGTCCACCGACTGGCCTAACCACCGTTCCATCATGACGACGTGTCGCCGTAGTCTCCGTCGCATATTGAGTGCGGTCCGTATCTTCCAAATCTTTTTGCACGATCACCTCGATTGAGTAGGCAGCGCCTTGAGGTCGAACGTTCACGGTTGCCTTACGCCGTATCGACTGCAGCGTGCTTTGCATCGCTTCGAAGCCGGCCGTGCTGTCTTTTCGCCATGGCTCGAAAACAGATGCACCGACCTGATAAGTCGTCTCGAGCCGGCCATCCAAAACGTAGTTTGCAGAATTCTGGACGGGCTGTTCGCGCGCGACTCTGAAATAATCATCGACGGTATCCACCACCTGCGACCAAACGAATTGATCATCAAGAGCTGGCGTTTCGAGTGGATTCGGGATGAATTGCGAAGGAGCCCGGCGATCCAAGCGATACGCCAATTGGCCACATCCGGCGGAAAAAATCAGCGAATTGGCAATCGTGACAGAAAGCAACAGACACAGTGACCGCCGCGCAATCACCGTAACACAGCGCGTCAAGGTTTTCGGCCGCGTTGAAAACCGAAAGCCTTGGCGGCTTCCGCTACGACGAGACTCGTCACGTGTTTCTCCCGCGGTCGTAACGGCTGTCGCTCCACGTGTGATCGGCACTAGTTATTGCCCCGATGACGTGAGCGTTGACGGGCTGCTGGGCCGTGAAGAATAAACGCCAACGTCCAGTGGCATCGCGCCGGGAGTGTCTTTGTGATAGATCGACCAAACGGGGACACGGTTACGCATCTCGGCGAGCATCTCTTTCTCCGCCTTTGAAACCTTCTTCGCCTTCAGCTCCTTTCGGATGTCGTCCTGCACTTGAGCAAGTGGTACCGTTCCCGCAGGCCTTCGATCGAGCACACGAATGATGTGCAAGCCCTTGGAGTCCTCGATGATTTCACTCATGCGATCGACCGGTATCGTAAAGATTTGTTCATCCAGCGGCTTTGATGCGAGCGCTCCCTGACTGGTCCAATCGTGGACGCCGCCGTCAGCCGCAAAAGGCTCCTCGCTTCTCTCTCGCGCGATGCGACCAAACTTCTGAGTTTGAAAAGCCTCACCACCCATGTCGATTAACTTGGCTCTTGCAGCCTCTTTACTTGAGTGATTCTCAAACAGGACAGACAGTTGCTCCCATTTTGCTTGCGACTTTCGAGCGTAGCTGTTCAAGTTCTCTCGATAAGCAATCGTGATCTCTGCAATGGATACCGGCGGGTCACGATCTAGCTTACTCTTCATGTAGAGGTGACCAAGCATCATGTCCGTGAACTCACGCTGCTGCTGCCGCAGCGACGACCCTTCCTCATTTAACTTTTCTTCCAGTTCGTCCACGCTGTCGGTACCGTATTTCTTCTTCAAATCAGGTATTTGGCTTTGGAAGAACATTTGCCGGGCACGCATCGCCATCATCTCGGCGACTTCCTTGCGTTTCTCCGCGGATTCGGTTCCGACTTGATCCAATAGAAAGCACTCACTCATCATCTTCGTCTGGATTGCCGCTTGCAGCGCACCTCGTGTCAGATGCTGACGTGCTCTCGTGAGCTCTTCTTGTGGGAAGTCTTGTTGCCCCATCGAGCTGAGCACGCGTTTGATCTGCGCGTCCACCTTCGGTTGGATGTCACCCCAAAGGATCTGTGACTGCCCGACAACGGCCATCACCGTCGCTGGGTCGCTCGGCAACTCTGTTTTTTGGGTGTTCGCTGATCCCGCGACTCCTTGGGCCTTCGCGTCGATGGGACGAACCGCGGCAGCAACCAATACGAGTACCGCTAGGTGAACAGCTCGTCGCAGAACATGATTTGAGAGCATTGACGATTGCTTGAAAGAAGGGAATCTTTATTCGATTCGCTTCTACGTCGCCGCTGCCCCCCGCCGCAAGGGCATTCGAATCGGTCGAGTGAATGACCTGCCGTGATTTCCGTCTGTCGATGCGGTCGTTGCTCCCAGCGCTACGATATTATGTGAAACGTCGTGCAGACCAAATTCGAATGGACTTGACAGCGATTCTTCCACGCAGCTATTGACCGTTCATCACCGACCAACACGGTGAACCTCGGTCGTAGGAATGCGTTTTGCGGGAATCGTTTCCTGAGCCGGTGAAAGCCGGATCTCGAAGCAATGAAGCAGTAAAAGACGGTTTCTGGGTCAACCGTCTTCCGGCTGTCGCTTCACGACATGGGTTCATCAGCATCGGGGCGTCGCACTGCGGCGCCCTGATGCCCGAACACCCTCGCTGATTTCCACGTCGCTACCAT
>JBCCOI010000679.1:0-3732 GCA_039025515.1 Planctomycetota bacterium
AGGACTGACCTTGGCGAAGGCGCGGTTGTTGGTTAGCACCGATGTCTTTTCGACTTGGCCGAACGTGACATTCATATTTCGAGACGCTTGCCGGACTTTCACAAACGCCGGATCGTAGAACTGAACTTGGAAATCGTCCTCCAAGGCGACGGACAAACGTTTCAAATATCCGTCGATCGCGGCGATCCGAGCACGCGTACCCTCGAGCAGATCGATGAGCCGTTCTTCCTGTTCGTGGATCAGAAAATCCAGTAGCTTCCGCTGCTCAAGACTACTCCGCGTTTGCCGAAGAAATTCTTTCGCATTCTTATACTCCAGTTCGGCTTGACCAAGGGAACGAGCGGTTTGCTGAATGTCATCAACCAGATCAAAAAGCTCTCGGTGATAGTCCGGATTCTGCAGAGCACGTTCCAGGAACTTCAATTCCTCATACGCGGCCTTTGCTTTGCGATAATCAAAGTTGACCGGATCGACAGCTTCAACGTATTGAACGTAAATGCGGCTATACTGTGTCCAAAGCTGCTCGGCTTCGGCAGTCACCGCGTTGATAAGCAAGCCAAGTTGAGTTGAGAGTTTTTGATCATCCTCAACCGATAGCAAGTTCTCGAATCCCAGTTCGTTGCCTCGCTTGATTCGGGTGAAAATCACGTTTGCCTCCGCGATTTTGTTCTTCAATGCGGCGAGGTTGTCCGTTCGCGGAGAGACAGCATCGGCGAATCGATTCAGGCGGTCAAGTTTCGCTAACGTGTTCGTAGCCAAGTCGATCGATTCGGCGGAACCCGCTATCAATCGATCGAGTTTGAAAGTTTCAATGTTCTTGATTTCCATTACAAAATCACATGCCAACAGCTTGCCTTGCTGACGTGAACGCTGGATTCGATCCTGCCAATAGTCCGCGTCAACTTGTGCGGTTGCCAGTTCTTGCGAAGCTGTCAATCGTTTGTCCTGGATCTCGCGGGCAAGCTGCAGGACGCGCGGCCGCAAACTGTTCCTGGCGATCTCTTCTTCGTTAATCTCGTTGAGCACGTTGTCTTCGATCATCGTACGCTCGATTAAACGTTGCTTCAGCTCCAATTCGGTGACGAGGCGGGCCTTGAAGATCTGCGCGAGCCGAATGAACTCTCTTTGCACGGGATTCAGAGTATCGGAGTCCCCTTCAATGCCCCCTCCCAGCCCGACTCCGCATACGCCATTGATGGACCCGAAGAAGTTCAGCAGGTGCGTGAAGTGATATCGCTGTTGATTATTTAGCGCCACGCCGTTGTAGACACGTTCTTCCATCTTTGCGCGTGGATGCTGAGGCAGCCAGAATCGCGTTTTGTGCGGATGAACTTCACTCGATCGACGCATATTGAATTCCGAGTCGATCAGGTCGTTGTGGACTCGTTGCATGAAGTTCGCCAGAATCCGCTGGCGGACATCGTTCTTGGCGAGTGCAAGAACGAACAGCGCCTGGTGCAGACTGATCGTGTCCATCGAATGCAGTCCGAGGATCTTATTCTCGCTATCGAGGAACTCGGATTCCATTTCGTACAACTCGTCGATGAAATCGCGTCCGAAGAAAGCGTACAGGTATCGTCGATCACGATCGACCTGATAGTGTCCATCAGAGTGCATCAGCGCGATTTGCGTGGCTTCTTGCTGAATTGACTGACGAAGCAACATCAGGCACTGGGAAGTCAAGCCGCGTGAGATCTTGAGCTGCGCATCGATTTTGCCGACGGGGACTTCCATTCGATTTCCGTCTTCACCATTGACTTGGACGGTAATGACATCCACTTTGACCTGTCCAACCGGGGCATCAATTTGATGGATCATCGTACGGATCACGTTGATGCCTTTCCGCGGCCCACGGAGCTGGATAAGTCCTTCTCCGATCACGCTAATGGAAACTTGAGCCACGGGATCAACGGAGTCGAGTTTCGCCGCACCGTAGGTGTCGGGGTCTTCATGTGCGGCCGCAACTTCGAGTCGGAACTGGTTGGCGCGTTGCAGCTCCTCTTGTTCCGACAGATCGAGTGCCGTTTCATTCGATGCGAACGCTTTGTTCCGAAGTTCGTCCAGCGAACGCTCATAGTCCCCTAAACGCTGCTCTTCTGCCTCCAATACGTTGCCGCGAGCCCTCAGCCGATCATTTGAGCGAACGAGGTCGTTGATTTGACTTTGAACCGATCCGGGAACGGCGTCTTCGACTCCGGCACTGGTCGCAGGCAAAGGCACGGACTCGACCTCTTGCATCACCGCAGAGGCCTGCCGGAACGGTGATCGACCAAATCCCGTGTCAACTGCCTCGCCAAGCGGGTTTGGTGCGGTTCCATTACCTTCACCCGCGTCGCTGCTTTCGCCACCGCTGTTTGCGTCGACGGGGTCGGCGGCAACGTTTTGCTTTTCCTGTAGCTTCGCGATTCGCTGATTGTTGATTTGGATACTACGCCGAATCTGTTGCATCTCGTTGTCAATTGCGGCCTTGCGGCGTCTACCTTCGGCGATTTCGTTTTCCGCCCGCCGAAGATCCTCGGCCTCCTTCACAGCCTTTCGCTCAGCGCTCCGGCGTTGCCGAGTCAACTCGTCCGCGTCGTTTCTCGCTTTCGTAGCCGCGATCTCGGCTCGCTCGACCGCGGCACGCCTGAGTGGTTCGACCGTGCGATTGATGAGTTGAGCTACTCGATGGGCATCTCGGAAGTAGTACAGTCTGACCACCGCAGATTCGACCTTATCACCCGGGTTGATGCGACGCTGTCTCCTCGGCTCTTGGAGTTGGGGGATGAACTCCGGGAACTCGACCATTTCCCCCTGCGGTTCTTTCGCGTACACATCAATGATCAATTCTTGGGAAGATGCGTAGGAGCCGTTGGCACCAGCGGGATTCTCAACCGCGTCTACCACAATCGCTTCCCCGGTATCGCGGAAGGGAAGTGAGACTCGATAGGTTCCGAACACGAGGTTTGGAAATTCCAAAACGATATAGCTATTGTCTTCCGTGGTTGATGCACGACTGATCGAGTAAGGCTCTACCTTGCCCTCATCCAACAAACGATTGACGAAGAAGGCGTCCTTAAAATCCTTGCCCGCCGTAGCCTTGAAATCCGCTTCGCGAAAATAGACTCGCAGCTTCGTGGGTGCCTCCGCCGGACCCTCCATCTCTATGCGGTCCAGTTGGGGGCCGATCGAGTCCACGAATACTCTTTTCGTGTTTTCACTTGCCACATCCGTCGTCGAGATGCTGTTGTTGCTGTTCCGATAGCGAATCGTTGCCCCCAGCAGGATATCAACGTCACCTTGATTAGCGACGTTGCTGACATCAAAAGTCACTTTCCTCGCCGACGTGTCCGCCACGCTGAGTGTGACGGGACTTCCCAGAGTTCGCCCGGACGTTGTTTGAGCGGTCACGGTCGCGCTTTCAATAGCCTGACCGCCCCATGCGGGCGTGAACGTGAATTCCAGTTTGCGTTCGATGTGCGTTCGGTTTAGTTCATGTCTTCCGTTCTTTAGCGTTCTTGCCAGCGGTGTGTCCGTTGCGTCTTGAAACTCAAGTACACCCGCCTCCAAAAACACTTTCGCCGCCGCTTCGAGATTCATGCGCTGCTGCGCGTCCGGATCTGGGGCAGGAGTCGCTGGTGCGGCTTCAGGGGGTTGCACAGGAAGCATCGCCAGCCGGACGCCTTGGGACGCGTTTGCCGCATGCGGCGAGTCTCCATGTGCTACGGGCTGGATCGAGTTCTCTTCACCCGG
>JBCCOI010000680.1:0-3729 GCA_039025515.1 Planctomycetota bacterium
CGGATTCGATTCCCCCAACTCACATCCGTCCAATCATTTGGAATTGGAAACAACTCGGGCTTTCGCTCGGCCAGAAATGGAAGAAGGTCAATGACTTCACCATCCGTCACCGGCAGTTTGATTGCTTGACGGATCGCGGTAACGATGAACTCCTCGCCACGACGCTGATCCATAGCGTCGTTCGACAACGCAAAAGCATTCTCCGACACTTCTTTGCCAGTCAAATGAACCGAACTGACTTCAAATCGTGGAGTATAGATCGTTCGTTGATTGACAATGATTGGACAAGACAGTTGATCTGCCAGTCGGCAAAGAAGCCGTGCCGCGGTCGTCGGATGCACGGACAGAGCTTCCAAATCGACAACCAGAAGGTCAATTTCTTTCCGATCCAGCTGAACGCAAGCTGCGACGACGTCGGGGACACCACGATCGACTCTCGCAAAGACAAGCTCGATCGTCGATTCGAACTCAGAGAAAACGCTGGCTAGTGAAACGTACGACTTATCTTGCTTGCCGCGACTAAGCGAAATCCAATCAATGTCGATCCCAGTTTCACCTAACTTTTCGTCGTCGACCTGCACACAAAAGAGACAGTCGTCGAGACATCGTGTTTGAACCTGGCCTTTGTGTGTGAACCGAAATGTCTCGTCCTCGCTGATGCGCAGGTCGGAGTCCCAATCAAACGCAACCGAACACTGGTGCGTCTCCGCGTCCCTCCAAGCCAGGACATCAGTCGGGAGTTGCCAAGACCGCAGAACCGGAAGATCGACTTTGGGTGCGTTATTTGTCTTTGACGATTGACGCGTTCTTTTCAACCATTGCTCGCGTTTCGAATCATGCGGGCGCTCTTCGCCAAACAGGACTCCGCGATAAGCGTGGGTGTAGGATTCATCGGGCAATTCAAGCCAACGCCCGCTGGCTCCAAGAACTTGCTGCTGATCTCGGCGCGTTTCGCCAAGATCGCAGCGAATCAAACGAAGTTTTCGCAGTGGATCACCCGAGCTCTCGATTTCAATGTCTTGAAACGCGATCGATTCCGCGAGCTTGGCGGGTTCGATCGACCCGAGAGCGGCTGCGTGAGAAACCCACGCGACTCGAGGATGAGCCACTTCCTGTGCCGCACTTTTTTGGATGATCCAAGGTTGGATGAAAAATGCGAGTACGAGATGTGTAATCGCAGCAACCGTGTATGTTCTTAGTCGCATCGAATCGTTTGCAATGACGTCGGCTGGTAAGGATAGCCCCAACATACGATAGACGAGCAATCATTAGCCACGAGAAAATTTCGATATGCGATCCGAATCCATCGAGCTCCTTTTATCGTTCGTTTCTGTTCTGCTCATTCCGATCATCGTCGTCTTGCTTGTTGCTGGCATTCGCAGGTGCTTTGGGAAGCCAATCAAGGTTCTCGATTGGGGCATCGCGGGCGGTATCTCGGTCGCGATCACGATTTGCATTACGCTCGGGATCTGTTTGATCTTTCATTTGACCGGGTTCTTTGAATCCAATTTCTTCCGCCCATCCGGCAAAGACTACGGGATTGCGGCACAGCTCGATGTCGAACCAGAAGAGGTGACGTTTGAAAGCTCAGACGGGACGAAGTTGCACGCTTGGATTCTCAAGGCCCAGGGTGATCCAAAAGGAACGGTCGTGCACTTCCATGGAAGCGACCGAAACATCACGTTCACTGCAGGCAACGTCGCTTGGCTAACCGACGAGGGCTACAACGTCTTCGCATTCGATTACCGCGGTTACGGAAAATCGGAAGGTTTGCCTTCGCACGCGGGCACAATGGCTGATTCGATCGCCGCGCTTCGTTTTGCTTTGAGTCATCCGGAGTTCGAGTCGCAAGACCTCGTGCTGTTCGGTCAGAGCATGGGAGGTCAGCTTGCGATCATCGCGGCGTCCGAAGTCAACGATGAACGGGTCGCCTCAGTTGTTTCGGAGGCGACATACGGGAGGAGAAGCTTGCATCTGAGCGACAAACTCGGACGACTTGGGCCGCTTTGGCTTGTCAAATGGGGTGGTTGGCTTTTCACAAGCGATCAATCATGCGGCGAGTCGGCAGCAAACTCGCTTCAGGATACACCGCTGCTGCTGATTCACGGTGACGCCGATGGTGCGGTCGCTCCCTACCACGCGGAAAGACTTCGTGACGCTGCGGGTGTCGAGGTAGAGCTTTGGAAGATCGCTGGCGCGGGACACCTGGAAGTCTTTCGCAGTCCCGAGAACCGCAAGAGACTGATCGACTACGTTGCAGATCGAATCGGTGTTGGCGAACCGTAGTCGGTGAGTGCCCCCTCGCCACGAAACATTTTTTGCGCCCCCAAGGTTGGACGATTTGGCCTGCCGTGATACTAATCTGTGCGAGTGCGAGACGAACGGCACGATTCAACGGACTGATGGACTCGATGGTTCTTGCCCTCTGTTACCCTGCGACGACCGCTTCAGACTCCTTTGATTGTGCAACTCGATGAGCTCATCCACAGCCGCCGAAATCGAAAAAGTTCGGCATCATCTTGGTGGGAATCTCGTGATCGACGATCTTTCCATGTCGATCCCAAGTGGCTCGATCCATGGATTGATCGGACCGAATGGTTCGGGCAAGACAACGACGATGCGCTTGCTGCTGCGAATTTACGATCCAGACGAAGGAACGGTACGAGTATTCGGTGAGTCAGGTGGAAGGTCGGATCAGTTGCGAATCGGGTATCTTCCCGAGGAACGGGGGCTGTATCCACGTATGACCGTCGAAAAGACTCTGCTTTTCTTTGCCAAACTCCGTGGCGTCGAAGACGGCAAAGCGGAAATGCAACGATGGCTAGAGCGCTTGGGAGTTACCGATTGGTCCGGAAAGCGCGTTGAGCAACTCTCGAAAGGCATGGGGCAAAAGATTCAGTTCATCGCTGCGGCAATGGGAAAGCCACGCTTGGTGATTTTGGACGAGCCTTTTTCGGGCCTGGATCCGGTAAATCTGGACCTATTGAGAGAGGCCGTGAAGCAACTTCGCGACGAAGGCACAACGGTCATTCTCTCGACTCACGATATGGCCGTCGCTCAGCAGATGTGTGACCGTGTCGCGATGATCTACCGCGGTCGCAAAGTGCTCGATGGGGACATTCAATCCATCCGCAGAGAGTACGGTGCACCGCGTCTGCGAATTCAGCTCGGCGCGAGTGATGGTGCGGCGGTGGAACCAGGAACTGGCACCGACGAAAAGGAACCCGGACGCAACGGTTCGAAGCAATCGAAAATGAAAGAGGCGGTCGCTTCGGCACTGACATCGATGCATGGTGTCAACGTTCTCGCGGCTGCCGATCATGAATCCGTAGAAGTCTCCCTCGAGGACATCAATCATCGAGGAGAAGTCTTGCAGAAACTCTCCGGACAATTTGATGTCGAGACGTTCGAAACAGTTCGTCCTTCGCTGCACGACATCTTTGTTCAAATCGCCGGACCCGAAGCTACCCAAAACCCGTCGCCCGAAGCATGAATCGAGTCCTTACCGTCGCACAACGTGAATTGATGGCCATGATCGGGACCAAAGCATTCCTGATCACCCTGGTGATGATGCCCGTGCTGATGGGTGGCGGCATCATCCTGATGCCTCTCCTTTCAAAGATGGAGGGTGGCAAGACCAGGACCTTTGCAGTTCTAGACGGAACCGGGCAGTTGGGCGCAGTGATCCAAGCTGCTTCCGAGCAACGCAACACGATGATCGAACAGCGA
>JBCCOI010000681.1:0-3728 GCA_039025515.1 Planctomycetota bacterium
ATTCCGCACGCGTTCGAGTATCGCGATTACTTGATTCGAGCGTTCAATGCAGATTTACCCTACGACGAGCTCATCCGTGAGCATATCGCGGGAGATTTGTTGCAATCGCCAAGGCTTCACCCGGAGCGGCGGTACAACGAATCAGTGATCGGCACCGGGTTCTGGCACTTGCATGAAGCGACGCATGCTCCGACGGACGTTCTTCAAAACGAAGCAGACATTGCCGCGAACCAAATCGATGTTTTTGGGAAGACGTTTTTGGGTTTGACCGTTGCTTGCGCGCGTTGCCATGACCATAAGTTTGATGCGATCTCAACTGCCGACTACTACGGCATGTTCTCGTACCTGCAAAGTAGTCGTCGCGTCGAGCGGCCACTGGATGTGGATGACAATGCGAAGCGAATTGTCGCGGAGGCGAGCAGAATTCGCGAAGCGTATGCGCGGGACGTCGAAACTGAAGCGAGTCCGGAAGGCAAGATCGCCGCATGGGAATCGACAGAAGCGACTTGTTTTGAGAACTTCAGCGTCACCGATTTGTCAGAGTGGGTGAACGTCGGCAATGCGTTCACCTTGGTTCCAAACGACCCAACGTCACGCCTTACTGCGGGCAAGCATCCGCACATCCCGGGAACCATCGACAGTGCTTGGAATGGTGAAAAAGCGGCGGGTTCTTTGCAGTCGCATACCTTCACCGTTCCCGATGGAAAGATTCATTTGCGCGTGCGAAGCGATGCGAATCAGATGATTCGGATCGTGATCGACAACTACCAGCTTGCACCCGCAAACGCTCTCCTGTTTCGCGGCACGCTCTTGAAAGGGAAAGACACGCAGACCAACGGCGAATGGAAGTGGCTGACGATCGGAGGTGACCTGCGAAAGTACGTCGGCCATCGAGCGTTCTTGGAGTTTATCGATCACGGTCCCGGTTCGATCGCAGTGGACGAAATTTGGTTCTCGATCGGTGGCCCGCCAAAGCAGATCGAGAACAACGTCACGGCTGCGGAGTCAATCGACGAAGCGTTGACCGAAAAGGCCGAAGCGGCTTTAAAGAAAGTCGTCGAGGGCTGGTCAGAGCCTCGGTTTGTTCTCGCAATGGCTGAGGGATCGGCGATCGAGGTCCCCGTTTACATTCGCGGCAGCCACACCAACCAAGGCCAAACAGTTCCTCGACGTGTGCTGGAAGCCTTAGGTGGAAACGCGTGCACGCGGTTGGAACTCGCCGACCAGATTGCCTCTGATGCAAATCCACTGACGACGCGAGTCTACGTCAACCGCATCTGGCATCAGCTATTCGGACGAGGCATTGTCGAATCGGTTGATGATTTTGGCCCTCAAGGAACGCCGCCTTCCCATCCTGAGTTGCTCGACTACTTGGCAGCAGAATTCATCGCATCCGGATGGTCGACCAAAAGCTTGCTACGTCGATTGGTTTTATCGCGTACCTACGGGCAGAGCTCCATTACTCACTCGTCGATTGATGCCGAACACATCGCAGCCGTCGATCCGACGAATAGGCTGCTGCACCGGATGAACGTTCGTCGGCTTCCCGCCGAGTCCATCCGTGACGCTGTGCTCGCGTCGGCCGGCACGCTTTCGAATGAGCGGTTTGGCAACAGCATTCCGACACATCGAACGCCGTTTATGACGGGAAGAGGCGCACGCAAAAGCGGACCACTCGATGGTGGAGGAAGGCGAAGTGTTTACCTTGCGGTTTATCGAAACTTCTTGAACCCGTTTCTGACAACCTTTGACCGCCCCAATCCCTTCGGACCGAAGGGACGTCGAAGTCGGTCCAACGTGCCGGCGCAGTCACTGGCACTGATGAACGATCCCTTCGTTGTCGATCAAGCCAAACGGTTTGGGGAAAAAATTGCGAATGGTGAAGGTTCGAGAGAGAGTCGTATCCAAGAGCTGATTTATCGCATTCATTCCGTTCAACCCTCGACGCGACAAGTAGAGTTGCTCGCGAGCTTCCTTGAGCAGCAAACGGAACAACACGGTGGCTCCGCCCCCGCCGCATGGGCCGATCTCGTCCACGCGATGTGGAACATGAAGGCATTCGTCTTCCTGCGATAGACCTCGAGCATGTGTAGGCTGCCATCAACTTGTAGCCATTGAGGAGCGCTAACGCGACGAAAATGCAGCAACTCGTAGGCTGCCATCGAGGAGCCTAAGGCGACGAAAATGCAGCAGTCTGGTTCGAGCGATTGGTAGCTGCCATTGACTTGTAGGCTGCCACCGAGGAGCCCGCGGGCGACGAAAATGCGGCAACCGAATTCAAAACTCACGCAGCCGCCGAAAATCCCGCAACATCATTTCGCATTTGCGGACCCAATCACTGGCTGTCATTCTGGCAACCCCAAATGTTAGACAAATTCCACCCAAACGAGTGGCTGCCAAATTTGGTTTCTTGACGCACTCACTACGCCGTGGTTCACGCCGACAATCGCGTTCCCTGCGTGTTTTCCCTGCGACGATTCAGGAGTTACGGACATCACCGACAGGTTTTAGGCCTCAATCCGCCGATTGGCACGGGCTTTGCTTTTAACTCGATCGAAACTCGCAAGCCGCGAAAACGACAGGCGAAAAGCCGTTTAAAGCCGATCATAAAACCCATTCACGGAGATGAATCTCAATGGCTCAGGGCGAAAAAATTATCGGAATCGACTTGGGGACAACCAATAGCGTCGTCGCCATCATGGAAGGAAGTGAAGCGAAAGTCATTCCGAACGCGGAAGGCAATCGACTCACGCCCAGCGTCGTGGCGTTCACCGATAAGAAGGAAACAATCGTCGGAGAGCCCGCACGCCGTCAGGCCGTGACCAACCCGCAGCGGACCGTCTATTCGGTCAAACGCTTCATGGGTCGTCGTCACCACGAAGTCGAATCCGAAGAAAAGATGGTTCCGTACGGTGTGACCGGTGCGGCAAGTGACTACGTAAAGATCCAAGTGGGCGATGAAGAACACACGCCGCAAGAGATTTCAGCCAAGGTTCTTCGTAAGCTGAAGGAATCCGCGGAGTCGTACCTTGGTCACAAGGTCAACAAGGCTGTAATCACCGTGCCGGCCTACTTCAACGACGCACAGCGTCAAGCCACCAAGGACGCGGGGCAAATCGCGGGTCTCGAAGTCTCGCGGATCATCAACGAACCAACCGCAGCCGCACTCGCCTACGGTCTGGACAAGAAACGCGACGAGAAGATCATCGTCTTCGACCTCGGCGGCGGTACGTTTGATGTCTCGGTTTTGGAAGTAGCCGATACCGGGGACGAAGAAACCGAGAGTCGCGTCTTCCAAGTGATCAGCACTTCCGGAGACACACATCTTGGCGGTGATGACTTCGACGAAGCTTTGATCAACTTCGTTGCCGACGAATTCAAGAAAGAGAACGCGATCGACCTGCGTAACGACCCGATGGCGCTGCAGCGGCTTCAAGAAGCTTGCGAAAAAGCCAAGAAGGAACTTTCGACGCTGCCCGAAACCGATATCAACTTGCCGTTCATCACGATGGACCAGTCAGGACCGAAGCACCTGACAATGAAGGTCACACGTAGCAAGTTCGAAGAGTTGATCGATGGTCTGGTCGAGCGTTGCCGAACTCCCGTCATGCAGGCGCTCAAGGACGCCGGCTTTTCGCCTAGCGACATCGATGAGGTCGTCCTGGTCGGCGGTAGTACGCGTGTTCCAAAGGTCCGCGAAGTCGTCAAGAACATCTTCGGCAAAGAAC
>JBCCOI010000682.1:0-3704 GCA_039025515.1 Planctomycetota bacterium
AATCAAGGTCAGCGTCATCAACGATTCGATCAGTCCAACGCCGCAAAGAATAAACGCGTAGGGGAAGATGATTCGAAGCGTTTCCCAGTTCAGTGGGACGAGAGCATGATCCCAGAAAAACGGTTTTGGCAGTCCACCCTTGATTCCACTTGCCGCCGGATCGGCGGCAAGTTGGCTTTGAATGGTTTTGACATCCAGTCTTTCCATCGATGGCGAGGGTGTCGGTGCTGTTGAAACGAACGTGACGTCCGCTTGCACGGGATCACGCTTCGGCGTCAGCTCGGCTACTCTTGTCGCGATAGTTTTATCACGGAGGAGGTCGCCGACGGTCGCGATTCGATTGCCGCCCGTCTGAGTCGGCCAAAACCAATTCATGCCAATACCGACGAAGGTCACCAACGCGATCGCCGCCAACGAGGCGGGTACGGCTCGAGTGAATTTTGGCAAAAAGTGAATGACCGCCATCGTCAAACCGACCAACCCCAGCATCAAAGCTAACGACGCTCCACTGAGAAACTCAAGCTTCCCGTCGACCCCGAGTGTCTTGAATGACTCGAGCTGTGCCAGACCAATCACGATCGCCAGACCGTTGACAAAGCCCAGCATCACCGGGTGCGGAACCATGCGAATGAATTTACCCAAGCGTCCCGTTCCGATCGCGATTTGAAACAAGCCGCAAAGGATCACCGTTGGGAACAGGTAGGCAATGCCGTGCTTTGCAACCAACGTGACGATCACGACCGCCATCGCACCAGTTGCTCCCGAAATCATGCCGGGGCGTCCTCCGATTGCAGCCGTGATCAAACCAATGAAGAACGCTGAATACAGACCGATGAGCGGTGAGACGCCCGCGACGAATGCAAAAGCGATCGCTTCGGGGACGAGTGCCAGGGCGACGGTGATTCCGGAGAGGATGTCGTTTTTTGCGTTGGACTGACGGTCCACAAGTAATGAGAACATTAGCGATCGAAAGAGAAACCAACGGTGAGACTTCATGCAGACATGAGAAGTGGGCTCGCCAGAGTCGTCGAGCCGGAAGAACCCTTGGAGACTAGTGAGCGAAAAACTCACGTCAACGTCGATAAATTCGCTCCATGGCGTGTACCCCACTTGCTCATTGTGGCGGGAGAATCTGCCCCGCAATCCGCTGAAATCCCTTTAACGCCTCAACTTGCTTCCGTTCGGGAGATCCGACGTCGACGCCGATCAGGTATAGAATCGCCATCAAAGAACAAGAATTCTCCGTCGCTGGCTGCTGACTGATGGAACCACGCGCCCTCGCTTCCGCACACCTTCGCATCGCCCGGCCCACCGATCGACTCGAGGAAGTGGTTGAGTTTTATGTCTCGGCGCTCGGATTCGAGCTGCTCGGAGAGTTCAAAGACCACGCGGGTTTCGACGGAGCAATGTTGGGTCACCGGGAAGCTGCCCACCACCTCGAGTTCACGCATGCCCGCGGGCACTCGGTGGGCGATGCACCGTCAAAGGATCATCTGATGGTCTTCTATCTTCCAGACCGCGAAGTTTGGCAAGCAACGGTCGATCACATTGAGAGTCTTGGGTTCAATCCAGTCGATTCCTTCAATCCTTATTGGGATGAGAGAGGAAGAACCTACGAGGACCCGGATGGCTATCGAGTGGTGATGCAATGCGATCGCTGGCCACGATAGTGATTCGTCGACGTTAAACGTTAGGATTGTGCCGCACGGCGCTAGCCGAAGTTGTTCCCAAAAAACGTGCCTATCGCCCATCGGCTCAGGTAGCACGAACCCCCAAATTCAAATTGAGTCCTAGCACGAGTTCACAGAGACTTCGAAGGAATGCTGATCGCAAAGAATCAGGCCTTGAAAAAGCTGACACGAGCGAGCGCCCTGATGATGCGATAAAATCAGCCTTTGCGTTGCGGCGATTCTGCCCCGCGAAACACAGTTCAAACTCATGCAAAGGTGATTCTTGTGATCAGTCGATTTAACTGGTTGGCCGTGGTTTTCTGCTGCTTGCTTGGCGGCGCAATGGTTGGCTGCGGAGAGGCCGAGCCAACAGTCGTGGAAGCACCGCCGACCGAAGAGGATGACTCGGCGATGCCAGGCATGTCCGACGAGGAGTACAACAAAGAAATGGAAAAAGAAATGGGAGGCTGAGGAACGGCCGATCGATTTTTTCTCGCGTTTGGACGAATCGACGCGTCCGCAAATCGCAGGAGATTCTGCGGCCCCACTGTCTCGCCGTTGGCCCGATGCCTCCGCCAGCACCACGCATCCGGCCAGCGGCCGCAACCTACGTAAGACCGAAGAGTTTCGCCGGGAGACTAAAAAAAGAAGAAAAGATCTTAACATCATGTCATTTCTTTACCACCGGAGCTCGAAATACCTTTAGGCTCCACATTGGGGTGGCTTCTCCCCTTTTCTTTTTCGCACTCTTTCACACGGGAAGAATCTGTCATGAGTCTTGGTAGAACGAGATCACGGGGTTTCACGTTGGTGGAACTGCTCGTTGTGATCGCCATCATTGGAATCTTGGTCGGGCTACTGTTGCCCGCCGTCCAAGCCGCTCGTGAAGCGGCCCGCCGCATGAGTTGTAGTAACAACTTCAAACAGATCGGCCTCGCGGTGCATAACTATCACTCCGCGTTCAAGCAGTTGCCAACGCAAGGCGGAGGTACAGGAATTGGGCTTCAAAATCCCAACTGGTGGCAGCAGGGAAATGATTCCAATCACGAAGCCGTCAGCGCCCTGGTGCCGCTAACGGCGTATTTCGAACAACAGAGCCTGTGGGAACAGATTTCGAACCCGATGGCAGAAACGGTGACGGGAGCTCCGCCGCCGGCGACAACAGGACTAACCAATCCGCCGCGTTGGCCCGCCATGGGACCAAACCCTCGAAACTACTCGAGGAACCCCGGCTACATTCCATGGGCGACCGAAGTCCCAACACTTCGTTGTCCGAGCGATCCGGGCGTCGGACTTCCCGCCGTCGGCCGTACAAACTACGCACTGTGCATGGGTGACTCGCCAAACCAATGGAACTTTTCGCACAAAAACGGACAGCTCAACTTGGCGGGGAACTGGGGACAGATTCGATTCATCGGAACCAGTCGTGGAGCGTTTATGAACCGTAAAGAGGCAAAGTTCAGGGACATCCTCGACGGACTTTCCAACACCATTGCGATGGGAGAGATCATCACCGACCTCGGCAACCGCGACGTCCGCGCGGCTGCATCCTGGTTGCGTCAAGGCGGTCACCTCGTCAGTGATAACCCAGCCTTCTGTCGTGATAACAATGAGATTGATCCCGAGCGTCCGAACTTCTGGTGTAGCGATAACTCAATCTGTACGGTCCCGACGGAGTTAGCTTCCAACAACTGGACGACTCGCGGGATGGCATGGGCCAACTTCCGTCCACACTGCACGCAGATGTTTACGGTGCTTCCACCGAACTCCGAAAACTGCGTCGCTCGTTGGATCGATGGTCCCGGAACGTTCAGTGCGAGTAGCAATCACCAAGGTGGAGCACACGTTCTCATGTGTGACGGAGCCGTCATCTTCATGACCGACTCGGTCGAGGCAGGCAACGTCCGTAACGGTTGTGTCCGGCACGACGCGGGCGGCAATGCTCGTGAACCCGGTCAAGTCAGCCCCTTCGGTCTGTGGGGCTCGCTGGGAACGAAAGCTTCGGCCGAAGTCGTTGAAGAGCAACTCAATCAG
>JBCCOI010000683.1:0-3703 GCA_039025515.1 Planctomycetota bacterium
AACGAACTGCGTCAACATCGGCGAGACAACGGAACGCGTGCGTTTGTTGCGACGTGGAAGTTCACTGTCGGGGACTTCAAGAGCCTGCTGGATCGCTGCCGAGATGTCTTCGTGGTGTGCCGCGTAACCTCGCCACTCCATTCCACGGATGCTGCGAATCTTCTTGATGTTTGAGGAACTGCGTTTCGCGAGCTCGACAATCAAGTCGTCCCGCATCACACGCCGGGCCGGTCTGTCTTGTGCAGCCGCACGCCGATCACGCCACCGCCAGAGGTGCCGAACAATCTCAAGCTGCCTCGGTGAGAGTCCAACCGAGCCGCTCACACGTCGCCAATTCTCGCTGGTTTCTTGATCAATGACGGCTTGCTGTCGTCGATCGGTTTCTTCTCGGAGCCACTCGGCTCTCTTGAGTGTCTCAACTTCCGCACTGAGTTGTGCGTGGATCGCTTGCAAGTCGGTCACGTCTTGCAAGGCATATCGCAGCTGGTCGTTCGACAGCGGGCGGTGACGCCAATTGGTCCGTGACTCACCCTTGGCCAATGATTTGCCAACCACTTTGAAAACGAGGTTGCCGAGCGAGATCGGATACTCCATCCCGCAGAAACCGGCCGCCAATTGAGTGTCAAAGAGCCCCGCAATCGGTTGATCGGTATACCGATAACAAAATCGCGACTCCTCACGTGCCGCGTGAGCGATAATCGTCTTGCCGGGCTGGACCAGGAGATCCCAGAATGGCTCCGTTGAATCCATCTTGAGAGGATCAATGAGCGCTAAATGGTCTCCCGCAGCGACTTGGATGAGACACAGCTGCGGACGGTACCGATCCTCAGAGACAAACTCGGTATCAAATCCGATGACGGGTTCGTCGGCAATCTCATCACAAAAGCTTCGTAGATCGTCGATCTTGCTGATCGATAGATATTCCAAAGGAAGCTAAACTCCCGCAATCGAACGAGTAATTCAAAGGCCTAAGTGTAACCGAGCGATGACTTTGCAGCCATCCGACTTTATGTGTGGAGGGGACGCCAACCGCAACGTTGACCGCTCGATCGACGATTCGTCCGACACGTTTGATTGGTTGATCAGTGTGCGAAACCGCGAGGAAGCAAGGATTGCTGCCAGCCATGGCGTCGACATTATCGACCTCAAAGAACCCTTGAACGGGTCTCTCGGTTCGGCTCGCCCGGATGTCATCCGCTCCATTTTGGGTGACCCATTGCTCCGGTCACTTACTCTCTCGGTCGCACTCGGCGAAGGACGTGACGCGATCGAAAGGGCCTCCCGACTGCCGGCTGGTTTTCGATTCGCTAAAGCCGGACCCGCCGGAATGACGTCGGTTGCGGCACTGCGAGAGTTCTGGTCTGAGCTCCGCCAACGGATTCCCGACACCACAGAACTGGTCGCCGTTGCCTACGCAGATTTCCAGCAAGCCCAGTGTCCCCCACCCCGACAGGTCGTTGAACTCGCAGCCGAACTGCATTTCGGTCGCGTCTTGATCGACACCAATCGAAAAGAAAACGGATCGTCGATCAGCCTTCTCGGTGATTCAGGGATCGCCGACGTGGCGACGCGGGCAGCAAGAAAATCGCTCTGGTGGTCGCTGGCCGGTTCACTGGCATTGGAGACGATTTCAAGGTGCTGGGATGACTGGCGTTCGCGTGAAATTCAGCCGAATTGCCTAGCCGTCCGAGGCGATGCCTGTGCGGCCGGGCGGACGGGCAGCCTCTGTCCCGAGCGATTGAGGGCATGGAAAGCTTTTCGGCGATTGATACGCGAATCGACGCCGCCGACTACACCCAGTCGAGCCCCGTAAGCTTCTGAAGGCGTTCTTCGAAGTTGCCGATCAGCCCTCCCACCAGTGCCCACTCCGATTTCTTGCGCAGCTCGATTTCGCCGAATCGGTTAATCCGAACGATCGAATCACCCTTCACGCCCGCGTCGTGGAGCTGTTTGAAGTCGATTTCGCCCTCATTGACGACATCCAACAACGTTTTCCCAGTTAATTCAATAAATTCCATATCAATCGACTCGGCTGACACCGGATAGAAATCGCCCATCCCTGCGGCCCCATGATACTCCGTCTTTGCATCGCCGCGTAGACGCGACGATGATCGGTCGCCAGTCTGCATCCGTTGGCGGTCGCAGTCCGTTGGCGGCCCCAATCAGTTGCCGGTCCAGGCCACCGGCGCTATGCTTAACAATGGAAAATCAAGCCAACACCAAAACCCAAACTTCTGCCATGCGATTCCTTCAAATCGTCTTTGCCGCTTGTATCGTTTTTATGTTTCAATCCGTTTGCGCGGCCCAGTCTGAAACGCTGACACCGGCGGCTGCGGAAGACAGCGATCCGAAGAAGGCAGAGACCGGCTCCGAAACGGATGACGCTTCGGACGAGGCGGAGCACCGAGAGTACTTACGAATCAAGAAAAACGACGATGGACGCAAAGTCGCCCTGCAAACCTCGATCGTTCGATATGTCGGACAACCAGGGACTCGATACGATGGTGCAATTGTCGATCTGGTTGGCGTCGTCCACATTGGCGAACTCGACTACTACCAACAGCTGAATAGCGTTCTTTCGACTTACGATTCTGTACTCTACGAATTAGTCGCGCCGAACGGGACACGCATCAGGCCCGAAGATTTGAAGAAAAGCCGTTCATTGATTGCTTCGATGCAGACGGGCATGAAGGACATGCTCGCGCTCGAGTATCAACTGGAACACATCGACTACATGGCTGAGAACTTTCGTCACGCGGATATGAGCCCTGAAGAGTTCGGAGAGGATTTCAAACGCCGTGGTGACAGCGTGATCAAGATGATGGCCCGCATGATGGGTGCGGGGCTGGCAACGCAGTCCAGCGGCGGCGGCGATCTCGGAGTCCTGATGGCGATGTTCAGCAACGATCGTCCAACCGCGATGAAGAGAGCAATGGCCAATCAGTTGATCCAAATGGAAGCAGTCACCATGGGAATCAACGATGCCAACGGCGAAAACACACTCATCAAGGGACGCAACGCAAAGGCGTTCGAAGTGCTCAAAGAAGTTCTCGGCGATGGGAAAGAGAGGGTCGCTGTCTTCTATGGCGCCGGCCACCTCTCGGACATGGCCGATCGCTTGGAGCAGGACTTCGGGATGAAGCCGGTCGAAACGAATTGGTTTAACGCTTGGAACCTTTCGGGTAAGTAAGCTCGTCAATAACGGGCGATCAATGATTGTCGCCGATCGGCTCCGTCCGATCGATTTTGACACGTTTCCATTTGGCGGAGCCGATGGGCGACTTTCAAAAACACGCCAGTTAATGATGGGCCGTTCCTTAGACGCTCAAAAGAGCATCGTGTCATCCGACGGTGACACTTCCACCGGCTCGACGCACTGCGGACCATCGTTTCTGGGATTCCCAACGGAACGGCTCACCGGCGTGAGCTTCAGTAAATCATCATCCGCTGGGCGCAGCAGTTCGAACAACCGTTTCTGACTCGTCTTTGGGCTGAGCCATTCATCTCGACCGTCTTCGTCCAAGAAGACTGGCATGCGATCATGAACGGCTCGCGTTGTCTGATTCGAAGAAGTTGTCACGATCGTGCAAGACTCAAGCGGCTCTTCCTGAGACTGGCCGAGCTTACGATTGCGTTCCCAAAGACCTGCCATCGCCAGCATTTTTCCATCCCGATGTTCGATCAGATAGGGCTGCTTCCCGTC
>JBCCOI010000684.1:0-3698 GCA_039025515.1 Planctomycetota bacterium
CGTCGACGTAACCGTGTTCGGTGTACAGGTCGATCGTGTCGAAGAAACCGTCCGATGCGTCACCGTTATCCAACAACCGGTCGGTCAGAAAGATTCGGTCGCGACCCCGATCGGCGGCTTCTTCGCTTTCGGCCAGTGCGACTTGAGTTCCGCCGATGACGATCGCGTAGTAGCGTGCATCGTCTTGCAGTTCACCCAGAACGACCCCATCGGTCGTGTAGCGAACCGGATCGCCGGTTTCCAATCCGTGTTCATAGGGAAGATTGATCGTCCGGATGCCACGTAAGCCTTCGATGCCCGAATCGTCTGCGTCTATCTCTTCGGCGGTAAAGCCCAGGTGCAAGCTATGGACCGCACCGGTCGCGAGCGTCGCATCCAACTCGATCGGCGTGTCGAACTCCTGCCCCCCCGGCTCCAGTTCAACCAGACGAATTGCATTGACGTCGTTATCAATCAAGTCGACGAAGTAGGTTTCTCCATCGATCAAACCGCCGATCGTATTACCACCATTTGTCCGGTAGATGACCGACTGACCTTCGACGAGCCCCAGATCGGTGCCCAGTTGAATGGTGTTACCGTCGACTTCGATGGTGGGCGTGAAATTGATGGCCGATCGCTCCACCGCATCGGAGATGCTTTCGGCCAGCGAAATCGTTTGGCCATCGACCAGAACGACGATGTAGGTCTCGCCATTGGTCAGTCCGCCGATCGAAGCGTCACCGTCGGGATGGGTGTAGACGACCGCGTCACCCGTTTGGAATCCATGCTCGTAGCCCAGATCAATCGTCCAAACGCCGTCGGCATCATCCACACTGGATGCATCGAACAATGCGGTCGCTTCCTCGGTCGTCCGACCGATCCGAATGGCGTTTTCGGTTGCTTCGGTCACGACGTAAATGCCACGATCCCGTAACCCGTCGATCGGTGTATCGCCGCCGGCGGTGTAGGTCACGGTGTCGCCGACCGAGAAGCCGTGCTCGTAGCCCAGGATGATCAAATCGCTGCTATCGACACCCGTGCCCGGCGAAAGACCGTCGGTTCCCAGTGGCAATTCTTCAGCACCGATGAAGGCTTCGGTTTGACGATTAAACACGTCAGCAGAAACGGTAATGCTGGAGGCCGATGAGGTGGTCTTGGTGATTGCTCCGGTGCCGCTGTACGAATCGTTTTGATCTTCGGCCAGGATCAACAGCGTTTGATTCGTTTGAACCGTCCGCGACATCGGGCCGTCGTCGCCCTGCAGGTTAAAACCGGTGATGAATTCGTCACTAAGAGTCAGGTCTCCATCGCCGTTTGAATCCAGTGATTCAATCAGATCCAAAACTTCGACCGAATCAAAGGAGATCGGCCGTAGCGAATGACCGCTACCCGAACCGGTCGAGGAAAGCGGAATGATGTCACCGGTACTTCCATCGATGTCCGCCTTTTGAGCACTCTCGGTGGAACCGGTCAGCTTGTAAGAAGTCGGACCGGTGACGACGACGTAATAGGTCTCGCCGGAGGTCAGACCACCGATGTCGGTGCCACCCCCGTTTTCGTAGATCACCGGCTGGCCGCTGACCATGCCGTGGATGAACCCGAGCGTGATTTTATTTTTGGTCGTGTCAACCACATCTGGCTGACTGGGATCGAAACCGGGATACAGCGAATGATAGCGGGCTTGGCTGGCGTCCAGTCCGGTCAAGCTGATCGGAACGGCATTGCCATCGGGTATGAGCGACAGTTGCAACAAGCCCGTGTCTTCTTCGTCATCCTCGATCACGATCGCGTAATACGTTTCTCCGCTGGTCAGCCCGACGATGTCTTCGTTCCCGCGGCTGTCGTAAACCACCGGATCGCCCGTTTGGAATCCGTGCGCGTACGGCAAACGAAACTGGCTTTCGTCGGCGTCGACTCGCAATTGGGAAGCGTCTTCGTTGAGCGGCTCGAAGGGATCGAACATCGGCACGCTGCTGATCAGCGAAGTTTCATTCTGGGAAACATCACGGAACGACAGCGGCACCGCGGTCTGGCCGCTGCCCAGATTCAAAGTGGCTTGTGGCGAAACCTTGGCGATGGTCCGATTGTCAACGAAGCGGGCCGTGAACGCGCCGTTGAAGTTTCCGATTCGGCTGAGTGCATTGAAATTGCCGCCGTCGGCCAGGCCACCTTGGACGCCGATCGAGACGTTGCGGCCGCGGTTGTTGGCAAAGACCAACATGCTGCCCGCGTTGATCTGGGCGCCTCGATTGACTTTGGCCGTTGTATCATTCAGGTAACCGACCGCCATCACGGCCCCGCCGATACCCCGTCCTCCAGATGCATTGAAAAGAGCCAGCGGTGAGCCGACGAAATTGATGGTGTCGACATTGGTGTCCGCGTGGATCGCCAAGTTGCCGCCCACCGTGACGATGGCGTCATCACCGATGTACGCATAGTTGTGCGTATCGGTCAGCAGGATGTTGAACATTCCGCCGTACGCTCGCTCTTGGGCGCTCGCAATCGCTTCAGCCCAACTGGTAAAGAAGCCGTTTTGGATGCCGAGGTTGTAATTCAGCTTGTCGGTAGCGCTCGAAACACGGGCGGGTTCAAAGTCATCGGTGCGAGTATCCCAAGCCCATTGAATGTGATAGGGCACCGTTGCCGTGGAATCGATCGTTAAATCGCCTCCGACGTTTACGGTCGCACCGGTGCCAATGTAGACGTCGATTTCATTTTGGAAGTAGCCACCCGTTAACGCGGACGCGATTCCCGTTTCTCGTTGGCTGTAGGTCCTGTCGTTCGAACCGGTGTATTGGGAATTCGAACTGTTGAGAAAGCTGATGGCGCTGGTTTCGGGGAACTCTTCGACGCGGCCTTCAAGGGTTAAGTTGCCACCGACATTAACTTGCGCTCCTTCACCGATGCGAACCTCAACATCATTGAAACTGATCCCGACGTTGAGCGCGCCGGCCGTGGCAAAGTCGTTGGGCTGCTGTTCGGCGATGCCAAGCATTCGAGCCCACTCGTTATTCGCCGTGGCGCTTGTGATGGCAGATCCGGTTCCAAAAGCCGACCCAAAGGCATCGCCGACCCTGTCGAAACGCGTCGCGCGTTGTGCCCTCCCGCCCAGCGAGCCCGTCCCCACCGTACTGGTGGCGTTGAAGTCGTTTTTGATGGTTTCCAGTTCCGCCTCGACGGACATGTCGCCGCCGGTAGTGACATCGCCATCGATGAGGGCTTCAATGGTCGAATAATGAACGGCAACGTTGAGCGCCAGCCCAAGCGTACCGTCGCCGTAGGCTGCCGAGTTGGATTGCGTGTTGTGCTCGCGTGTGGCGAATACATCGACATTCAGATCATCACCGACAGTTAATGATGAATCACTCGAAAGTTCAGCACTGGAGACAACATCGGAGTAGGCACCCGCCAGCGTCACGTTCCGTTTTTCGACGACAGTGCTGGTGCCGATCAGGTTTTGCGTCGCAATGATGCTCAGGTCGCTGTCGGCTTTGGTCGAAATGCTCAAGTCATCGGCTGCCTCAATCGATGAACCGTCACGTATATCAACGGTCGCATGTGGAATGGAGTGGCCGTAAGCAACGGCGGCATAAAAGGAGAGCACCGTTGCTTCGGCATCGGTGGCTGAGTCGCTGGACAGCGTGACGTTTCTCCCAACGATACTGCTGTTGCTAATGTCCAACTCCGCCGTCGACTCCGAAAGCGCCACGCCGGCAAAC
>JBCCOI010000685.1:0-3696 GCA_039025515.1 Planctomycetota bacterium
CGCATCCGTGTTCGCAGTGGATGTTCTCTCGTACGCGATCATGAGCAACCACCTGCATCAGATCTTGCGCAACCGCCCAGACGTTGCAAAACAATGGTCTGATGAGGAAGTTGCAATTCGTTGGCTTCGTGTTTTCCCGGGTAGAAGGCTCGAGGAACACCTCGCAGAGCCGACCGAGAACGACGTGAAGATGCTTTGCCGAGATAAGGAGAGGCTGTCGGAGATCCGAAAGCGGATCTCTGACATCTCCTGGTTTATGCGTGCGCTCGCCGAGCCGATTGCTCGAATGGCCAACAAGCAAGACGAGTGCACCGGTCGTTTCTGGGAAGGACGTTTCAAGTGCCAGCGGATCGTTGATGAGGCGGGGTTGTTGGCCTGCAGCATGTACGTCGACTTGAATCCAGTGCGGGCCGCGATTGCGGAAACTCCCGACCAAGCAAAACACACTAGCGCCTATGACCGCTGTAAAGCGAGACGCGGTGCGGAAATCCCATCGGCGGCGTTTGACTTAAAGCCGATCCCGACGGAGGAAGCGGGTAAGAAGATCCGAGAGACTCCTGTCGATCAGCTTCGTAAAGAGCGAAGGCGCAAGAAAAAGAATCCGACGGGACGACGAATCAAGCGTGACGGATGGCTGAGTCCGTTGACCTTGTCGCCGACCAAGCTTTCTTCCGAACCCCAGATCAACCGACAGGGCGTTCGCAGTAGCGACCGAGGTTTCCTCCATGTGAACTGGGAGGACTACTGGAAGCTTCTGAAATGGACGGCCAAGCAGACGATCGCGGTGGTCACGCCGAAGGTGCCCGCCAAGCTTGCCAAGCGGCTTGGTCAACTGGGGATCGACGCATCGATGTGGCGGGACTTGGTCTGGGAGTGGCAACGATACTTCGGCAAGTCCGTCTGCATCGGCAGCCCCGACTCGATGAAAGAGCACGCCGCAGCAACCGGCCGTCACCACCACCGCGGCCAAGCAACCGTCAAGGTCTTCTTCGTCTGAACTTGGCGGATTGCACGTCGCACATAGGGGTGTTTCAAGGCGACACCTTCAGCAGCGACGACAAGCAAATCCAAAGGACCCATTTAGTCGTTGCCCTTGATTTCCATGAGTTGGCGTTTCATCTGTTGGTAACGATCGGGATGAGACTCGGCAACGTTGTGCAATTCCTGCGGATCGTTGTCGAGGTTGACTAATATCCAGGGTTCCGCAAAAGGCTTTCCTTTGGGTTGCTGGCGACCGCCGCTTCCGTTTCCGGCAATCAGTTTCCAGCTTCCATCTCGAATTGCAAACATTCCGGCAGAGGAATGGCAAATGAGTGGCGGACGATCGAACGGAACCGCCGGATCATCCAGCAGACTTGCGAAACTGACGGAATCGGGTGCCGCGCCTTCGGGCAGGTCCACGTCGAGCTTTTCCGCCAAGGTGGCCAAGACGTCTACCAAACCGACGACACAATCAATACGCTGTCCCGAGTGCCGACCGTTGGGCAATCGGACAAAGAATGGTACACGGTGACCACCTTCCCAAATGTCTGCTTTCGTTCCACGCCATTGAGCATTGGAAGTGTGGTTCTCCTGTCGGAATGCCTGGATCGTTTCATCATCCACATGATCTCGCTCGCCGTTTTCATAGCGACGCATGAATGATCCGTTATCGCTGGTCACAATGACGATCGAATTGTCCAGCACGTCGTTTGACTCCAATGCATCAACGACGCGTCCGATACAGCCATCGACTTGCCGGACGAAGTCTCCATACGGGCCAAGTTTGGTCATCCCCGCATAAGTACTTGAGGGGATGACTGGCTTGTGAGGCGCCGTCAACGGCAGATAGAGCATGACGGGTTGCTCGGAAGACTTCATCGTTTCGATTACATCGATCGCTTCGTCAATCAGTCGGTCCAGACAGGTTTGAATATCAAAATCTGCTGCCCTCGGACCCTGTCTCAGGAACTGTGGAAAAGCTCGCTTGGCTTCCACGATCGTTTCCTGCGTCGTGGCCATGCCGTCGCGAAAATAGACGTACGGGGGAAAATCGAGTGAAGCCGGAATGACGAACGAATGCTGAAAGCCTACTGTGCCGGGGTGGTGACTGAGCGGCATGCTCAGGTCCAAGTTGTCCTGTCCGCTATGCAGCCCCAATCCAAGGTGCCATTTGCCGATGACCGATGTTCGATAGCCGGCTGAAGCAAAAATGCTCCCCAGCGTAGGCCGCTCCGGCTCCAAGAGTGGCTTTCCATAGCCGTTGATCACACCGCGTTTGAGTTCCGTTCGCCAACAGTAACGTCCCGTGATCAATCCGTAGCGTGTCGGAGTGCAGACCGCTGAGGGCGTGTGGGCATCTGTAAAGGTGAGGCCTTCCTTTGCAAGTCGGTTGAAAGCGGGTGTCGGTACTTTGGAATTCGCGTTGAGTGGTTGGACATCCCCGTAGCCGAGGTCATCGGCGAGGATTAGGACAACGTTCGGACGCGCGGAGGAGTTGGCTGCTGCTGGCGAACACATCCCCACAACCACGAGCAGACCCATCGCCGAGACGAGCCAAACACTCAGTACTCGGTTCAATAAGTGGTCGTTTTTGAGTAGTAATTGAATCATGCTCGGTTCCGATTATTAAACTGTGGGCGGTGGATTTCAGTTTGAACGTCCTTCATCCATCCGGTCACTGGGTGGGTCTCCCGACACCAGAACGCTCGAAGGCGGCGGACAGGTTGTTGTAACAGGTACGGGCTGCTGCAATCGCATCATAGTTTTCTTGCCGAGAAACCATGCTGCTCACTTCGCAGTTGATGTCACCGCGGTAGCCACCCGCGTGCAACTGCCTAATGAGCTTTGCAAAGTCGATCGCTCCGCCTTCTCCCGGAAGCAAGAAACGCACACCATCATCTGTTTGCGTGGCATCTTTGACGGCGACATGGGAGACGTAGGGTAATGATTCTCGGATCGTTGACTCCATCGTCATTCCGCGGAATATATAGTGGCTGAAGTCGTAAACCATGCGAAGGCGTTCTGGCTTGCCGAGTTGCTCGAACAGCCAGATTGCTTCGGAAGGCCTGGAAACCACGCCTCCACGATGTGGCTTCAATGCGAACACAATGTTGAGTTCCTGAGACAATTCACTCCAGCGTCCGAGATAATCGCGAAGATGTTCTCGTTCGATGGAGAAGTCGCCGCCGCCGAGAACGGATTGAACGAGCGGTGGTGAATCGGGTGATAATTCGTAAGCCAACTCCGCTGCCTGCCGTAAACGTTGCAGTGCGTGTTCCTGCTGCTTTTTGTTGTCGGACGGGCCGACGTGCTCCATCAGTGACGTGAGTTTCATTCCCGAATCGGAGAGTCGATTGCGAATCTCCCGGCGACGGGATGATGACAACGTGGCTGAATCGGCGTCGGCGCCTTCGCGAACCGAGATCTCGACGCTGTCAAATCCGATCTCATTCAGCAGGCCGATCGCTCGCTCGGACTTGATCGATGGCATCCCGTAGGTGCTGAACCCAAGAGTACACCCGTTCGCCTCACTCAACTCGGAGGCTTGCGTTCGACGGAGCGCAGCCGATGAGCTCAATAGCCATGCCGATGATCCAACGGCGATTGCCGAGCGCCGCGTCAGTCTTTTTCTCTGCAACTGAACCATGATTTCGAATGGACTCACGAACGAATGATTGACGGGAACGAGACACTCTACTCCGAGACAATTTTAAC
>JBCCOI010000686.1:0-3695 GCA_039025515.1 Planctomycetota bacterium
GATGGGCCTGGAGCTGATCGATCCACTCACCATGCAAACGGTCGCAAAGGCGACTGAAAGCTCCTCGCTGGTTGCACAAGTTCAATCAATCCCCGAAACATTCGTGATGCAGGTTGCACCGCTTCCCGGACCGATCAACGTGATCAGCGATGAGCTGATCGACGAAGAGATCGTTGATGCCGGTATTCCGATCGATGGAACCACTCCGATCTATGACGGATTCGGCGGAGGCAGCTTCGGAGGCCCAGTCGGTGGCGGCGGCGGAATCGGCGGAGGCGGGAGCCTTCGCGGTATTGGTCTGCTCGGTGGCGTTGGTGCTGCAATCGCCATTGCGGTTGCAGATGACGACGACACGCTGATCCCACCACCGGTCGCGAGCCCGATCACTCCGTAACCTTCAGGTCTTCGGTCAAGCAGATAGACGCGACGCCGCTCGGAAATCGGGCGGCGTTTTTTAATGCGCGGTCGAGCTTTGAAAATTTTGCCGGGGATGTTGAAACTTGCGTTCTTTCGTCGCACTTTCCCGTACGCAACAATGAGCTGCGACGGCTCCTGCGTGAGCCTCACAAATCCTGGAGCTTTCCAGGGTTTGCATCACGTGGTGAGCTCGCTTCGTCCTCCTGTCTCCGCATCGTCGGATCGCGAGATCAACAACTGAACTGCTTTTTGCGTTTCATCACAACGGAGCGTGATGGCTACCTTAAGCAGCTTCATTTATCGATCCCGCGATGTCCCGATGCGATCCAGCACGCGTTTTTTAAATCAAAAATCTGCATGAGCGCCATCGAATCTGCGATTCCCAACGACGTCATTGAAAAGTCAAACGAGGCACTCGATCGCCTCAACGAACACACGCTTAAAACAGTGCACTGGCACTTCAGTGACGAAACGGGTAGCCCGTTCTGGTTAGGCAAGAAGTCCGAGCTGAACTTTGATCCGCTGACGGATGTTAAATCCTTCGATGATCTGAAGAAGTTCCCAAACTTTGAAGACGAGTGGCTTCGCGGCGGACCCGTCGATCGATGGATTCCGAAAGGTCACGCCGGCAAGCCGACTTACGTTTTTGAAACCGGCGGCACCACGGGAATACCTAAGAGTCGAGTGGTCATCGAGGATCACTGGAAAGATTACGAACTTTTCAGTGAGACGCTGCCGGACGAGCATTTTCCAAAGGGTGCCAACTGGTTGATGCTGGGTCCGAGCGGGCCGCGGCGATTGCGTCTCGCCGTGGAGCATCTGGCACAGTTTCGGGGCGGCATCTGTTTTTGCATCGACCTCGATCCACGTTGGGTCGTCAAGCTGATCAAGAAAGGCTGGATGGAGCATCTCGAGGAGTACAAAAAGCACTGCATCGATCAAGCCGTTACCGTGTTGACTGCGGGCCACAACGTTCAATGCATGTTCGCGACGCCCAAGCTTCTCGAGTCGCTTGGTGAGGCATTGGAGGATCGCGGAACCAGTTTGCAGGAGGTTGGCATCAAGGGCATCTTTTCCGGTGGGACCGAGTTTACGCCTCAATGGACACGCTTCTGCGTCGAAGAGATGTTGGGTGGTCCAGTTGATGAGGGCGGTGTTTACATGACGCCGACCTACGGAAATACCTTGATGGGTCTTGCCTGCAGCAAACCTATCTCTGCAGCGGATGGCTACAAGATCAGTTACTACGCGCCGCAACCACGCGCGGTGACGGAAGTGGTCAAGTTCGACGACTACAACGATGTTGTTGGCTACGGCGAGACGGGTCGGGTAAAGCTCTACACGCTGACCGACGAGTTCTTTGTTCCCGGGTTTATGGAACGCGACGAAGGCGAGCGCGAAGCCCCCTTTGATCTTTACCCCTGGGACGGTGTGAGCGGCGTCCGGCCGTTCCACGAACTCGCCAGTGCGACCACCGTTGGCGTCTACTAATCCGACCTGAACATCCTTCGAACAAACAGACTGTTATGATCACGTTGCAACCACTCCGTTGGGGAAAGCCTTACGAATCCATCGAGATGAAAGATGTGGTTCATTTTGATACCGGCGAACCGATTGCTCGATTCGGTTCCGTCGGTGGCGGGATCGTTGCCCGCGATATGAAGAAGGCGTCTAAGGCCAGGGAGGCCTTGCTGAAGTACACGCCGGCCGAGTTGATCGAGATGTCGAAGAAAGCTGCAGAGCTTTTCGAGACAGCTGATCTGCAAGTCGGTGACTCGATGCAGTCGGTGGATCAGTTCGTTCACCAGCAATCGGCGAGCACGGGACTTCCCGAGCACATGTGCCGCTCAAACATGAAGAAGAACAGCTTTGTGTTGAGCAACATCGATGAGATCCTTGACTGTTTAACGAGAGGACTTGACCTCAACATTTTGAGCAAGGGTTTCGGCGAAGAAGGTCGCGACGTCATCGTGAGTTACCAAGCCCAGACTCCGATTCTGGGAGCTGTTTTGCCGAACAACTCCCCGGGCGTTCACACGCTTTGGTTGCCAGCGATTCCCTTGCAGATCGGTCTCGCGCTCAAGCCCGGATCGCAAGAGCCTTGGACTCCCTACCGAATGGTCTCCGCATTTATGGCTGCCGGCGTGCCCGGCGAGGCCTTTGGCCTCTATCCTGGCGGGCACGATGCGGGCGGCTCGATCATGACCAAGACGCCACGCAGCATGATCTTTGGCAGCGCCCAAACGGTCGCGCAGCACGCTGGAAACCCTCGCGTCCAAGCTCATGGACCGGGTTGGTCAAAGATTTTGCTTGGAGATGATATCGTTGACGATTGGGAGCTCTACCTCGATGTGATGGTTGAGAGCGTTCTCAGCAACTCCGGTCGTTCTTGCATCAACTGCAGTGGCATTTGGGCAAGTCGACACACCAGGGAGATCGCGCAAGCCATCGCGGAGCGGATCGGTCCTGTTGATGTATTGCCGCCCACCGACGACGAAGCACAGCTTGCCGCATTCACGGTCCCCGCCATGGCGACCGGAACGCACGCGATGGTCCAGCAGGACCTTGCCGAAGGTGGTGTCACCGACATGACCGCCGATTACGGTGAGAAGCTGATTGAACGTGAGCACTGCGCGTACTTGCGTCCCATGGTCGTCCACGCCGATTCACCCGATCGTGGCGTCGCGATGAAAGAGTACATGTTCCCGTTCGTCAGTGTGGTTGAATGCCCGCAAGCCGAAATGTTGCGTCGGATCGGTCCGACGCTGGTGGGAACTGTGCTGACGCGAGATCCTCAGTTCATTCAGTCCGCCGGTAGCTGCGTCGAAATCGACCGAGTCAACTTTGGCCCGATCCCGACGAATCGACTGAACTGGCTGCAGCCACACGAAGGGAACATCATCGACTTTTTGTTCCGATCACGCGCATACCAAGTCGCCGAGATGCCGGTACCCGCCGGGGTCTGATCGCGAGACTGTTGCGGTTCCTCTCAGGTGAGCGGCGTGCAGTGATTGCTGAAGCCGCTTAGGCCTGAGAAAGGGAGCTAATCGATCGGACGGAGCCGACCGGCGACAATCGTTGATCGACCAACCCTTAAGTATCCGCGGAGGTGTTGGCTCCACTAGTGGTAGAACTCATAGTTGACCTTTACTTGGTAACCCGACGCGTGAGCGAGGCAACTGCGTGAATTGTCGCCTCGCTGACGCTTTTAGGTTACCAGTCCCTGGTCGATCTGCCGGGGGAGGACTTGGCGGAGCCGACCCTTCGAGCTAAAGGCA
>JBCCOI010000687.1:0-3688 GCA_039025515.1 Planctomycetota bacterium
CGTGATCGCACCATCGCCAATGGAAAGGTCGCCCGCGGAAGCCGCGTATTGAAAGCTCCGATTGCTGTTTTGATGTACGACGGAGTTGAGGCTGTGATTGTCATCGATGTCAACCAAGTCTGCGTCCGAGTAGTCGATGTCGATCGTCCCAAAGCCAACGTTCCCGACCGTGATCGTTGTCGACAGGATTGAATTTCCGCCGACTTCCGCGATGCTGATTTCACCGGCCCCTTGGTCGATGAGATTGAGCTCGGTTGCACCCGAAATCTCGACGGAGTTCGTCGCCGATCCGATCTGTGAAGCGGCGAGACTCAAGCCTCCGGCCGTATTGATTTCGCCGGTCGCAGTTGCCTGCGATGCAAGGATTCGTTGTGTACCGGCGTCGATGGTGATCAATCCAGAACCACCACCAACGGAGAAATGATCCAAGCGAATGTCGTTCCCGGAGGAAGTCAACGTCGTCGTTCCCGTTCCGGTATTGCGAACCGATTCCCCACCAGCCGTTCCCGAATTCAATGTCATTTCGTCCGCGGAGATCGAAAGTTGCGTTCCGTCACCGCCTCCAACAACCGCTTGCCCTGCGTCGACACTGAAAAGCGTCACGGCCGTGAGTTCAACATTCCCGCCCGCGCCAACGGAAACGCCGTCGATCAAATTGGCACCGCTACCGACACGCAGTGCGCCGGTTGCGGCAATCGATAGATCACCGCCGGCTTCTGCTGCAAGAACGCCGACATTTACATCGAAAGAATCTCCTATCGATCCGATCGACATCGAGGCGGAGAGTGTGGCCGTACCGGTCGTCACAATGTCGGCGATTGTATCGCTGCTTTGATCCGAGAGACTGCCACTACTCGCCTCGATAACGACGTCCGCCGTTCCCGCGTCAATCGACCCGATGGAGATGTTGCCGGATGTCGCGTTGTATGCAAAATTTCGGTTGCTGTTTGATTGAACGACCGACGTGATGACATGGTTGTCATCAATCTGGACTGAGTCTGCATCGTGGTAGTCGATCGAGATGCTTCCGTTACCCGCAGCGGACACCGTGATCGAAGTCGCGACCACGGTGCTGGCAGTTAACTCTGCGAGAAAGATATCGCCTGCTCCGGTGTCGGTAACCACATACGAAGTCGCTCCATCGATCTCAAGATCGTTTGATGACGAACCAACTACGGCGGCTTCCACGTGAACGGCTGCTCCCGCCGTAATTTCGGCGTTTCCGGAAGCTTCGACGACGTTGACGTTTGCCGTCCCCGCATCCAGTATCAGATCGCCGGATTCGATACCAATCGCAAAGCGATCCAAGCTGATTTGCGACGCGTTGTTTGTGCCGAGCGAGATCGTCCCCGTGCTTGTGTTCTGAATTGTCTCCGCTCCGGCTGAACCGGACTGAAGGGTAATCGAAGTCGCCGCGTCAATCTCCAGCGTTGTTCCCGTGCCACCGGCCGTCACAACAGATCCCGAATCGATCGTCACAGAGCCGGTCGCGTCCAGATCGATATTCGCACCGGAAAGATTGTTGCTGACATTAAGGTCGGCAGCGGTGGCAACGACATCACCTGCCGAATCGATCGCTTGTTGAATGGCCAGATTCGCGCCAGCAACTTGGACGGATACATCGCCACTTGTGGTCGTGGTCAACCCAATCAGCCCGCCGGCGCTGCCCACGATAAAGTCAGCATTTCCCGCCAAAAAGATCCCGCCGGTCGTTGAAGTGGCTGCAACTTGACCGACGGCGACGTCAAATGCATCGCCCGACGACCCGACCCCCGCGGAGGCTGTAAGCGCAAGTGTTCCCGAAGAGGAAACGTTCACCGAACCACCATTCGCGTCCTGAACAGTCCCCGCCGATGCGGTGAGTGACGTTGCCGAGTTTCCATTGATGATCTGATCGACCGATAGACTTCCCAAAGTCGCCGTGTAATGAAACTCTCGGTCGGCTTCATCATGGTCGACCAAAGTAATCGCATGGCTGTTGGCGATGTCGACTTGGTCACTATTGGCGTAGTCGATTGCGATCGTTCCAAACGCTGTATTTCCGACGCTGATCGTCGTCGAAGTGATGCTGTTTGAACCAATTTCCTCCAAGTGAATCGAACCTGCGGCCGTATCGTTGAGCGTCAGCGACGTGACATTCTCCATATGTAACTCGTTCGATGCACTTCCGATTGCTCCTCCCGTCAGCGTCAGGCTCGCCGCGGCGCTGATCTGCTGAGTCCCGCCACTGTCCAGCACCAAGATGTCATCGGTTCCCGCATCGATGGTGACTGCGCCAGTTGCCGTTCCGATCGAGTAATGGCTGAGGCTGACTTCTGAAGCGGTATTCGCGCCCAAAGCTACTGTGCCAGTGCCTGTGTTTTCGAGCGTGTAAGCGCCAATTGAGCCCGCACCGAGTGAGATGGAGGTCGCTGCGTCAATCTCGATCGACGTGCCGTCTCCACCGGCTTGCAATTGGATGCCGGAGGCAACGCTAACTTCGCCGGTCGCATCAATGTCCAGGTTGGTTCCGCTGACATCGTCATTGACTGAAATGTCAGCAGCTTCCAGGGTCACGTTTCCGGACGCCGTCGTGATGCTCTGATTGACAACGAGGTTTCCACCGGAAAGTCGAACATCGACGTCACCACTGGTCGTTGCTTCCAGCCCATCCAGGCCGTTCGCGCTAGCGATTGTCATCCCAGCGTTGCCGGCGAGAAAAATTCCGGAGGTGTTGGTTCGTGCTGCGACTTGCCCGGCAGACAAATCGAGAGCGCTTCCACTGCTACCGACACCGGTCGACGCTAACAGAGCGAGTTGTCCCGTCGATGTAATGTTGATTGCGGTCGACGCGACCGCTTCCGTGATCGCTCCGGTCGTAGCCGTCAACGAGAGTGCCGAGCTCCCCGTCAAAACTTGGTTGACAGAAATTGAACCGGCAGAAGCCGTGTAGTCGAACGCGCGATCCGCAGCATCGAGATCGACGAGCGTCAACGCGTGCCCGTTGGCAATGGTGACTTGGTCGCTATTGTTGTAGTCAATACCAATCGATCCGAAAGTCGATCCGCCGACCGTGATCGATGTCGAAGCAATCGAGTTCGAACCGACCTCTTCCAAGTGCATCGATCCCGCACCAGTATCAGCAACGACAAGCGCGGTCGCATTGATAAGGTGTAGCTCGTTGGTTGAGCTTCCGATCGCTGCCGCCGTTAACGTGACATCGGATGACGCATTGATCTGGCGAGTACCACCCGCATCAAGGACAACGATATCGTCGGTGTCGGCATCGATCGTCAGTGATCCGGAGGCGACTCGAAGGGCGTAGCTTCCGAGCGAGACATCGCCGCTTGTGGATGTCAGCGAGATGGTTCCTGTTCCAGTATTCCGAACCGTCTCGCTGTTGCTCGCTCCCGTACCGAGCTGAATGGTGGCTGCATCCAGCGTGATTGCGGTCGCGTTTCCTCCGCCGACGAGTCGTGCACCGGCAGCAACGCCCAGCGAGCCGGTTGCGTCGAAATCGAGACTCCCCCCCGTGACATTTGCGTCAATGTCCAAAGCACTTGCTCCCAGCGTGACAGTCCCGGCGCCGGCCGTAATTGCCTGACCGACCTGCAGCGTAGCGCTTCCGGATGTGACTTCGATATCACCATTGGAAGCCGTACTCAGCCCCGTGACCGTTGCCGTTCCGCCACCAACCGTTCCCGACGAC
>JBCCOI010000688.1:0-3688 GCA_039025515.1 Planctomycetota bacterium
AGATCCGCTTGGTCGTGCGATAAGGCGATTGGAATACAACGACGAAGGACGCTTGATAAGAGCATTCGACGCCGAGGGTCGGGAAATCTCATACGATCACGATCCGGATACTCGGCAAGAGGTTGTGACGGATGATCGCGGCGCGGTAACGGTAATCGAATACGACAACGCGGGCAACGTTGTTGCCGTCACCAATCCAGTTGGTGCAACGATTAAATCAAATTACGACTCGCAGTCAAACCTGATCGCGTTGACTGATGGTCGCGGTAACACCACGCGATTCACCTACGACGCGGAAGGCAACCAGACTTCTCAGACGACGGCGACAGGTAGCCAAACCTCTATCACTTATCAAGACGGTCGAGTCAGGAGCGTTATCATGCCGAGCGGCAGTGCATTGCGACTCCAGTACGATGATTCGGGCAATGGCATTCGTCGTATTGAACCTGACGGTTCGGTATCGCTGCAACGCACATACGATGACCGCGGATTACTTCTTCTTGAAGTAGATGAACTGGGTAACGAAACCAGCTTCGAGTACGACGAAAGAGGGTTCCAAACTGCGTTTGTCGATCCTCAAGGCTCACGCACCGAACTCGAGTTGGATGCAAGCGGGCAGCCGATCGCGCGTATTGAATCATCCGGGATTCGCTACGAATTTGAACGAGACTCCGTGCAACGGACGCGTTCGGTCGCGGTCGATGGGCAAACTCTTTTTGTTCATTCGTACAACGAAGCGGGCGATTTGGTGTCGACCGTTGATGCGATCGGCGATGTGTCGCGCTATGAAGTCGACTCCAATGGGAACGAACTTCGTTTCGAGCCGTCCGTTGGCCTTGTCGACGAATCTCGTTATGACACTGCAGGCAATCTTGTACTTCACTTGGACCCGCTGGGGAACCAAACCGTCTACGAGTACAACTTGGCCAACGAACTGTCGCTCATCGTATTGCCGAGTGGCTTAGAGGTCCGTCCGCAGTACGATTTGGCTGGCAACATCGTGAGTGAGAGCGACACTCTAGGTTTGGTCGTGACGCGAACGTTTGACGCTGAAAATCGCTTAGTCCGTGAGACCGACGCACTCGGTCGTCAAACTCGCTACGAATACACGGTTGACGGTCTGATAAGTCGTATCATCGATACGGCGGGACAAATAACGTCTTTGGCGTATGACTCGCGCGGGCGCTTGGTCGAGCGGATTGAGCCCGACGGAGTGAAAACCGAATTCAGACTAGATGGACTTGGACGTGTGATCGAAGAACACGCCGAAGGACTGGGCGTCACCCGTTTTAGCTACGACCAGCAGGGGAACTTAACATCCGTTACAGATCGCCTTGGAGCAACGACGGAGTACGATTACGACCGCAACGGCAATTTAATCTCGACCACGGACGCCGACGGTATTGAAACCGTCATTGGATACGACTCGCTGGACCGTCCGACCACGACCGTTCTGCAAAATGGTGCTAGCGAAACCTTGAGGTATGACGCGGCTGGCCATCAAATCGAGATCGAGGGTTTCGATGGCGAGACGATTCTTCAGCAACGTGATGCGGCGGGTAACTTAATCCGACAGGACTTTGTCGACGGCACGTTCGAGACGTTTACCTACTCGCTGTCTGGCCAGCTGTTGACGGCGACTAATGCCAACGGGACGACAACCTTCGAGTACGACGCCAGCGGGCTTCTGGTCTCAGCGGTCTATCCGGATCAAGCCACCCTCAGCTACGAGTATGACTTGCGTGGCAATCGAGTTGCGATGGTTGCAACCATTGGCAATGAGATCTCGCGAAGAACTGAATACACCTACGACGCGCTCAATCGGCTCGTTTCTGTTCATGATCCAGAGGGTCTTGAAACGCGTTATATCTATAACACCGCCGGAGATTTGGAAACGATTCGACTGCCAAATGGAATCGTTGAAGAGTACTCTTACGATGAAAAACATCGTCTCATCCGAATTGAATCACGGTCGCCGGGTGACGAACTGCTGACCCGGCTCAGCTACTCCCGTGATCGATGGGGTAGTATCACCGCCGTGGAACGCGAAGACGGCACACGGTCGAGTTACGAATACGACGCACAACAGCGTTTGACTGCCGAGGTCCATTTGGATTCCAACGGCCAAATGCTTTCGGAAAAGGAATTTGACTACACATTGGCCGGCCAACGTTCTTCCTCGACCATCGCTGGTGTTTTAAACGCGTATCAGTACGACTCGCTCGGGCGACTCATTGAGTCGGGGTTGACTACCCACGTGCATGATCAGGCCGGCCGACTTACCTCAAAGGATGGCCCAGACGGTCGAACGGAATATCGATACGACGCCGAAGGTCAACTGATCGGCGTCACTAGCGACAACGAGTCCTATCAGTTTGAATATGACGCGATTGGAAATCGAATCGCAACGACGCGAAATGGCGTGACTCAACGTCATTTGATCGATTTGCAAGATCTTTCGGGCGTCAGCCAAATCGTTCTCAATTACGGAGTTGACAGCTCCATCAGCGACGAGTTCGTGTTTGGTTTGGGTCGAGTAAGCCGCCGTAGCGATGATGCTTTGCGTACCTACCATTTCGGCGCTGACGGCAATTTGAGTGGCGTTACCAACGAAGAAGGCGTCATCGTCAATCGTTCGATTGTCGGAGCGTTCGGCGACTTGGTGCATTCCATCGGCGACGGCACGACTGAGTATGCCTTTGCCGGTGAGACCAATATTTCCGGAACGGGACTCGTCGATCTCCGCGCCCGGTTCTATCAGCAAGACACCGGTACCTTTCTTTCACGCGACCCGTATTTTGGAGATCTGCAAAATCCGGTCTCTCTTTTGCGTTACCAATACGGCGATGGCAACCCCGTCAATAACTCGGACCCGACAGGGCTGTTAACGCTGAGCGAAACACAAGTCACTGTCGGTGTTCAGGCGTTGATCGGCGGGCTTGTTTCGGGAGTCTCGAGCTATCTTGGTGGTGCGTCAGCCAAGCAAGTCGTTTTTGATACTTTTATTGGCGCCGCGTTCGGGGCCATCGGCGGAGCGTTTGGCAATACGTTGTCGACCGCGTTTGCCGAATCAAAGCTTTTTGTTGAGTTTGCCAAGAACCCGGTCGTCCTCAAGTTTTCAAAACGACTTGTGTACGCGATACCCGCCACCGGACTCGGCTTGACCGAGGACCTGACAAAGGGATTTGGCAACGGCAGTTATCGTAATGACGGATTTTTTGAAACCGTGGCGTTCAACACCGCCGCCAACCTGATGTTTAACGTTTTGGTGGGTCCAACCAGTATCAATACACAACAATTCACCCGACGTGTTGCGGCGCGAACGGGCGGCAAACTACCGGGAACGGGACTGGCGATGTACCAAATCATCTCCCGTGCGGCACGAGAAGAAGGAAGCACGATTACCGAAGAAGCGCTTCGATTCGGCGTGAACGAAATTACCAAGAACGAAGAACGTTTTTTGCAGCTTCTTTTCGACCTCAGCAAATTTCTCTACGGATACTATGTTGATGAAGTGGAAGGAAACCACACTTAGCCTCGGAATGGTCCATCAATGATTGTCGCCGATCGGCTCCGTCCGATCGATTCTGACACGTTTCCATCGGGCGGAGCCTCTCCTGTCTACATGGGGATGCTATCGATACCGACAGTATTGGAACTACATAGGCTGAGACGCGGCACAGGGGAT
>JBCCOI010000689.1:0-3686 GCA_039025515.1 Planctomycetota bacterium
AGCGTCACGAATCGCTGACGCTGTCGCTGATGACGACTTCCCGAAGACTTTCGGACGCCCCGAGTGGCCTTGTTCAACAGACGGATCTCTCAGATGTCTTCACACCATGAATCGACTAAAAGCCTTCCGCACGAACAAGTCCTGGCGTGGTTTCAAAAACCTTCACTAAGGATAAACCACCACGAGTCACCGTTCCACAAAAACAACTGATATTCGACCGCTCGTCGTCGGAATCGACTGGGACGATTCCAAGCACGGCCTGACGGTCATCGACCGCGATCGATGATCCCATTTTTGCATCAACAGCGACACCGAAGATGTTGCCGAGATGATTGAGCGGCTCGCGAGGATCGCCGATGGCCGCCCCATCGCTGTGTGCCTGGAGAAAGGACGTGTGCGAATCATCTACCACCTGATGCTGCACGAAAACATCACCCTCTATCCGGTCGATCCGAAGCAGGCTGCACGGTATCGTGAGAGCTTTGCCTCCAGCGGAGCGAAGGACGATCGCCGCGATTCGTACTACCTGGCCCGGCTATTGGCCGAGCGTCGGGGTGACCTGCGACCGATGAAGCCCGATGATCCGCTGACACGAAAAATATCGTTACTGTGCCAGACGCGGCGACAGTTGGTCGACGACAAAACCGGCGTGATTCAGCAGTTTCACGCGGTTTTGAAGATGTTTTTTCCACTGCTGTTGGCTCTCCCCGGAACGCGTCTGGATGGTGGCCTCAAACAAGAGATCCTGCGTCGCTGGCCCGACCCTAGGAAGTTCATTAAGCTCCATCAACGAACGCTCGAAAAACTGCTTCGACGGCATCGTTGTGGAAGCGACGAGCAAATCGAGCGTTGGATCGAAACGATCCGAAACTCGCGATTGCCCAGTACGGATGCTTCGCTGATCGAGCCGCTGGTGATTCGCGTGCGAACGATGCCCCAGCAGGCCAAGGCGATCGACAAAGGCATCGAAGAGCTGGAAAAAGAAATCGCCGTGGCTATGAAGCGGCATCCCGACGCCAAGCTTTTCACTTCGCTGCCCGGAGCAGGGGCTGCACTGGCTCCACGGCTGTTGGCGGCTTTTGGTATTGAGCGTGATCGCTGGGGCGATGCCGGCACTTGGCAGCTATAGCGGGATCCTGCCGGTCACTCGGCAAAGCGGCAAGACCAAACATGTCTCGCGTCGTCGAGCCTGTCCGGCCTTCCTCAAGCAAACCTTCCACGAGTTCGCTGATTGCACCCGCAAACACTGCGATTGGAGCGGAGCCTACTACCGTTTGCAGCGATCTCGGGGGATGGCTCATCACGCTGCGATCCGGAAGCTAGCCAGTCGTTGGCAGCGAATCTTGCTGAGCGTGTGGAAGCACCGCCAACCCTATGACGACGCCCGCTACACCGAGACGATGAAACACAAACTTCCCGAACTGACCGCCTTCCTGCCCTCCGCTCGATAAAATGACCTCAAACCCGTTGAAAACAACTCAGATGTCTTCGGGTTAGGATTTTGTCTTTCGATACAATCAAGGTTTTTTCCGCTGATTCGGACGCGGAATGCGGAAACCTAATCTCTTCTCAGCCGGAAGCCGGGGTCTTGCGTCGTCAAAATCAACGCACCGCTGAGGCGGATCGCGCTGCGGTTCTCCCGTACACGGCTCTCCAGTTTTTATGTTGCCATTGGGATCCGAAGCTTCATTTTCGACAGACTCTCGCGACGGGAAAACGTCATCTCGCTACCTTGATTGTCCGCGGGGCCGCTTCGCCTTCGAACTCGGTGCGTCATATCCCGACGGAGGCTTCAGCATATTGCACGATGTCAAAGCCTTCTTCGCGCTTCGAACGACCTAAGCTCGCGGAGGGCTCCGAATGCAGTTGGGAAAAGGCCGATTGCCGCGTACCGAACTTTTTCGAGGATATTCGCTGGGCGACCGGATCGGCCGAGCGCGCGTCAACAACATCAAGAGCCCGCATGAGAGGGTAGTCAGCCAGCGCTCGTCATTTGGATGCTCAGTGTTCAGCAGGCAATGGCGACAGATTCCCTTACTCAAACCGATCCATCTCCAAGACTTTCGAGAAGTGAGTTTTTGATGTCACTGACTCCAATCCTACTGATCGTGGAACTGGCGTTTCTCTTTGTGTTGTTTGGACGCGCGAACACGCTCAGCTTTGCACCCAGCGGGCGGCTGCTTTGCTACTGGATTTGGATCGTCTTCTATTCTGGGTTTGTTTCCTATCTGGGATATCGTCGTGTCTTTGTATCCGACGCAATACTTGAGTATCTGCCTGCTCTCTGGTTGCAGATGGTTTCGGTCGTCGCATGCATCGCACCAGCGCTGCTAAGCCCTTCCATCCGCAATGATCTGCGGCGCGCAGTTGACGGAACCGATCAGACATCGTTCATCTGTCTTCATATGCTTCGATTTGCAGCCCTGGGAACACTTTTGGGAGCGGCGAAGGGTACGTTCCCGATCTATTTCGAACTTCTAGTGGGCGTGCCCGACCTGCTGTTCGCAGCTTCTGCGATCGTTGTCTTGAGGAGAGAAAGAGCTGGACGGCTTTCTGAGAAGCAGTACCTAATTTGGAATCTCGTGGGAGCTCTGGTGATCGTCCCTGCTACCCCGATCGTGCTGCAACTTGGGCTACCAGGCCCTTTGCAGGTTTTTACGAGTCAACCGGACTCACGCGTTGTATTCACTTTCCCCATGTCGATTGCTCCGATGATCGGCGTACCACTCCTTGTTCTCGTGAACCTTCTCGTAGTGTGGCGGCTGATCGACGCACAAGCCACGCGAGCCGCTGGCAGTGACTCCAACTTGTTCCGACGCCGTCGCGTGTTGTGAACGTGGAAACACCACAAGGAAGTCGCTGAGAAGCACGGAATTGTTTGGACCAGCATTCATGACGCCCAGGAAGGTGGTCCTCGTCTGTCCGAACGTTTTGGTGCTCCCGCTTGGCCGTATTGCATTTTGCTTGACAGGGAAGGCGTGGTTCGACAGACAGAGTTCCCCGCGGGCGTGACCAATGATCCAGCTGGTCAAAAGGAAGCTTTCCAGATTGCGATCGAGCAAGTGCTTCCTGAGTACCAGGGTGAATAGAACGATCAATTCTTGTTTCTTGCCTGACTCTGCTGAGAGGCATGCACGCTCATGCACGCTAGACTTGGTAGGGCTCTGGAGTTTCGTCGGTGAATCGCAAGGTTAATCCATACACAGTCGAAAACTTGAAGCCAGTCGAGCGCGAGAATGCTCCGCATTGCACGCGTCGCAGTCCGAGTCGCACTCGCTGGTTTTTCGGTGGGCTCTACATCTTTTCCAGCTCATCGGCGATACTTCTTTTCCACCTCGTTGTTCATCGCGGTTTGAATTCGTTGAAGAACGATTTCTTGAATGTCATACCGGCTACCGTATTCGTGGGATTGGGCGTTCTGCTCGGACTTCTAACCGGTGCGGCGACGCACTGTGTCTTCGGTCAGCTTCTCGTCCCAGTGCGGATAAAGACAATGCTGATCACTGGGGCTGTTATGCTGTCGCTTATCATCGGCCTGAGGTGCAGGGGGCTCGTGTTTCCAGGGCCATGGTCAATATCTCTTGGGAGGACTCACTGGCTACTTGGACTACCGATCAGCGGATACGCGAGGGCCTGCTGCATTCTCGCTTTCGCATGGACGGCAATCATCTCACTTCCTCACGCTG
>JBCCOI010000690.1:0-3683 GCA_039025515.1 Planctomycetota bacterium
CGACCACTGCCGTGCCCATCACCCCGATGAACACGACATAGGGATTGATGTCGCCATCGCTGGGCAACGCAGTATTGATGATCCAAGAAACGCCTCCTGCGCAAACCAAAAAAACGCAGCGGAGGATGATCAGTTCCATGGGAGCGGTTTAATTCTAAAAGTCAGCAGGGGAAGCAGTTGCATGCGACGACCCATCCAATACGAAGCCGATGCCGGCGTGGTTTGGCCCACTGCGGGGACAAACCCAGAGAACTCGGCAGTTTAGGGCAGTGGCGGACGGACCCCCAGGGGAGTCGAATCGTTTCGGGCCAATTTTGACCCTCACGATCGGACTATGAGGATCGTCCTGTCACGAAGGTTCATTTCGCGTTCGGGCCGGTCGGCTTATGCTGCTTTTCCTAATTCTCTCGATCTCACCCATTTCGTAAGATCTTCATGTTCGGGTCGCACTGGAATCCGCGCAGCCGCGTCGCCATTGTTACGGGTGCCAGTAGCGGTATCGGTCGAGAAATCGCAAAGCAGCTCTTGATGGATGGATGTAATGTGATCGCGACCGCACGGCGGCAAGAACGACTAGAGGAACTCTTCAGAACTGTCGGTTCGGACGGCGGCGTGCAATTGGTACCGGTTTCAGGAAACGTGACCGAAGAATCGCACCGGGGCAGACTCATCGAAGCCGCAACGGAGCTTGGACGACTGGACCTCCTGGTAAACAACGCGGGCGTTGGTGCAATCGGTAGCTTCGAATCTGCGACCCCTGAACGCTTGCGGCGCATCATGGAAGTGAACTTCTTCGCAACAGTTGAGTTATCGAGACTGTCATTGCCGCTTTTGCATCAAAGTGACGACCCGGTCATTTGCAATGTGTCCAGTGTCCTGGGGCATTGCGCGGTACCCAACAAATCGGAATACTGCGCGAGTAAGTTTGCACTTCACGGATGGACAGATTCACTCCGCACAGAACTGCTGAGCGATGGGATTCAGGTGACGCTTGTGAGTCCGAGCACGACTAGCAGCGAGTTTTTCGATGTGCTCGTTGAAACAGATCCGGAGTCTAGGTCACGTAGTCTTGGAAGCTGGACGCCAGAACGGGTGGCTCGATACACAATCGCGGCAATCAAAAAACGAAAACGCGAAGTGATCCTTAGCCCAGGCGGGAAATTGCTCGTCCTCGCCGATCGGATCATCCCAACCACAATGAGCAGAGTTCTTTCGAGAAACGCAAGAAAATAGACGGGCAATGCTGAAGCATCACCCGCCTAATGTTTGCGAGAGGATCGCTGTCTAGTTGCCGCGGATGATCTCTTGGATACCGAAGGTGAAGAAGGTACCGAGTCCGAAGTTGAGCAGTTCCTCTTCAGGCTTGTATTGTAGGATCAAGGTGTCCCCAGCCTTCACCAATGGCCTGGAGCGAGGATCGTTGATTGCCTTCGTCAAGTCGACCTCGATCGCGATCTGACCGCGACAGTCGGTTTGCCGGATGATGTACAACCTTCCGGGAGGAATCGTCGTGACTGCGCCTCCAAGTTGCCCGATACCGCCTTGGCCCCCTTGCGCGGTTTGACCGTAAACGCCCTGGCCCGCAAGTGCCATCGCTCCCAGTACGTTGAGGTCGTAATCACGAGGCAGCGGGAATTCACCGCCCGGCAGGAGTCCACCGGTATAGAAGACCTCTGTTTCGCGAGACTCGATGTAAACGATGTCTCCCTCGTTGAGCGTGATGTCCTCTTCCGTCAGACCAGGATCTTCGCCCGGCGGAAGACGAAGCGGAATTCGCAGAATGGATGGGTCTTCCGGCAACTCAGGCGGGCAAGCACAAGGGTCCAACTTGGATGCTTCCAACCGGGCTCGATAAGCTTGCATGAACTCAGTGCGAATCTTTTCATTGTCTCGATTCGCTCTCAACACACGGACTTCATTCTTCGCGTTCAAACCCGGCAGGCCGCCGGTTTCAACAAGAGCATGAAGAATATCGTTCTGGTACGCGGGCAACTTGACGAGTCCACCACTTGCACTGCGATCGCTACCACCGCGGATGAACTGCGATCCAATGTTATTGGTCAGCAATGCCGAGCCACCGTCTTCGCGAATCACGATCACGTCGATCGTCCGCTCTTTGATCCGCGTGACGATCGGCCTTGCTTTATCAGGCTGCAGAATGTCGTTGTCGACGTAGGCGTCGCGAATAGCGTCTTGGACTTGGTCCAGCGTCAACCCTTCGACATTGAGTGGTTCGATGAGAGGCAGTGCAAGCGTTCCATCTTCCTGCACCGGGATTGGAAATCCGATCGAAGGCGGCAGCGTGCTCTCAGCCTCCGGGAAGTTGACCGGCGGCGGTTCCGGCGGAGCCCCCGGCGGTGTGAAAGGTAGAACACCCTCCAAGTAAATCCCGAGGATGTCGTCCGGCCCGATCAAGTATTCACGTGGCGGTTCCAGCGAAAGGACCGAAACGTCGACCGGAACGAGATTGTTCTTGGGCTCCGCGAAGTACTGCCGAGGCACCTTTGAAGCAGGAACGCCATCGATCGGTTGCGTCAGCGTCGAACACCCGGCGTGAGCCGAAAGAATTAGCGCGCCGGTGAGGCACTGCCAGATCCATCTGTAGCGGCGGAGGACCGAAACATCGGTTGAATGAGTCATTTTCATCCCTGAGTTCTGAACGGTTGCTCTGGTTGATTTCAAAGAAGCATCAACCGACGCTACTCGAATTTAAACGGGATGCCATTTTCGGCATCGGCCGTCTTCGCTTCTGATCCGGTTGCGGGAAGGATGAGTCCTTCGCCAGAAACGGATGCCTTTGAAGCCGGCCCCGAACTTGCTGACGCATCCATCATCTCGACGGAGCCGAAAATGTCTTCGATCGCGTCGTCACCCAAATCGTCGAACTTGCCGAGATCATCGAGCGAGTAGGTTTCCGATTCGCTAACGACTTGTGCAGCCGGCACGAGCGAAGCGGCGTCATCAAACGCCTGAGTCTTTCTCGAGTCGTCAGACGTGATCATCTCAAACTTCTTCTGTCCACCCACGTCCGCTCCATCGGAGACGGCCGGGGTCTCCAGCATCTCTGCACCGGGATCAAAGCGAAGTGATTCCAACTCCGAAGGTGGCACGACTCGCTCCGTTCCTGGAACGATGTACTCCCGCATTTCCTGCCCCGGCGGAATCAATTTGCCATCGGGACCATAAATGGGTGTGCGGGGTTCTGCCGGAGCTGGCGTCTTTGCCTCGGCGGGAGTCTCCGACGTCTTCGCAGGGACTGCGTTATTGGCCTGATGCGTGTAACCCCAATAGCCGACACCATCCATCTCCGCGGCTTTGACGCCAAGCGGATAACCGGCGAACCAGGCATCGATCGCGGACTGACCATCTGGCGACTGATATCGCCATCCCCAGTACTGGCTCGGCGCCGTGCAAGGCGAACAGCCGTCGCCGCCTTCAGCGATTTCCATGTACCCGGCCAAGAACCCCGCCTTGAACTCGCTCAAGTACGGTTTGTTCGCAAAGCAGTCTCGCTCTCGGTACCAAGCCTTCAATGCAAAGGTCCGGTTTCGGTGAGCGATCATAAACTCATCCAGACATTCGCTTTTTCTGGCTTGTCGATACGCATTTGTGACCAGCGAGCAACCGGTGCTGCTGACGACCGTCGCTGCCGCCGCACCGGCGAGCAACGAGGAGGCAAGCAG
>JBCCOI010000691.1:0-3683 GCA_039025515.1 Planctomycetota bacterium
AAGGACGTTTCAAAAACCTCGCCGTCAACTGCGGGAAAACGCAAACGGGTTTCTTGCCCAGGCCGGATGAAGCCCACGTCGTACTCGGGGATTTCCAGTTCGACTTGCATGGAATCAAGAGAGGCGATTTCCATGATCGATTCGCCCATCTGCAGTGGCGTACCGATCGAGCGGACGAGTTCACCGGCGACCACGATTCCATCGATCGGACTTGCCACAGCGAGTTGTCCGAGTCGACGGCGGATCAGATCACCTCGGCGACTCAATTCGCGAACTTTGAGAGCTGCCTGTTGCGACTCCGCGACCCTGCCGCCGACGAGAGCGATGTCCTGTTCCTTTTGCGCCTGACCGATTTGCGCGGTGATTGATTCAAGCTCGAGTCGAAGGGGGCGGCCGTCCAATTCGAAGAGCGGGTCCCCCTCCCGAACTCGGTCACCAGGCTTTGCGTGTACCGAAAGTAGCGTCGCGTCGAACGGTGCGGACACGACGCGAGCCATCGACGGGCGGACGACCGTACCGCTGCGGATGCGATACGGGACCGGCCACATCGAAATAAGGCAAAGTCCCGCGATTGCCAACGCAATGTAAAGGCGTGTAGAGACGCCGCTGGCGCGAATCCGGCGTAAGGATCGGTCCACCACGGTTTGCTTCGGACTCCAAAGCACAGTCCGCAGTGTCGGGGCAGCCGCATGAATCCAGTCACGACTCTCCGAGGTCAACGGGCCGCCCCGTACAATCAATCGACATCGACGACGCGTCTGGGCGTCGTCCAAATCCACACAGATTTCGTCGAGTTGGATTGGACGTTGGGTTGGGGGAGAGTCAAAACGCGGTTCTCGGATCGTCCATTGTCGAGCGAACTCCGAATAGACTTCGCTGGTCGGAGGCAGCCATCCCAAGCGCGCGTCGAGTAACTTCTCGAGTTTCTTGTTTCCGAGACCGCAGCGAATCTGACTTTGTGGAAGCTCTTTTTGCAGCGACTCAAGCATTCCCTTCACTCGGTCGGCTGTTCCTGTCGCAGGTAGCGATGATTCGATGAGTCGAATCGACTTCGAAAGATCTATTGATCTCTGCAGATATTGAGGAGCTGCTTTCGCCGTCGACCTATCCGCACCAGGATTCGGGGGAACTGCGGTCTGCTGATTTAGCTGAGTCGCCATCGGTTCCACCCCACTCATCGAACCGTCGTCGCGTCTGACCACGGCAGAAGCGAATGCTTTGCTCCTTGCGATTTCATCTGAATCGGAAGGCGAGCGTTGCGGGGTGGGTTCAATTTCAAGCGGCAGCGATCTCCAGACCGCAATCTTCCGTCAGCGTTATCAAGTAGCACGCGGATGCGAATGGTACCGCTCTCTCCATCGATCCCTGGCGACATCGAGTGAATCGATCCGCGGACGGAAAGTCGTGAGCTGTTCAAATACACGGGGACTTCGCGACCGACGACGATCTTGTCCAGATCTTCGGCTGGGATGTTGAAGACCGCATAGATCTGATCGATGACCAGTAACCGAATCACCGCAGGATCTCCCGGCGTGACGTACTCACCCGGTTGATGGAAGATCTCTGCGACGACGCCGTCCATGGGAGACTTGATCACGCGCCTCGCAAGCTGCAGCTTGTACCGCTCGAGCTCGAGTTCTCTGAGCTTATCCTGTTCGCGGGCAGCCAGTTCACGTGACTTGGCGACTTCCCAGTCCGCTAGCGCACGCTTCAATTCGTCGGGTCTTGCCATCTCGCGTTCGGCGAGTGTCTGCAGTTGTTCGAGTCGCAGCTTGGCAATCGCCACCTCCGCCGATGCGGCATCCGTTTCACCGTGCATGCTCGCACGCCACGTCGCCGTCGCAACTGCCTCTCTCTGAAGTCCGTCTTCCAGACGTGCGACCGTTTGACCTCTCTTGATTCGGTCGCCGACTTGCACCAGGACTTCATCCATTCGTCCGATTTCAGTCGCCGCGACCATCAAGTCAAATTTCGGCTCGGTGAAGCCGTCGTATCCAAACGTTGCGGATTCTTTTACCGCCGGATCGATGGGGTCACTACCGCCAAAAAACTGAGCGTTACCCGGCAATCCGCATACAACGAAGAAGAGCGAAAACAAAGCGCCCCTCACGATCGTGATCGAATGTTCAATCACGAAGCAAGCGTATTCGACTGCATGCTTTCGAGCGGAGTTCATTGGAATGGTTGGCCAGTCTGCTCCGCGCCAGGGAGCTTGATTCATTCGAAGGGACCGAATGCGTGGCTTCCGGGCATTGGAGCGCTAGGTGGGACGGACATTTCATTCAGATACCGGAGGCGGCAACTCAAGCGTCTCGGAATCTATGGAGTCCGATGAAACTGGTTCTCCCAGTTCGCGCGGCCGTTCCGGTAAGAACGATTGGCCCTGCTGATCGACCTCGACATCTTGGCTGTCGGTCAATTCACCACAAGTGTGGGATACGTCCAACGAAGAGTCTGTCGAATCCCTCAAAAATTGGACGTCGCCAGAGCAAAGCGAGCGATGTGGCGGAAGTCCCTCGCGAATGAGCAACGTTCCCATCGCTCTTTGCAGGCGAACCAGAGCAATCATGTAGCCCGTTTCGACGGTCACCAAGTCCTTCTCTGCATCGGTGCGTCGCTGTTGCGCGTCGAGCAGGTTCTCTAGTTTTATACCGACCCTCGAATCATCACCGCCGATAATTCGCCACTGCGTTGTGAGGATGTTTTCCTCAACAATCGCGGTCTCCAAAACCCTGCGCTTGCTGACGAGCTGTTTCGCGAATCGATCGACTTCGATCAGAGCCGTTTGAACTTCGAGTTGAGTTTGCTGGATGGCTTCCCTCAGAAGTTCGCTTCGTTGGCGAGCCCGGTAGACGGCTTCTCGATAGGATGCCTTCGCAGCACGCCTGCCTTTTGGAAGTTCGAATTCGAGTGCAGTCGAGACGCTGGGAGCGTTCACGAACTGTTCACCGAATGATCTGAATGCCTGGCTGGATCCATTCAGTTGGGACAGATAGGCGTCGAAGATCCAATTGAGTTGCGGTTCGAGCTCCGTTCGAGTGATTTTCATCTCAAGTGCCGAGGACGCCACGTTCGCCGTTGCGAGGCGGATCTCGGGGCGGAACTTAAGTGCTTCCGCGAGTGCATCACGCTGTGAGAGCGACTGATTCGAAAACTGGGGCAGGCCGGTTGGAATCAGTTCCAAATCGATGCCCGCCGCCGCGAGCGAATCACTGCCGACTAAGTTAGCGAGTCGAACCTGCTGGTCCTTCAAAGTCGCTTCGAGTTCGATCAATTGATCGGACCGCCGGGCGACACGCTGGTTTGCCTTTGAGATCTCGATGCGAGCTGCGTCGAAGTCTCTACGGCTAATCAACAGTCTTTCGATCTCGAGGCTACGACGAAGGAGCTCTTTCTGTTGAGTCAACTGCGCGCGGATACGGTAGAGCTGCCAATACGCAATGATGACTTCTGCGATCCGTTCTTCGACCTCGCCGCGAAGTTGCTGCCAAGCGACGCGGTCGTCAAATCGAGCTTGCGTGATGAGACGTTCGTTGTAGTATCGCCCGCCGCGAGACAACAGCGGCTTGTTGATGCTCAGGCTCAGCCTCGAGTTGGCTTGGTCTTCAGGAATGAAGAAGTCGCTATTGCTGTCTTGGAACCCGAGTTCCTGGGTCCATTCGAGTTCCGTGCCGCGTCGTGTG
>JBCCOI010000692.1:0-3679 GCA_039025515.1 Planctomycetota bacterium
ATCGGAGCGGGGAAACCGAGGTACGCTGCGGTACTTGCCAAGAGGCTCTGTTTTATCTATTTCGCCATCGCGGTGGTGTTGGATTGGCCGCGAGGCGTCCGCAGGCTACCGCAACGCCGTCAAGACGAAACCACGCGCGATCTGCTCGCGCCATGCGCTTGATCGCCGCGATTGGAACCCATGGTCGCAATGGCCAATTTTCAACACGCTGTTAGACGTTTCCGACGAGGTGTACAACGACGGCTTGATCGCGAATGAGTGCATTCGTTTGCTGAGGCAAGTTGCAGAATCTGAGCAACCGTTTCTGATCATGGCAGGCTTTAAGAAACCTCACCTGCCCTTTAACGCACCGAAGAGATACTGGGATTTGTATGATTCCACCAATCCGCCCGGAACTCCCATGCGGGAGACGCTCCCTGAGGGTGCGTCCAAGTCCGAGCTGCGAAACAACCATGAACTTTGGAAGTATGCCGAAGGGTTCAGCAAACGAAAGCCTCCCAAGGGTGCGGCTGCCGCCCGACTGCGTCATGCGTATGCGGCTTGCGTCAGTTACGTCGATGCCCAAATCGGAAAAGTGCTGACGGAGCTGGATCGGCTTGGCCAAACCAACAATACGATTATCGTTCTGTGGAGCGATCACGGTTATCAATTGGGGCACTTAGGAAGCTGGACCAAGTTGACGAATTTTGAGATGACAGCTGGATCTCCGCTGATCATTTCCGCACCGGGCTATCGAAGCGCAGCAATATCGCAAAAGTGCGTCGAATCGGTTGACCTTTTTCCAACGCTGTTAGATCTCTGTGACCTGCCATCACTGCCAGTGAGCGATGGTGTTTCGCTTCGTCCACTTTTAAAAGACCCTAGTTCACGCGAATGGAATCGCCCCGCTTTTCACTTGGTCAAACGGGGTGGTGCTGGTGTTGTAGGACGCGCCGTACGAGACGAGCGGTTTCGCTACATCGAATGGAGGAAAGATTGGGACCAAGGTAGCCAAGTGGTCGAGGTGGAGCTTTATGACTATCAGAGCCATCCAGAGGAACGGGTCAACGTGGCCGATGATCGCGCGTATGCCGACCAACGAGCACGGCTTGCGAAACTGCTGTGGACTTGGCAATGAATACGTTTCGGCTCAATGGCGAAAAGTGGGATGACTTTGGCGAAGACTTCTATACAACCGATGCCAACGTGGACTCTTCCATCCAGTTCCTTGATGAAGCGGTCGATAGCGAAAAGCCGTTTTTTCACTATGTCGCCTTCAATGCACCCCACTACCCTCTACAAGCTCCGAAAGAAGATATCCAGAAGTACGCCGGTCGATACGATGCCGGATGGGAAGTCAAGGTCGGACCGAACTATCGCCGACCATGTGTCGAGACTTCCGTCGATTGGATCGATGGCTCAAACCCATCCGTGCTTCGCCAAGCCGAAAAAACGTCGGATTGGTGGCGAGTCTTTAACGACCCGGTGCTCGAGCAACTTGTCCAAGCTGCTTACCAACAGAACTTAACGCTACGAGCCGCCGGACTTCGTGTTTTGCAGGCTCGACTTCAACGCGAAGTATCGCAGCGAAATCTGTGGCCGCAATCACAAGAAGCGTTCGGTCAGTATGCCACGAACCTGCTTGGTCGTCTCGGTGTGCGGCTGCCAATCAAATTCAAACTCGCTGGCACCCCGTAACTTGCCGACCGATGCACTTCTGTTGTGACGACTATTGCGGCAAGCGACAGCCCGTCACATGCGACTCATCAAGACCGTTTCAATGCGATGACTATTGTCCCAAGAGTCTACCCGCAGCCACGACACAGCTTGTTTGCACCGCATGTGATGACGTTCAGTGCAAGCCTCGCCCCGCTGTCGGCGAGTTGATCGGCAGCGGCTATGCTGTCACGACCGGCGCAGCTCGTGACGCATTTGAAAGTCAACGCAACTGACCGGTCGACAAACTTCGCAATGACGCGATCGACACCGGCGTCGGCGCGATCCACAGGTCACCCGTCACTTCAATCGTGTCAGCGACGCCCATCGCACCGAAGGCCTTTGAGAATGGTTCAATGCCATAGTCCGATTGCTTGAACGCAAACTTGCCACGGACGTGAATCCAACCTCTCTCTTCTTGTGCAGTCACTGGGAACGAGATCTTTCTCGATTGGCCAACCAGCGTGAACGTCCCCGACAAAATGTACTTTGGTTGTTCGGACTTGGAGTCGACGCCATCCGCTACGGCGGAGTCGACCTTGAACTCCGCCGTGGGGAAGCGATTCGTGTTCAGGATTTTGGGGCCATGCATCTCAGCATTGACTTTCATTCGCGCCCGTCCGCTCGCCTTACCGCTGAGGCCAACGACTTTGCGTGACCTAGGTGTATCGACGTCGAAGCTCTGCATATCAAAGATGAATCTCCCTGCGTTCACGCCAGCACCAAGCACAAGCTGGCTCGGCTTTAATTTGGCCTCCACGCCATGGCTATGACCCATGCCTTTGCCTTTGACAAACGGGAATACACGGCTGTGTTCCAGGTTGATCGAACCGGGCTCCGGTTGGCTTGCGGCGTTTTGGGCCGCTGCTTGGCGGATGCAAACACCGCTGCAAACAATGAAAATGAATGCCGCGAATGAGATTCGAATTTGCTTTTTATCCATGTCCGCTCCTTTTTGGTCGGTGAATGAAGAACGCATCGTGGGCTGTTCATTCCAAGCTTGGACAGGAATCTAGGAAAAACTTGACCGCAAGGTCTAGTCTGATTGGGGTGCGTCGTTCGGCTCATGACGAGCAAACTCTGGAAAGGTAGTGCATGACGCCAAATGTCATCTTGCTGTCTCGATCAGTCCTTGTCCGCTGGATCCATCATCTCGTGGGCGTATCGGTGGGCATCGGCGTCCATTTGCTGACTGTCGTCTATGTACTCAACCGACGTGCTGACATCAGTCGCTGACCGTCATCGCCAGCGTCTTGACCGCATGGTCAACAAGGATTACAGTCACGTCGGAGACCGTGTGCTAGCCAGCGGATTTTCGGAATGATGTGGGCTGCGCGCAGTTAACGGCCAGTGTCATTTGCTTTCGTTTCCCCTCGTGATTTCTCATCTTTTGTCGAGACCTGGATGACGAACAACCTTGCAACTTGGTTGCCTGCTTTACTGACATTCGTCACGCTTTCGATAACGATGAGGCTCGACCAGGCCGTGGCTGATCAGCCGCCAAACGTCGTCTTCATGTTTGCCGATGATTTGGGCTATGGCGACCTCGGGTGCTACGGCCATCCCTACGCAAAAACTCCGGCGCTTGACCGCCTGGCCAAACAAGGCACCCGGTTCACTCAGTTTTATGTCACCGGTGTCACCTGTAATCCCAGCCGTACTGGGTTGATGACGGGACTGTTTCCAGCACGCTTCCCAAACTATGCCGCCGACTTTGGTTTTGGTGATAAGGCGACGATTACGGAGCTGCTCAAGCGACGAGGCTACGTAACCGGGCACTTCGGCAAATGGCATATTGGTCCGGCAAATGCAGATGGGACCTACGGCATCGATGAAATTGAAGCGCTCGGTAGAGGTCGCGACAAGTCGATCGGTCGCGACACGTTGCTTTACTCAGCCGCGATCGACTTCATTCGCGAAAACAAAGACGTGCCGTTCTATGTCAACGTGTGGGGACACGCGACTCACTTCCCCGTCAATGCTC
>JBCCOI010000693.1:0-3671 GCA_039025515.1 Planctomycetota bacterium
CCGCGAGAAGCGTCAAGCTGCCGGAGCTTGATACGATCGCGAGTTCGGAATCCACGTCGTCTTCGACTTCGGAGGAAGGGAGGACGGCCAGCGAGCTTGAACGCCTGCTGGAAATCGCATCACTCGAGGCTCAATGGGTTTCTCTCGCGACCGTTGGCGGCGTTGATGAAGGTGCGAACGAGACGGTTCAGGCGGCACACCAGCGACTAGCACAAGAGACCGAGAACTATCGCAACGCCGGCTTGGACGAAGAGCGATCGCATTCAGCCAACGAGCGACTCATGAACGCGTATGCCAAGTTCGGTGCCGCGCTCACCGTTTTCTACCAATCGATTTCAAGACGCATTCTACCGAACGGTAAAAAGACTGGAACGGAAGTCGCGGTGCGGGCACTCAGGATGCTAGATCCGAGAGATGCGCAACCATTCGAATCTTCGAGTATTGCAGAGCTTCGCCGTAACGAGAATCTGCGTTCGACACTGCGTTGGCAGTCTTCGCGAATGCGTCAGGCGGCTAGATACTCCGACGGAACAGATGAAAAGACTTGGTGGAATGCGTCCGAGGAGTATCAGCGACTCTGCCTCACGATTCCAGGCGGCGAGCAACTCCTCAACGAACCATCAGGGCAATTTACGATCAACGTAACGGACCGTTTGAACTTGGAAGATCGACGTCGTGGAGAGTCCGCCGTCCGACTGATAAACGCAACAGCGTCGAACCGCAGTGTCGTGCTGTCGATCGACTATCCCGAAAATCTCGTTGCCGTTTCGGTGTCACGTTCGGATGAGAATCGAACACGAATCCCGTTTCATACGAAGCGATCGATGCTGGGAACCAAAACGCTCGGACCGATAGCGGTGAACTCCGGAGACTCAGTCGAGCTATCTATTCAGTTCCAAAGGTTGGGGAATGCTTCCCAATCAAGCCAGATTACGATCGACTTGATTGATCCTTCGGAAGACTACGAAGTTGCCCATGCAAACCTCGTGAAATCGAATCTGGGCAGCAACTCGGTTCTCGTCGAATTGCCAGTCGTCGAACTCGCGGCAAAAGCAACCGATGCAACGGCCATCTCCGATGCCGGTGGCTTGGATCTCAACCTGTTCGCGAATCGTACGAATGCGATTCAATTCGGCGTCGCGAATCAGTCATCCAGAACGAAACGCGTGAGGGTTGCGGGCTACACGTTTGAGTCGAATTCTCAACCACCTTCCTTTTCGAATGACTCCATCGAAAACTGGACCTCCGAACGGAAGCCCCAGGTGGAGTTCGATGTGCAAGCCGTTGCTGGGAACACTTCCTTCGGCAACCCGAGCGCAAAACCACCCGCAGAGAAGAAGCAAAGCGATCCAACCAACGCGTCCGGAAAGTCAAAGGATGCTGCTGGCAATCCGATCAGCGGCATGTTGTTTTCCATGACGGATCTGGATACCGGCGAAGTGACATTCCGGCCGGTCACTTTCGCAATCAAGCGACCTCGACACTTCCTTCGCCCGAGTCTCCGTTTTGATTCTCGTTCGAACCGCATACTCGTCGACATCGCGGCCCGCGACGCGACCATGTTGCCGTCGGACAAACCAGTTCGCGTCGACTGCGGTCTAGCCGGCGTGCCAACTGCGAGCACACGTGGCAGACTCCAAGGCGTCGTCAGTCGAACGTCGCCGTCGACTGCGTTGTTTATCAATGTTCCCCCAGACACCTACAAAACACTCCGCGTTCTGATTCACGTCGACGGCTATCCGCGTGCATTCCGTTACGACGTACCTTGTGGAGTCGATAGCGGTGAGATTGAGGAAATCAACGATCGAGTCGACGTCGAGATGACCACAGATTCGCGACAGGGATTTCTTCCTGCGATGGAGGCCCTTCCTGTCCAAATCAAGATTGACTCGCCTGCGGGCGTCTTCGGCGGGAAAGGAAACGAGCTTCGCTATGGATTGGACACTGACGATTCCGGCAAGCCTTCGCCCGCAACCGTCCAGTCCATCACGACGGATCGTCAGGTCGGTGTCAGTCTATCGGAGTCAAATCAATCCGGCACCGTCAAGCTCTTTGCGTCGGCCGACGACTACCTGGTGGAGCTACCCACAAAACGGCTGGAGAACGTTGAGCTGGGGATTGCCGCAATGCTGAGGCTTAAAGGTCGAGAGCAGGCACTGCCCAAAATTGAACTCTTCATTGATTCTTCGGCGCCGCTTGTCGGCCCCGTTCGAATCGTCGGTTCGACTCGTGTCTTGCCGAAGAAAACGCTTCGTGCTCGTGTTTTTGGATTCGACGAAGCATCGGGCGTCCGTCGGATCGAAGCCACGGTTGTGAAGGATGACGTGACGGAATTCCCGGCCGATGGCGAGTTCATCGAAGCACTCCAAACGGAACCGAAGCATTGGGAGTTGGAAGTTCCGGTCGGCGAAAAAGTGGGCGGCTATGCGATCTTGGTCCGAGCGATCGATCGAGTTGGAAATGTGAGTGAACCCATCTCGCAAAACTTCGAGGTGGTCTCTCCAAAGCCGACAGATTCAAATTCGAAACCGAAGTTGCAATCGGTCGCGGGTCAGGTCATCTTCCGAGGACAGCCGTTCGCCAGCGCCGAGGTCCGAGTCGAGCTTGATGCGAAAGCAATCCAGGTGACTCAATCCGACACGACGGGTACGTTCAAATTGTCTGGACTTGCCCCGGGAAAGTATCAACTGATCGCCAAGGGCTTGATTCAGAATCGCGTACGGATTGCGAAGCAGGCGGTTGAGCTAAAACCGGATGGAACCGATCCGCTGCGAGTCCCGCTCATGCTGCGATAGTCTCACGAGCGCGGCTCAAACCGAGCCGTCGCAAGTGGAATGAGACGCAATCTTTCACTAGTTGGCTCAAGCGTCACGATGTGACTCGCCGACACTGTCATTATGTGCCCTTGTGGCGGCTTCCCGATTCGGTCCAAGTTCTCCCGCGAACGTATGCGATCAGGCACGAAGCCTTTCAAGCGTCTCAAGTCGTCAGCATTGTGCGCCGGAGCGTGTTTTTCGGCGCTGCTGCTGACGGTGGGATGCGCCGGATTACCCGCTCCGCCTGCAGCAGCTCCCGCGCCAGCTTCTGCAGCGGCCGGTGGCGCGACGATTGTCGCTATTGCACCGCCATCACCGCCTGCGGTCACACTGCCGCAGTTCCTGGGCCTCGATGTGGCGTATGGAGGGATTACGACCTTGGGCCAACGGGTGCGAAACCGACTCGGCACACGTTTTCCAGGCTTGGAAGCAAGACCACCGGTTCGTTCATTGACGGACCCGGCCAACAGCGAAGAGACTGCAAGCCCCGCGGTGCAGGCAGCCGCAGAAGCCAAAGCGGAACAGGACGCCGTGCCTCAGAAAGCGAAAGCGATTCGCTTTCTCGCAACGCTCGGGTGCGGCAAGTGTTTTCCCGATACCGAGAATGCGCTACTCGCCGCTTTGGATGATTGCAACGAGTTGATTCGTTACGAGACCGTCCGCGGCCTCCGCAAGTCACTCGGATCGACGTGCCATTCGTGTCGCGAAAAGAGTTGCTGCACACCAAAGCTCACACAGAAGCTCTATCAGATCGGCTATGGAGTCGATGAGAACGGATGCCACCTCGAGTCCTCCGCAAGGGTACGCCGGAACGCTCGACTCGCACTCTGCGGTTGCGGCGGCTTGGTTCCGGAA
>JBCCOI010000694.1:0-3664 GCA_039025515.1 Planctomycetota bacterium
GCGATAGTCGCTGCAGATTTCCTCATACCTTTCTTCGCTGAAATCGACCAAGTCCATTTTGTTGATGGCAACGACGACGTGACGAATTCCCAGCAGCGAAACGATGAATGAGTGACGCTTGGTTTGGGTGAGAACACCGTGACGGGCATCGATCATCAGGATTGCCAAGTCGGCCGTCGACGCGCCCGTCGCCATGTTGCGCGTGTACTGCTCGTGGCCGGGAGTGTCGGCGATGATGAATTTGCGTTTGGCCGTGCTGAAGTACCGGTACGCCACATCGATCGTAATGCCTTGCTCCCGCTCCTCTTTCAAGCCATCCATGAAGAGCGCTGGGTCGAAGTTCCCTCCGGCCGATCCCTGCTTGGCGGAGTCCGACTGGACCTTGGCGAGTTCGTCTTCGTAGACCAACTTGGAATCGTAAAGCATCCTGCCGATCAAGGTACTTTTGCCGTCATCCACGCTGCCGCACGTGATGAACCGCAACAGTTGCTTGTTCTCGTGTTGCTTGAGGTAAGCGTGAATATCGGTGGCGATGAGATCGGATTGGTGTGACATTTCGACGACGCGAATGAATGGAAGCGGATGCGTGATGTTTTGTGGCGTACAGTTTGTGGCGTATTGAACGTTCGATTTAGAAGTAGCCGCGTTCTTTCTTTTTCTGCATACCCACGCCGCCTTCGTCTTGGTCGATCACGCGGCCCTGTCGTTCGCTGGTGGTTGTCAACAGCATTTCTTGAATCACGTCCACCAAATCCGTTGCCTCCGATTCGACGGCGCCGGACAGCGGATAGCATCCCAACGTTCGGAATCGAACCATGCGTTCCTCTTCCACCTCGCCGTCGAGCAACGGCATGCGATCATCATTCCGCATCAACAGGATGCCGTTGCGGTTGACAACCTTACGAGGTGCTGCCAGATAAAGTGGAACGATTGGAATGTTCTCCAGATGGATGTACTGCCAAACGTCCAGCTCGGTCCAGTTGCTCATCGGAAACACGCGAATCGATTCACCCTTGTTGACGCGTGTGTTGTAGAGATTCCAAAGTTCCGGCCGTTGATTCTTTGGATCCCATCGGTGCCCCTTGTCACGGAAACTAAAGACGCGTTCTTTCGCCCGGGATTTTTCTTCGTCGCGTCGTGCGCCCCCGAAAGCGGCATCGAACCCGTATTTGTCGAGCGCCATTTTGAGCGAGTCCGTTTTCATGATCTCCGTGTGACGTTCGCTGTCATCCCAGGGCATGATGTTGTGTTTGAGGCCTTCCTTGTTGACATGGACGAGCAGCTCCAACCCAAGTTCTTTCGCGATATAATTGTCACGGAAGTGGTACATCTCCTTGAACTTCCACGTCGTGTCGACGTGAAGCAGTGGAAACGGTGGCTTCGCGGGTGCAAAGGCTTTCATGGCGAGATGCAAAAGCACCGCGGAATCCTTGCCGATGCTGTAGAGCAACACCGGATTCTGGAATTCGGATGCCACTTCACGAAAAATGTGAATGCTCTCGGCTTCCAATTGCTTGAGATGGGTCAGGCTGTAGTCTGACATCAGAAAATCTTAACGAGGGGAATGATCACCTTAGGAATGGCCAGGACAACTGATTCACCGACTCAAATCGTGAGCAGCCATCCGCCGCTGAGGGAGTATAGTCCGCGAAGTTGTGGGCTGAGCAGGGGGCGGGACTCGTCCCGAAACTCACGAATGACGACCGACCGGCACACCCGATCGGCTGCAGGCTTCCGTTCATTCAGAATTGGATCGGCCCGTTGTCACGCGTGAATTGGCGGCTTACGCTCTGGGATTACGTATCGAAGCTTCTCTGTCCTCCGATCCGAGGACGGTGCTGAACTTTGATGTCGATCGGTCCGCGAACAAATACCGGAGTCATTCGGGTGTCGGGAACTTGTGTCATCGGTTTGCAGTGGGGCGATGAAGCGAAGGGGAAACTCGTCGACTTACTCGCTCCCCAGTTCGATCTAGTGGTTCGCTACCAGGGCGGTGCCAACGCCGGACACACCGTCGTCGTCGGCGATCAAACCTACAAACTTCATCACATTCCCAGCGGGATCCTGCACGGCGGCGTGCAAAACGTCATCACGCCCGGCGTCGTGATCAATCCCGAAACCATGATCGGGGAGATGGACGGGCTGGCTCCACGAGGCGTGGACTGCGAAGCAAATTTGATGGTCAGCGAAAGGGCTCACCTCGTGATGCCCTGGCACATCGCCGAAGATCGTCAGATCAATGCGACCGCCGTGCGCGGCGAGTCAATCGGAACGACCAACCGCGGCATCGGTCCCTGTTATCGAGACAAGGTTGGTCGCACGCACGCGATCCGCTTGACGGATCTTGTTCAGCCTCGCTGCGAAGAACGAATCGGCACAGTCGCAAGTCAAAAGCTGGATCTGTTACGAGCCATGGGTGCAAGCGATGACGAACTTTCACTGATTGCCCCCGAAAAAATCATCGAGTCGGCTCGCGGCTGGACGGACCGACTTCGGCCGATGATCGCCGACACCACCAACCTCCTGCTCGATGCTTCCGAACAGAGAAAGCGGATGCTGTTCGAGGGTGCTCAGGGAGCTTTGCTGGACATCGATCATGGAACGTATCCCTTCGTCACCAGCAGCAACAGCAGCGGAGTCGGTGTGTGCGCGGGCGCCGGTGTTCCGCCCAAATGGATCGATTCCGTCCTCGGTGTCTGCAAAGCCTACAGCACTCGTGTCGGCGGCGGCCCGTTCGTGACCGAACTGGAGGACGCCACGGGTGATCGGATTCGTGAGCTGGGCAATGAATTCGGTACAACGACCGGTCGTCCACGTCGCTGTGGTTGGTTTGATGCGGTTGCCGTCCGTTACACCGCCCGATTGTCCGGCGTGACGCGGCTCGCCCTAATGATGATGGACGTGTTGGCTCATCTCGATGAATTGAAAGTCTGCGTCGCCTACGAGTTGGACGGACAACGAATCGACCGATTCCCAGGCCACGCCGACGAGCTCCGTCGTTGCGTGCCGGTTTATGAAACGATTGAGGGCTGGAAACAACCTGTGGATCACGTGCGTAGTGAATCCGGGTTTCCTCAGGGAGCGATGGCTTACGTCCGTCGGATCGAGGAGTTGGTCGGCGTGCCTGTCGGCGTCCTCTCCGTCGGACCGGATCGTGCCCAAACGATTTTTACCGAACAGTCGTCCGAGCTGAATTTGCAGCCGATCGGAGCCTGAGAACGAGCGATGAAAACGCCTCCGAACGAGTTGCCTCGGCATGTCGCCATCATCATGGACGGCAATGGTCGTTGGGCTCAGTCCAGAGGGCTGCCACGAATCGAAGGCCACCGCCGCGGTGTCGACACCGTGAGAATGGTCAGCGAAACCTGCACCGAGCGGGGCATTGAAGCGTTGACGCTTTACTGTTTATCGAGCGAGAACTGGAAACGCCCGCAGGCGGAACTGGCTGCCTTGATGCAATTGCTCGAGCAGTATTTGGTCGAGGAACGCGAATTGATCATGAATCAGGGTCTTCGCCTACGCGTGATCGGCCGCCGGGATCGACTCCCCGATGCAGTGTTGAAGGAGATGAACGAGACGCTGGAGCTTTCGGCGGGCAATCAGGGAACGCAATTGGTTTTGGCGATTGACTATGGCGGTCGCGCCGAGATCGCAATGGCTGCCA
>JBCCOI010000695.1:0-3664 GCA_039025515.1 Planctomycetota bacterium
GGTCATGGCATGACGGCGGAACCGTCAAACTCGCGACAGGCAGCACCAGCCTTCGCCTCACGGATCTCACCGGTTTCAACGGTCGGTGTGACTGCATTCTGCTGACAACCGACCTCAACGCCGAACCGCCAAACGCTAGCGCAGTGCTTTCGGATTGGCGAAGGCAACGGTTGGGCATCTCCGAACGAATCATCGAGCGTGGGCCATACGACCTGGTCGTAGTCGGTGGTGGTTACGCGGGGACGGCGTCCGCACTCAGCGCCGCACGCATGGGATGCCGCGTCGCCCTCATTCAAGATCGAGGTGTGCTGGGCGGAAACGGTTCCAGCGAAGTTCGCGTCTGGGCGATGGGAAACATTCGTCGCGGAAAGTTCCCAAGAATCGGCGAGATCGTCGAAGAGTTCGCCGATAACGCGACGAAATCACCGGGACGCTACGAGGAATTCGGCGACGAAAGAAAAGAAGCCATCGTTCGGAAGGAACCCAACATCGATCTGATGCTCTGGCACCATGGTTTTGATGCAGAGGTCGAGTCCAACCATATCGTTTCTGTCGACGCGTTTGATGTAAAGACTGGCGAAGTCAAACGATTCTTGGGCGACCGTTTCGTCGATTGCACCGGACACGGCTGGCTCGGCAAGTTCACGGGAGCGGATCTCGAGATGACACCCGAGGGCAGGATGGGCATGAGCAACATGTGGAGGTGGGATAACGCGGAGACCCCGGCAGATTTTCCCGACACACCCTGGGCGCTCGATCTGAACATGCAGGACTTTCCCTACCCGCGAGACTTCCACGGGCAATGGTTTTGGGAGAGCGGTTTTGATAAGGACGCGATCGGGGACGCGGAAGGAATCCGGGACTGGAACTTGCGCGCGGTCTTCGGTGCGTTCAACGCCATGAAAAACCGTGACGGTGCAAAGGACCACACCAACGCGATTCTGACCTGGGTCGCCTACGTCGGAGGGCCACGCGAAAGCAATCGATTGCTTGGCGATGTCGTGCTTAATCAGGACGACATCACCTCCAAGCGTGAATTTCCGGACGGCTGCGTTCCAAGTACTTGGTCCATTGATCTGCACTACCCGAAGGAGCAGTACGCCAAGAAGTACGCAGAGAATCCATTCATCAGCAAAGCCGTTCATGATCGAAGCGTCGACCGCATGTACGGGTATCCCGTTCCGTACCGATGTTTCTATAGTCGCAATGTCGACAATCTCTTCATGGCGGGCCGGAACGTAAGCGTTACCCACGAAGCATTGGGCACGGTGCGAGTCATGAAGACGTGTGGAATGATGGGCGAAGTCGTCGGCAAAGCGGCATCGATCTGTGCGCTTCGCGGCTGTACTCCACGTGACGTCTACGAGTCACATTTGGATGAGCTACTCGGCTTGCTACAGCTTCCCGGTACAGCACGACGTAGCACGCCCTCGGCGAGCATCGAAATTGGACCGGGTGCCCTGCCCGAAGCTTCACCGTACGGAACGCCGACCGGCATCCATCCCAAAAAGTTACCCGGCGTCGTTCTAGATGATCAGCAAGCTGAACGAACGGGGAAGTGGACAGCGGGTTCGACGGGGGACCGCTATGTCGGGAGTGGCTATCGTTATGCCAGGGGCGGTAGTGATGCAAAGGCGATTTACAAGGTGATCGCGCCAAAGAAGGGTCGTTACCAAGTTGGTCTTCGAACCGCTTCGTTTGATAATCGTTCGACGAAGGCAAAAGTCAGGGTGAAGTCAGGGGATCAGACCATCGATGCCGAGATCAACTACCAAGGTACCAAAGATGGCGAGTTCCGATCCGTCGCCGAAATCGACTTGGACGCGGAAGCATCCGTCGAAGTCATCGTGTTGGCCGAAGGAGCGAAGGGCCTGATCCATCTGGATGCGATGCAGCTCCTGCCCATTGATCAAAACTAAATTCGCGGCACGGTCAATGTTGGTGGTAGGGTTGATGGTGCACTTCATCATCGAGAAGTCTCCAGCGAAACATGACTCATCCGAACCCGTACGAGCCGCCGAGTGAATCCAAAGATGCGCAAGAGCTTCGACCGCCTCGGTCCGAGAGACACTTTCTACTGGTTCTGAGGACCGCCTGCGCAATCCTTGTGTTCGTCCTCGCCATGATTTCTTCGATAGGTGAGCTTCTCTCACCCTATTTCTCACCAGGCCAGCGAATCCTGCGGCTTGTCCCCATCGTGCCGATGCTGCTTGTATTCAGTTTCGTTTTTGTCGGGGTCACGATTCTGCTTGACCGCAAGCATACCCCGCCGAAAGTCTGACACGCAATTTCCGTTCGATCTGATCTGATCTGAATGGTGCCAGCCATGCACTAGACCCGATTGTTTACTTGCCGCGCTACTCGGCTTTACTGTTTTTCGCCGGGAGACTTTCCGGCGGTGCCGCCAGATAGCTCTACGAGCGGTTTCAAGCCGGCTCCGCGCAGACAGTTAGCGGACCAACCATGAGGACCTGGAAATCAGCGAGCCCTAACCGGTAAAGCAGGTCCGTAGGCTCGCTTGGCCGCGGTGGTGGTGAAGGCCCGCTTGCTCGGCGTGTTCCTTCATCGCGTCTGGACTTCCGATGCATGCGCTCTTGCCGAAAAAGCGTTGCCAGTCCCACACCATGTCACGCCACATCGAAGCATCGATCCCGAGCTCTCCCAAGCACTTTGCCAGACGCCCCTTGAGTACCTTCGTCGCCTTGTGCGACTGCTCAGCCGTCCATTTCAAGAGCTCCCAGTAGTCCTCCCAGTTCACATGGAGGAAACCTCGGTCGCTACTGCGAACGCCCTGGCGATTGATTTGGGGTTCGGAAGAAAGCTTGGTCGGCGACAGGGTCAACGGACTCAGCCATCCGTCACGCTTGATTCGTCGTCCCGTCGGATTCTTTTTCTTGCGCCTTCGCTCTTTACGAAGCTGTTCGACAGGAGTCTCTCGGATCTTCTTACCCGCTTCCTCCGTCGGGATCGGCTTTAAGTCAAACGCCGCCGATGGGATCTCTGCACCGCGCCTCGCTTTGCAGCGGTCGTAGGCGCTGGTGTGTTCTGCTTGGTCGGGAGTTTCCGCAATCGCCGCCCGCACTGGATTCAGATCGACGTACATGCTGCAGGCCAGCAACCCCGCCTCATCAACGATACGCTGGCACTTGAAACGTCCTTCCCAGAAACGACCGGTGCACTCGTCTTGCTTATTGGCCATTCGAGCAATCGGCTCTGCAAGCGCACGCATGAACCAAGAGATGTCAGAGATACGCCTGCGGATCTCCGCCAGCCTCTCCTTATCGCGGCAGAGCGCCTTCACATCGTTTTCGGTGGGTTCGGCAAGATGTTCTTCGAGCCTTCTACCCGGAAAAACACGTAGCCAACGAATCGCGACTTCCTCATCGGACCATTGCTTTGCAACGTCCGGGCGGTTGCGCAAGATCTGATGCAGGTGGTTGCTCATGATCGCGTACGAGAGAACATCCACTGCGAACACGGATGCGAGAGCTTCCATGCGTCGACGAATCCACTCTTTCCGGAACGAGTAGTCGTTACCCGTTTCGTAGTCCACACCAGCCAGAAACGCACGTCTGACGCATCTCTGGACGACATGAACGACGCAGACTTCGGCAGGATCAAACTGTTCAGCACGTTGCGGTCGCGGCATGGGAGTCCCTCGAAC
>JBCCOI010000696.1:0-3655 GCA_039025515.1 Planctomycetota bacterium
GACCGACGGGACCGGCCACTTCAGTTCCTCGAAAATCAAATGCCCGAACTGCTTGGTGAAGAAGTCCAAAGACGGTAAGACAAATTATGCCCACCAAGCCGTCGCGGCAGTCTTGACCCATCCCAATCGAAAAGAAGTGATCCCGCTGGGCATTGAACCGATCATCAAACAGGACGGAGAAACTAAGAACGATTGCGAACGAAACGCAACGCGGCGGTTGCTCAAACGCATCAAGAAACAGCACCCCAAGCTCAAGCTGACGGTGACCGAAGATGGTCTGTCGAGCAACGCGCCGCATATCGCTGACTTAGAGGAACTCGGCTATCACTACATCCTCGGTGCGAAACCGGGCGACCACAAACATCTGTTTGATCAAGTCATCGATGCGGGCGACGACTCAAAACTGCACGCCATTCGGACTGCCAGGATTGACAAGAAAGGCTCGTCTCGCCAGACGCAGTGGGCCAAACAATTGCCTCTGAACAAGAGCAATCCGGACGTGTTGGTGAACTATGTCGGGCAAGCGGATCTGACAAGTGAAGGCGACATCAAATCGATGTTCAGTTGGGTGACCGACCACAAGGTCACCGGCGAAACCGTCTCGTCGATCGCTGCGGGTGGCCGTTGCCGCTGGCGAATCGAGAACGAGACCTTCAACACACTGAAGAATCAGGGCTACCATTACGAGCACAACTACGGTCACGGCAAGCAGAACTTATCGACGGTTCTGATGCTGTTGATGATGCTTGCGTTCTTGATTGTCAGCGGGCGCTGAAAAGGGACCACTGATGGGCGCTTGAAAGTCCTCCACCTTGTGAGGGGATTGGTTGAATTATCGTTGGACCGTTTGGATTGCCAAACGGAGGCGAATGGTTCTGTGGCCAATCAATTGAGCGTGACGAAGTCCAATCAAATCAAGCGTTTGCGACAACAGGGACTCAGCCACCGGCAGATTGCCAAGGCTGTGGGCGTTGACCCCAAGACCGTCCGCCGGCATTTGGCACCCGAGCAGCCAAAAGGGAGCACCGCGCCCACCGGCTCGGAGCCTGATCAAGATACTCCCGCAGAGCCACCGAAGGAAAGCTCCAGCAGCCAGTGCGAACCATTTCGACAAGCCATCACGGAGATGCTTTCCCGAGGGTTGCACGCCCAGCGAATCCATCAGGATCTGGTGAGCGAATTCGGATTCCAGGGCAGCTACTACAGCGTACGCCGGTTTGCCAAAACGCTTCGTGATCAAAAGCCAGAAGCCTTTCGACGCATGGAAGTTGAGCCTGGTTACGAAGCCCAGGTCGACTTCGGTATCGGAATTCCGATTGTCGATGCTGACGGAAAAAAACGCCGCACCCATGTGCTTCGTGTCGTGCTCAGCCATTCGCGAAAGGGCTACGCCGAAGTCGTCTACCGCCAAACCACCGACGACTTCATCAGCGCCTTGGAGAACGCTTTCTGGGCATTCGGTGGTGTTCCCAAAACCGTCGTCATCGACAACCTCAAAGCCGCTGTGAAGAAGCCAGATTGGTACGACCCCGAACTGGTTCCAAAACTACGTGCTTTTGAACAGCATTATGGCACCGCAGTCTTGCCGACGAAGGCCTACACGCCTCATCACAAAGGCAAGGTGGAACGAGGCGTCGACTACGTGCAAGAGAATGCGCTGCGTGGTCACAAGTTCGCAACACTCACTGAGCAGAACGATCATCTGCAACGTTGGGAAACCACGGTCGCTGACAAACGCATTCATGGCACCACCAAACGACAAGTGGGCGAGCACTTTGACAAAGACGAACGCCCCACTTTATTACCGCTGCCACTGGAACGATTCGGAAACTTCCACGAGTCGCGACGCAAGGTCTGTCGTGATGGTCACGTGACCGTGGCGGGAGCTTACTACAGCGCACCACCTGAATATCTCGGCCGCGCGATCTGGGCGCGGTGGGACGGTCGAACGGTTCGCCTGCTAAACGACGAACTCCAACAGATCGCGTTCTACACCCAAAGCGCGAAGGGGAAGTTCAACACGCTTGCCGAGCATATCGTCAGTCAAAAGATCAACGCCTCTGAACGTGGCGGTGCCTATCTGCTCGGTAAAACAGCACGAATTGGCTCGTTCACGGCACGCTGGTCCGAGACGATGCTCAGGCAAAACGGGATCAAAGGGCACCGCGTTTTGCAAGGACTGTTGGCGATGTCAAAGAAGCATTCTGTCGACCAGATCGAACAGGCTTGCGATATCGCTTGGCGTCACGGTGACTTCCATTTGCGAACGCTCAGACGGTTGATCGAGCGTCAATCGCCCGTGCAACAACTGATGCCGTTTCTCTCGTCGCACGAGTTGATTCGGCCACTCAGTAGCTATGACCAGTTTGTGCACGAGTGTGTGCAAGGGAACCTTCAATAAAACTCTTTCAAGGAAGGAAGAACGATGAATGATTCGATGTCACGACTGTTGCGTGAACTTCGTTTAAGTGGGCTGGCAGATGTTCTGGAGGTGCGACTTGCCGAAGCGATTTCGAGCAACCTAACGCACCTGGAATTTTTGGAACTGGTGCTCGGTGATGAGTCACTGGTGCGAGCCGATCGCAAAGTCCAGCGGAGCGTCAAGCGAGCCTGCTTTCGCGACGTGCGACGACTCGAAGACTTTGATTTTTCATTCAACAAGTCGATCGATCGAGCGCGAATATTCGACTTGGCCAGCGGCCGTTTTTTACGTCAATCACAAGACGTGTTGTTGTGCGGTCCTCCCGGAACGGGCAAGAGTCACCTGGTCCAAGCGATCGGACACGCGGTGATCCGTAGCGGCGCATGTGTGTACTACCGAAGCATATTCGACGTGGTACGTGACTTCCTGCACGACGAGAGCAACGGTGGGGAAGACCGGGTGCTTGCGAGGTACCTAAAACCAGACCTGTTGATCATCGACGACATGGGGATGAAGCAACTTCCCAAGCGGAGCGGCGAGTACTTGTTCGAGATCATCATGCGTCGTCATGAAGTCCGTAGCACGATGATGACAACGAACCGTCCGCTGGAAGATTGGGGCAAATTGATCGGTGACGTACCGAGCGCCAGCGCGATCCTGGATCGCTTCTTGCAGTCCGCTGAGATCATGAAGTTCAAGGGTGCGAGTTACCGACTTCGCGGAACTGGAAAAACTTCAAAAGGGACCAAAGCGCCCACCGGCTCGACTGCCGAAGAATAGAGCAGATCGGGGACATCCCCCCGAATAGATCAAATCCATCCATTTCAAAAGGGACCAAAGGCGCCCACGGATGGTCCCTTTTCAAGCGCCCACTGACAACACCGCAAGAGAAGCAATCAGCGGAACATCCGAAACCAAGAGCTGAACAGAGTATTGAGGAACGCATCGCGGACATAACCGGCATCGACGTTTCCAGACTCAAGGCCAACTCCGACAGTGCTGAGTGACTATCGAGGACATCATGGTTTTGGAATGCCGGATACGTGAGTTGTGAAACGGAACGAAATGCCGTGAAAAACGAGGTCAAACGGACTTCCGATACCGGGCGAAAACATGCGCCACGTTAAAAACGCCCCTTCCATGAATACAGCGGTTTTTGATCCGGTTTCGGAAAAACTTCGTTTCGAATCCCACAGATTCCCAACGTCCAGATTCAACGGTATTGCGGATGAA
>JBCCOI010000697.1:0-3636 GCA_039025515.1 Planctomycetota bacterium
ATGGTTTCGAGCCAGATATCAGCCAGAAGACGAGCGTCGGGAAGTCATTCGCAAGGCGACGGAGTCGCTTGAAACGCAGTTGAGCGGCGTTCTGGACGCTTCCCAATTTGCACGACTTGAACAACTACGAAACCAGGCGCTCGGAACTCGGATGGTGGTACGAAAGCAGACAGCCTTCGATCTCGGACTCTCCGCAAGCCAGGTGGAGCAACTCTATTCAGAGTTCCGTGAGTCAGATGCGGCCGCAGCGGAACTGAATGAGAAGATGCAAAGGGGAGAGATCGAGTCTGTCGAGGCCGCCAAGAAACTTGCCGCAATCAAGAAGCGAGAGCAGGACGCGTTCGCGGACTCGCTGACGAACGAACAGCGGCGAAAGCTCTCCGGTGAAACGGGTAAGCCGTTTGATTTCAGCCGCGTTGATCGCATGTATCCGAAGGCGCCCGAATTGACGATGGAGGGTGGCCAGTGGCTGCAGTCATCGGGCGGGCGGCTCGAGGATTTGCGCGGCAAAGTGGTCGCGGTTCATTTCTATGCTTTTCAGTGCATCAACTGCGTGCGGAATCTTCCACACTACAACGGCTGGCACGAAGACTACGCAGATCAGGGACTGGTGGTGATCGGAATTCAGACGCCCGAGACGCCCGCAGAACGCTCCGTCGATCGCGTTTCCAGTGCCATCCCTGAGCAGGGAATCAAGTATCCGGTTCTCTTTGATTCGAAGAGTCAAAACTGGAAAACTTGGAATAATAAGACGTGGCCGACCGTCTATCTGATCGACAAAGAGGGCTTCATTCGCCGTTGGTGGGAAGGCGAAATGAACTGGAAGGGCGCCGAAGGCGAGAAGGACATGCGTAAAACGATCGAGCAACTGCTGGCCGAGTAGCCTTCACACCTATCCGGTCAGGACTTTCACCGCTCCGGACGGAATTGACTCCCCCGCCGAATCGTCTAAACTTCAGGAGTCGTGCCGAAGAGCACGACTCCACCCCCGACACGACGGTCCTGGAGGTGGTCGCCGCACAGATGGCGACCGACCGACCCGCTTTCGCCGCAATTGTGCGTGAGGGTTCTTAATTCCCTAGCCTCTTTGGAGCGAATCGATGTCCGTATTTGGATCGAGTGATCTTGGTACAGCCGTGCTGGATTTGGCACAACTTCAGGGCATTGCGATGCCCGGCGCCACCGAGATGATGATTTTCTTGGTGGTCGTCCTCGTTTTGTTTGGCGGTGCGAAGTTACCGTCTCTCATGCGAAATCTCGGCCGCAGCGCCAATGAGTTCAAACGTGGTTTGAACGATACCTCTGAAGAGAGCGACGAGTCCGACAAGAACGGAAACGAGTAGGATGTTCGGGCTCGGTCCATTTGAAATGATGGTGATCGGAGTGATCGCCGTCGTGCTCTTTGGTGGCAACTTGCCGGAGGTCGCCCGAAAAGCGGGCGGTTTCTACCGCGAGTTCCGCGGGAAGCTCAATGAAGTGCAGCGGGAGTTTCGTGCGGCGGAGTACGAGGCAACTCGCAGCTTCAATCCTTATGAGCCTTCCAAGACCGACTTGGAGGACGATGAGGAACCGCCGAAACCGTCGGCACCGAAGTTCACCCCGCCAACTTAGAGCGTCGCAATGACTCTTGAACTGATCGATGCTCAGTCCGCTCATCAACGGATTGCAGCATCGATCGTGCGGACGCCGCTGCTTCCCGTTGAAGCTATCTCACAGCGTCTCGGCTGCTCGGTTTGGTTGAAGGCAGAAAACCTTCAGGCAATCGGGGCCTTCAAAGCACGTGGCGCGACCAACGCCATCTTCCGGCTCTCCGGCGAAGCTGCCAGGTGCGGCGTCGTCACGCATTCAAGCGGCAACCACGCTGCAGCCGTCGCACGCGCCGCGACACTCCGGCACATCGACGCACACATCGTCATGCCGCACAACTCTTCGCCCAAGAAGATGGCGGCCGTCAGGAGCTTCGGGATCGAACCCGTAGTTTGCGAACCCGACACCGACGCCAGACGTGCAGCTGCTGAATCGCTTCAGAAGAAGACGGGCGCGACGATGATTCATCCCTACGACAACTTCGACGTCATGGCCGGGCAGGCAACCGTCGGGCTCGAAATCTTGGAAGACCTGCCCGATGTCGATGCGGTCGTCACGCCGGTGGGCGGCGGAGGCCTGGCGGCGGGCATTCTGACCGCAGTCAAATCGCTGCGTCCCGATGTGCAAGTTTATGGCGTTGAACCTGCATTCGCGGACGATACGGCGAGAAGCCTGAACGCTGGCACTCGGCAGAAACCCGAACGCTACGACACGGTGGCCGACGGACTACGAACACAGGTCGGCGAACTTACGTTTCCGATTATTCAAAAGCATCTGGATGATCTTTGGCTGGTAAGCGAAAACGAGATCCTCAGTGCGATGAGAATGATCGCCGAAACTGCACATCTCGTCGTCGAACCGTCCGGCGCCGTTGGATTAGCCGGAGTTGTCCAGTCCGGTTCGCAACTGGCTGGCAAGCATGTTGCGATTGTCTTGACGGGGGGAAACGTGGACATGTCAGCGTGTTCGATGGGGCGCCCGAGCCGTCGCCAGTAAATCGAGCGAAGCGATCGTATGAATCAAAAAATGAGAACGGCGAGCGTGATGAGTCCGACGGGAATGCACCATCCGGCAAACCAGTGAAGTCGCTCCTGCCGGCTCCATCCGATCAGCCACTTGAGTGCAACGATTCCGACAACGAAGGACACGAACGCCCCGATTGCAAGTTCCATTGGCGGATAGGCCCCGGCACCGTGCTCGACGACATCCTTCAGCTCCAACACCGTTGCTCCCGCGATCGCCGGGATCGCAAGCAGAAACGAGAACGTGACTGCGTCTTCCGTCTTCAGGCCGAGCAATCGTCCGCCCAAAATGGTCGAACCGCTGCGGCTGATGCCTGGAAGGATGGCGAAAGCCTGAAAGCAACCGACAAGGAACGCGGCCAACCAGCTTAGGCCCTGGTATTCCTTTTCACCCTGCGAAAGCCGTCCAAGAATGATGAGAAACACGCCGGTGACCAACAACATCGCACCAGCGAGCATTGGATTCTTCAGGACGGATTCAAATTGGCTCTTCAGCACCAGTCCGACGACCGCTGCAGGCACAGTGCCGACGATCAACAGCGGAATGACTCGCCGGTCTTCGGACAACAACGCGAGAATCCGCTTCCAAAAGATGAGCAGGATTGATCCGAGTGTGCCCGCGTGCAAGATGATCTCCATCGTTGGAGACGCAGACGGCGACGTCTTTTGGTAGTGACTTAGCGCGGAGCCCAGGATCACGAGGTGCCCCGAAGAGCTGATCGGCAGGAATTCTGCAATTCCTTGGACGACGGCCAGAATCAGGGTATCAATCAATGGAGACTTCCGAGGTTGCGGCGAAATTTGACTTGAAGACTTCTCGAATCGAGCGACGCCAATCACACTACCGCCGCAGTATCCATCACGTTCTTTGATTCGGAAACCATCAGTTCTAAGCAAGAGGAATCAGTCGGTGCCCACAGATCCCATCGAATCGAATATCGGGTCTGTGTCGGATCAAACGGCGCCCCTCGATGGATCAGTAATCGCCCAACACGACACGGTGTCGTTCCGATCCGATCTCGTTAAT
>JBCCOI010000698.1:0-3629 GCA_039025515.1 Planctomycetota bacterium
CAGCGACAAGGGTGTACGAGAAGACACTGGTCGCTGCCGTCTTCTCTGACGCGTCTAGAGCACCCGAGGCAGGCTGTTCCGAAGGCTGCTGCGTCAGTAGAAACGACAGACAAGCCAAGCTGGCGATGAAGGCAACGCCAGACAGCGTCAAGATCCATAAATGAGTGCTGGTCTTGCGTCGTTTCCGAGTCTTCGCGGCAACGGAATTCGATGTCTTTGTCGTCGGCACATGATCCTTGACGTCGATCTGGATGGCCGAGGCGGTTCGGCTGACCGATGGATGCTTTTCGTCGAGCCTCAGTCGCACGACCGAAGAACCATTTATCGTGCTGTTCGGTCCCGCCGCTACCGTCTCTCGAGTCGATTCGCCAGCGGGAATGGAAAGCTGAGCTGCCGCATTTGGTTTTGAAACAACTTCGCCAAAGCTGAACCGATCGATGTAAGCCACAACGTCCGCAGCACTGGGCGGCCGATCGTCAGCCGACTTCGCCATCAACAGTTTGCACAGCGTCAGCGTCGCCTCACCAACCGCCGGTTGCGACAGGGCCTGTCGCAACTCATTGACTGAAGGAGGTTCCTTGGTCTGATGTGCCAGCAACCGTTGCGCAACGGGGCCACTGGAAAAGGGACCTCGGCTGGTCAGCAAAAAGTGTAGCGAACACCCAAGGCTATACAGGTCCGTTCGATGATCGAGGTTGCGGCTGTGCAACGCTTGCTCGGGTGAAATAAAATCCACCGTGCCGAGCGTCTTTGTCGGATCTGCCGTCAAGCCACCCTCGTCGTCCGACTGCAAAAGCGCGAGTCCGAGATCCAAGATCTTGACCGTATCGGTTTGGTCAACCAATAGGTTTGCGGGCTTGATGTCGCGACGGATCAGATCATTCTGATGCGCGTGTTGCAAGCCAAGTGCTGTTTGTCGAATGTATCCCAAAGCGACACGTTCGCTGAGCGGTCCTTGGCGATCAACACGCTTCGCCAAATCGACGCCCTCGACAAACTCCATCACGATGTAGTGCGTCTTTTCGCGATAGTCGACGTCGTGCACACGAACAATGTTGGCATGGTCAAGTTTTGCGAGCGCGCGAGCTTCTTGATGAAAGCGTTGCAAAGCTCGCTCATTCTGACTTCGTGCTCTGGGCAGGACTTTCAGCGCGACTTGACGCTTCAACATTTCGTCTTCCGCCAAGAAGACTCGTCCCATGCCGCCGGCACCGATCAACCGCAGCACGCGAAACTTTCCAAACTTCAAACCTCGGAACCGCCCACGAAGCAAATGGGTGTTCTGCCACTCCGTAACGGATTGGGATTTCAACAGGAAAGCCGCGAACGCAACGGCATCTTCTGCGGAGTCGGCTCTGAGCTTTCGCGAATCGCCGCTGTACTCAACGCCACTGTCTTCAAAATCACTGTCCCCAAAATCACTGTCCCCAAATTTACCGCGCTCAAATTCACGTAGCTTCGCATCGACCTCATCGGGCGTCAGCAATTCACTTTTCTGAAGCAGTTCGGTGTAGTGCCGAAGAGATACGTCGGACATGCGCGGAGCTGTCGGGATTCCGGACAATCGATCAAAAACTTCTCGCCGTCTCGGAGTAGGATAATGCGTCCGCGAACTGAATGGTGTTTGGCGACGGAACGGGTTTGTCAAATAGAGTTAATGCGAGAAATCCGCCCCATGATCGCGGCCGCAGCTTCGCTTTCCTCGGACACCACTTCGTCAGCACCTGCCCGAATGAGCTTCCCGACGTTGGCTCGGAATCGGCATCGGACGATCGTTTCACCGGTGGGGTCGAGTTCACGAATGGCGCGAACGACGCGCAGTGCCGTACCGTCGTCGGGAACGCAAACGACATTCAGTCTTGAGGCGGCCACTCCGGCTTCCTCCAGAATCTCGGGACGTGTTGCGTCACCCGCGATGGTGCGAAAACCTTCCTGGGCAAATCCATGCAAATTGATCGGGCTCAGATCGATAAGGCACACGTCCTTGCCAATATTTTCAAGCTGTGAGGCAACGGATTGTCCGATCGGACCCGCCCCAACGACAACGGCTTGCGGTTCATCCGAATGCCTCGCATGCCCTGACGAACGTTCTTCTTCAGCCCCATCGTTGCGGATCATCGAAGTCCCAAACCGGATCAGCGCCGGGGTTAAAACAAGTGAGCCCACCGCGATCGCAATCACTCGCTGGTAGTCTTGATCAGAGATCACGCCCGATTCTTGACCAATCAAGACCAACACGAATGCAAATTCCCCGACGTGCCCCAGTCCAATTGCCATCCCGATCGAACTGCGAAGCGGTAATCGCGTCAACACGAGCGCAATACCTGCGGCAACGGACTTCAACAGAATCACGATCGGCAAACACGCAAATAGCAACCATGGTTCCTTGAGGAACAACCTCGGATCGAGGATCAAACCGAGCGCGACGAAGAAGACGGCGGCAAAGGTCTCACGGAACGGCAACACCAACGCGTCGATCTGATGCGTCCAGCGGTTTCCGTTGAAAATCAAGCCGGCCGCGAAGGCTCCCACGGCGGGTGGAAGACCGACCGAGTAAGCGGCCAGCGTTACCGTCCCAATCGAAACGATCGTAAAGAGCACGACCAACTCGCTTCGCCGATAACTTGCGAAAGACGGCACAACATAATGAGCGAGCAGGTAACGCAGGCAAACAATCGCGATCAGAAACGCGATCGAGACCCCAGCCAACCGCAGCACCTCGGCAGCGATTCCGGCGTCCGAAACTTCTGCGCCTCCGTTGCTGGTGAGCAACGGGATCATCAAAAGCAGCGGCACCAGTGCGGCGTCTTGAAACAAGAGGATGCCGATCGCACGTCGACCATGGGGCCGCTGAGAATGCCCGCATTCAGAAAGCGTCTTAAAGACCAAGACGGTCGAACTGAATGCGATTGCGGAACCGATCAAGAGAGATGATTTCCATTCGTTGCCCCACCAAAGCAACACGCCCATCACGGGACCGGCCACCAGCAGCATTTGAATCGAGCCACCGACCAAAAATTTGCTGCCCAACTGTTTGAGGTCATCGAGCGAAAACTCGAGTCCGATCGAGAACAGCAACAAGAAGACGCCGACCTCAGCAAAGTGAGCGATTTCATGGTCGCGGTCCTCCACCCAGCCGAACACGCCCGTCCCGATCAAAACGCCGACGACCAGGTATCCGATCAGTATCGACACGTTGAATCGCCGGCAAATCACCGCAGCAGCAAGTCCTGCGGAGAGGACGATCAGCAGTTCATGAATCAGATTCAGTTCCACGAATAACGCATCTCCATCGCGAACGAGAACAAGGGGCAACTTCGGCCAGCAGAAGACCCGCTTCAACCCACCTCACACCCGCTGGAGCATAGCGAATGGTGATCGCGATGGCATGTCGCCGAAACGAATTCCCGCTGATTCCTGGATCGCGAAAGCCAACGAATTGCGGCCGGCTATCACTTTTCGACCGACGGATGTCCCCTCCATTTCTCGGTTCGTTAGCTATCAGTGGCGAGCGAGACCAGCCCAAACGGCCGACTAATTCACAGAGCTTTCAGGGGAGTCAGAAATGGTGCCATTTACGATTTTCAATTGCGGAACGGGATACCACAGGAACAGCAACGACGTCGTCG
>JBCCOI010000699.1:0-3626 GCA_039025515.1 Planctomycetota bacterium
CAATTGCGAGCTCTGCGCGAGTTCGCGTTCGACCTCGTACCGCAACTCGCTGACGCCAAGGAAGTGGGCGCATGGTCTGGGCTTCGCCCGATGACCTATGACGGATTTCCGATCTGTGGCAAACTTCCGAGTAGCAATCGAATCTTTGTCGCCGGTGGACACTTCCGTAGCGGAATTCATTTAGCCCCAGCCACAGCCGTTTGCTTGGCCGACTTGATGGATGGAAATGAGCCGCCAGTCAGCCTCGATGCTTTCCGTGTCGGAAAACAACAAAGCCATTCGAATCACCGGTCCGATCTCGCAAATGCCTGACAACGATCAATCCGCAACGTTGGATCCGCCCGGAACCATTGCGGTCATCGGCGCGGGGCCACTCGGCATCGAAGCGGCTCTCTATGGAAGATTTCTTGGATACGACGTAATGCTTTTTGATTCCGTTGAGCCGGTGAATCGGCTCGTATGCCTCCGAGATGAGCCTCTTCCGCTGACACCGAGTCGTTCGTCTTCGCCACTGGCCCGAGCGGCGATCGAGTCTCAAGAAATAGAGGCACACCACACCAAACATCCGACGACGATTGCCGAATGGATTGATCAGGTTTGGAAGCCACTGCTGACCACCGACCTCTTGCGAGGCCGGGTGAGAAGTCCTGAGACGGTGATCCGCATTGAGCTTGTCGATGTCTCAGGCGAGGATGACGATATCCCGCCCGACTTTCGCTTGACCACAAACGAAGGGACGGCTGACTTCGAGTCCGTGATTCTTGCTTCAGGAACTCAAAGTGTCGAGAAACCTGAGCTAACGTTCGCGACTCCTTGCGACTATTTCCATCCGCTCTCCGCTGGGGAGAGTGGTGATCACGAAACCGATTTTTGGCAAGGGCTACACGGGATCGTTACGATCTTTGCGGAGCTTGGCGGTCGCAAGGAACTGGATCTCTATCGACCAGCCCGCGGTGACTGATTCGAATCTGCAGAAGTGATAAACTTCATCAACCGCTTGAGATGGAAGTAATCACGTTCTGCCGGGTGTGCGCCATGGCAAAGAAAAAATCTGCTTCAATTAAATCGAAAGGAACGGTCGCGGGAAAAAAGCGAGTTGCTAGAGCGAAAACGACGAAGCGTGCCAAGAAATCGCTGCGCGTGAAAAAGTCGGCAAGGGAGAAAGCAGCACGTTCAGCAAGCAAGGACTCTTCGTGCCTTTCGGATTCCGGATTCGACTTTTCGAGTGCATCCGTCAACACGATTCAGTTCTACGACTTCAGTATTGAATTGGGGTTGGGTGGAGTGGCGGTCCCCGAAAAAGAAGAGCTCATTGAAGCCACCATCTGTTTCGACGTGATTCAATCGCTGATTGATAAGCGTTTCGAATTGGGCAATCGTCTTTTCGACGCGTTCGGAAAGAAGATGTACAAGCCAAAAACGAAGTTGTCCAAGTTGCTCGCTCAGAAGAAATCGGGAAAATTCTGTTGGTCCGTCCAGTTCACGCTTTCTCCAATGAGGAAACCGTTTGAATTCAAATGCAAACGCATCGTGTTGAAATCGAAAACCGGACGGTTTCTCGCCGGCGATCAACGCACCAATAAACATCAATGGAATAAGACCGACTATCAGTCTTTCGCGAGTACATTTTGCGAGAGCATTCGAGCTGAGGACTACGCGGAATCGCTTAAGCTAATGGACTCTAAACTTGCGAAGCGCCGGACTGCCGACAAGCTTGCGAAAGAGTTTTCAAAATGGAAGAAAGTACCAAATGGGGCGAAGGAGCCGCCGAACACGTTTCTTTTGACGTTGATGTACAGCGATCTCGGAGACGGTTATCTCGCAGACGAGAACGCGAATCTTGATCCAGATCTGGTACGTGCGGATTTCGATGTGACGTTTGTCGGGCAATTCATGATGGAGCTGCGAATCGTCTCCGAAGGCGATCAATTAAGGGTCGGAAAGTACAAACCTCATCGCGAATGGTGATTTCCTTACTCCGACGCTACTTTGATCAAACCGCGTTCGCTCCGAAAGTAGAGCGCGTCTCCGGCAACGGCGGGGCTTGCGAGCACGCCTTCTTGCAATTCATTCTTCGCGATGACCTCTCCACGATCGCCTTCATCATTGACAACGATTACAGAGCCGCTGCTGTCGACGACGTAGATCCCTGAAGAAGTCAGCACGGGTGTCGCCCAAACGCTGCCGAGTTTCCCGAGCCGTGCCTGCCAGAGCACGGAACCATCGCTGATGGAGCCGGCCACCAAAATTGATCCCCGACCCATGTAAAGACGATCGTCCGAGGCAACAGGGCTGGAACGTTGAGGGCGGAGACGGTTGCTTTCCCATAGTATCTCCGCCTCCAAGCTCGGCTGCCCCGAAGAAGTCGCTTCGCCTTGCGAGATGCGAATGGCTGTTGTCGAATCGCCCGGAACGATGACGTAGGGCGACGCATACGTGCTGCTGGACGTGCCGTCTCCAGGCACATCGAAATGCTTCAGAGCTTTACCTGTCTTGGGGTCTACCAAATCGATCCCGTTCCAATTGTGCATGAGGACCGAAGACGGGCCCCCCTCGTTGACGATCGGCTGCGGCGAAGACCAATTGGATGAGGAAGAACGTTCGTTCGTCCAGAGGATGTCGCCCGTTTCGGCGTCGATGCCGGCTGCGAATGAATCGCCTTGGTTTTCAAGTTGAACGATCACAACGCCATCAACGACGACCGGTGAGCTGCTCATGCTGATGTCGTTACCGGTTTTCGGATGGTCGACCGCGAGGGCTCGATACCAGAGCAAATGCCCATCCAGGTCGTAGCAGATCAAATCACAGCTGCTAAACAATGCGAAGATGCGGCTGCCGTCGCTTGCCGGCGTCGGAGAAGCGTTGGAGCTGGTCGGGTGTGTGAATGGACGGCCCGTCGCTCGCATCGGACGCGACCAGAGAAGCTTGCCGTCGGAGACCCGGAATGATTCCACATAAAGGTCTCGCTCGTCTTCTCCGCCGCAACCGGTCACGAAGACTCGGTCTCCAATCACGAGAGGTCCACCGATGCCTCGTCCCGTTGTGGCTACTCGCCAAGCGATGTTTTTTCCCGATTCGACATCGAACTCAACGGGCGTTTTCGCTTGGGGAGCAAAAGATCGCCCGTCGCCACGAAAGCCCAACCAATCTCCCGCTCGCAGCGATCCGGTAGTTGCGACGATGCAGAGAACCAGACCAACAAAAACTTGACGAACAGTCATGACTTCTAACGCATACGTGGAAGGACGAATTCTACGGGGAGGATACCAAATTATGACCTGCCAATGGTTCGACGTCGCCAATTGGGATGTCTCACCATTACCCTCGAATCGCGATGGGCGGCATGAATTCGCCATCCGCAAACTTTCCTGGAGGTGTCCAAATTGTTGGAAGAGCCCTACGCCACGTTTTCACTTGGTGCGCGAGATTCTCTCCTTGAATTCGCGTCGACTCCGCGAAAGTGGACTATCTGCACAACCGGCGCTCGTTTTGACGCTTTCGTGCTTTTCGCAGCTCGTGATGGTTGAATGAGGTTGGAGCCCGATTAGCGTGAGAAAATCGCGGGGGTTCTCAAACCAGCTTCAATGTCGACCAACACGAGTATTTTCAAATGAAACGTTTCGCGC
>JBCCOI010000700.1:0-3620 GCA_039025515.1 Planctomycetota bacterium
ACGCTATGGCGTCACGGTCACTTCCAGTAACGCGATCGCCGTGATGAACGACCTCCACAAGGGACGCGATAGTGGGACCGCATGGAGTCTGTTGATCGACATTTCGGCCATCCTCATGGCTGCCTTTTCCGTCTCCGGATTTGGACTTCTGTTCTACCTCAAGAAACGGCGAACCAGCGGCGTCGTGACGGCCCTCATCGGCACGATTTTGGTTTTTCTCGTTTGGGCGGTTTGGGTTCCTTAGGTGGTGCCCCAGCCCTTTGGGCAGACGCAAAAGCGGGAAGTTAGCATTTTGGAGTTTGATGTGGCGACCAATGGGATGGTGAAAAGTGATCCGACGGAGCTACTAGCAGCGGGTGTTTCATGCAAACTTTCTGGCCTTCGGCCCCGCAGCTAGCGGCGTCGACTGCCCCGAAAGCCTTGGCGGCTTCCGCTACGAAGAAACTTGTCACTTCGTGAGCCCTGCTGCTTAGCGAACGGCCAATGTTCGTGCGGCGCGGTCGGTAGTGGATGAGCCGACGAATCCCCAAACCTCTGGACTCGTCGCCTCGTCCACCACGCCAGATTGGCTGTTCGTAACGCGGCTCAATAGACTCAGTGCTCGATCATTCGATCAAGCGAGATCCGTCGACACGCCCTCTCCAAGGTCGTTGTCCTCATCCTCATCGTCCTCGCCGACGTCATCTCCGTTGTTGCCCGGCAATGCCATGCGATGCCGATCGTGATGGTCTTGAGCGAGCAACTCGAAATCCCCGTCAGCGAGCATGTTGCTCATCTGAGCCACGGTTGCCAGGAAACCCTCATCATCGCGGGCAACCGGAGGCATCAAGTCGTCTTGGCCGCCGCCGACTGAAGCGATCCGATCGCCACGACGGCCATCGTCATCACCCGGCCTTCCCGGGTCGCCAGGTCCAGGTCCAGGTCCAGGTCCAGGTCCAGGTCCGGGTCCGGGTCCAGGGTTGTCGGAAACCACAAATTCAGACGACACCGTCTGCGCGACCGCTTGGCCGACATCCTGACCGACGACGTCATCGAAGTCGAAGTGGATTCCCAAGTAGACTCGGCTGCGACCGTTCTCCGCCATCGCTTCGCTAAGTGAACTGAAAGACCGCTGGGCGTCGTCCAGGCTTAGCCCGTAGGCTTCCTGAAGTTCAGGATTCTCAAGCAACACCTCCAGCTCTTCGGATGCTAAGTCGAACGCAATGTCATCGGTGCCGTAGAACTCGCGAATCGCGCCGAACAGTGCACCACCGAACGTCGCGTGCCCGGAAATGTACGTCGGAAACTGCGGCGTGAACCCGATGATGCTGTCGCTTCCGTCGGGCGCTCCGATGGCCGTCCAGTCGGGATCGGCTTCGGTGAGTGGGTTGCCATCGGTGTCGCCGTTCTGGATTGCCGTCACGGGACGCCAGAACTGTTCACTGAACTTTGTGTGCCACGCAACGACGCCCGCGTCAGCCATCGCGACCGAAGCTTGCGCGAACAATGCAGCATTCTCGGCAAGTGTGTTACCTTCCTGCAGGGAGATCGTTTGCAAAACATCGTTGAACAGTGCCATCGGTGTTCCGAGACCGGTGCGATCGTAGGCCCAGAAGATACCCGCTTCGAGCTGATCCGCTGTTCGCGTTGTGCTGTCGACCGAACCAAGCTCTTTCACTTCGTTGTACGAAGCGGCGTACTCGGGACTCTCCAGCGGAGGCGTGGTTTCCGGCGCGAAGTCTTCGGCGGAACGAATGACGAATGGATCGACTTCACCCCAGGCCGGTCCCCAAACGGGAACGTCCGGGTTGAGTGGATCGGCTTGGAAGTCGCCGGGCTGATCGGAGAACGTGTAGTCACCGAGCACATCGGAGCCATCGTCGGCACGAGCCGCAACGATCTGTTCGCCGATCTGTTTTCCCAATCGCAAACCGGCAGCAGCTTCAGCCGATTGCGGGACGTCACCGATGGATCGGTCAAGGAATCGATCAATCATCTCTTGTTGATCGGGATAGAGCGAACTCAGTACCGTGTAAGCGGCTTGAGAAGCGGCGACCTCGGGCCTGGCGCCCCGAAGGTTGCCTTCGAAATCGTAGTCGTAAAAGGCGTCGTTCGGATCGCCGGTGGTGATGGTCACGGCGTCGTAGATCGCCAAGTTCAACATGGCCATCGCTCGCGATGCGTAACCCGGGTTTTGATCGGTTTCATTTTCGACAAGCAACTCGCCGAACAGTTCGTTCCAACGAAGGACAACGTCGGTACGTTGATCGATTGCGGGATCTCCGTCGTTGTCCCCAGGACCGTCATTGCCGGGACCATCATTGCCGGGCCCGCCGGGCCCGGGTTCTACTGGACCGCCACCACCGCGGCCGATCCGATTGATGATCATCAAAGCATCCAGCGGCGTGTCTCGACCGTCGTTGTTGACATCGGTCATGCGGCCTCTGCCGCGACTTTCGCCCTGAGATTCACCTCTCGACTGGCGGTTGACTTCGTTGATCACCGTCAACGCATCCAAAGACGTGATTTGGCCGTCTTCGTTCACGTCCTCCGGAATCATCTCGTTATGGAACATGTTGGCCGCGAGCAGCTTGCGGTCTTCGAGACTTTCTGAACGCAGGCGGCGCGTGACACCCGTGCGTCGTCGATTGTTGTGCTTTTTTCCGAGCAAGCGATTCCATCTTTTTGACATGGGACGACCGTGATTCTTGGAGAGAAGAAGAGAAGAGAGTCGACGGCGGCGAGCTGTCGCGTCGGCCCATTCCGATAGGACGGAATGAATGCAAAGCGTCTCAACGCGGTGAGAACTTTTTTCAAAAATGGCTTGCCAACGGGGAAAGATTTGGGTTCATCCCGCACGGGAGGGTCAGTCTGGACGGCAGATTTCGGTCGGCGGGCATCCGCAACGCCACCGAACTCGAAGTCGATCTCCCGCAAATTCGCGCCAAAACGTGTGTCCAGTTGACAGCAGTTCTGCCGATGGCTATCTTATTGAGACTGAGTTTCAATATCATTTGTACTTGACGGAGCCAGCGAATCGTTGGTACCGCGGAACGTCCCTTGGAACGCTCACCCGGTATGGATCGCTTAGCACGCCACGCAGAGTACGTCTCCCGACATCACTTGAGCGGTGATGTCTGCACTCAAAGCGAGGTAGCGATGGAATCAATATCAATGGGCGATTCAATCGCCGGCGGATTCGAAGAGCTTGTGTTTAGGTCAAGGGCGTTGCTGGGAGCTCATCGTTATCACGATGTGATCGCACTGCTCGATCCGATTCGGCACGCGCCGGATACTCAATCATCGATTGAGGAATTTGAAAAGCTGGAACTACTCGGTCGCGCGTTCTACGAGACGCGACGCTACTCCGAGGCGTCAGATTCCATCGAAAAGGCCGGTTTGATCCGTCCGATCTCTCCGTCGTCACGAATTCGTCTGGCGTCCTGCTATTCCAAATTGGGGCGGCAAGATCTTGCTCGCGAGCTGTTCTTGCAAGTCACGCTCTCCACCGAACTTCCCGCCGCCCTGATCGTCGATGTCTCACGAGGGCTTCGTGAAGTCAGAGCGGTTCGGCTGGCCTCGCAAGTGTGTGAGCGGGCGCTCCGGTCGACGCGAGAAAATCCGCTCATTCTGTTTGAGCT
>JBCCOI010000701.1:0-3618 GCA_039025515.1 Planctomycetota bacterium
CGCATCTCCGCAGCAGCCCAATCGCTAACCATCGCAACAATCCATCGCAAGCAAAATAGTTTGTAACATCCGTATCACAAACAGCTTACGCGATCCGATCGCTAATTACATCGCCAATTCAAATGTGTATAACGACGAGGGGGTCAGCCACCGGATTCCGTTGGCGCTAACCTCTAAGCCCAGCGGGCGACACACTCACGGAGGTCAACTCCTCTACCACCTCGTCTTCAGCTCCAAAGAACGCCGACCGCTGCTTTACGATGACGATTTCCGCAAGACGATTTAGCGATACATCTTAGCTTATAACTCGAGACCTATGATCCACGGAGTCCCGCAAGCAATCGATCGAAGTGATCACGTTCCAGCAAATGAACTTTACTACGGAGAAGTCCCTGCGCCGTTGCCAAAGAGAATGCATGCCTGGACGCAGTTGGTTGATCGCGAAGGTCTTCGGCCCAAGCAATGTGGAACAGAACAACTGGGTGCGGAACGATCGCGTACGCGCGTTTGAAATCCGTGACGGCTTCACTCAACCGATTCGCCTGCAGATGGCAAAGGCCTCTCGTATCCAACAAAAACATGCGTTCGCCAAACTCATCGATGGCGCGATTGCATAGTTCAATGCCCTTCGCAGGATTGCCGGTGAGGGCGTGCAGGGCGGCAAGATTGTTCTCCGCCGCCATATCACGTTTTCCGTCCGACAAGATCGACGAGTAGATTCGGATCGCTGTCTGTTCATCGCCGCGGCTTTCACGCATTCTCGCAATTGCGATTCGAATCGGCGTATCCGCAGGATGACTCTTTGCTCGGGCTACAAAAAGCTTCTCGACGACAGCCAAATCGTCCGCCGTGCACGAGCTTTCCGTGAGAAGTGTCTCCGCAAAACGAACGAGATCGCCGGAAGAGGCTCGAGCCATCTGTTCGGAGAGGGCCGCGATCGCTTCTGCGGTGTTGCCACGGCGGATTAACTCCCGCAAATAGAACATCGCCGGGAAATCGCCATCGGTGGAGAGGGCCTTTGCCAACGCGACGGAAGCTTTCTCGAATCTCGACGCTTCCTCGGTTTGTTCAGAAAGATTCAATTTTGTCGACAGCTTCACGAGCATTTCGAAACGCTGCTTTGTCGAGAGTGTGTCGTGCAGCCACGATTTCTGTCCAGAAGCTCCCTCACTGTCGCTCAAGTTCGAGAGGACTTGATCAAGATCACCTCGACAGAACTGAAGCTCGCAAACCAGTGCGGCAGTCTCGGGATCGAGCACGCGTTCTTCTTGAAGCCGATCGATCCAAAGAGATGCCTCAGCGTGGTTATCGCGATCAAGCAAGAGTCTTGCGTAACGCTTGATATGCTTTGGCCGACAGAAGCCTTTGTCGCCAAGTAGCGGCAACATCAAGTCCCTGGCCTTGGACCAGTCCCCATTTGCCGCGTGAAGACGTCCAATCAAGAATTGGTCTGACGCATTCGGCTTCCACCCATCGAGACGAAGTGAATCAAAGGTCTTCAGCGGAACGGAGGGATTCGCAACACCCAAAAAACGGCTTTGAACGATGGCGAGTGCATATCGATCGTCAACATTGTCCGGTAACTCATGAAGATTCTCTTCCAGCAGCGAGACGGCTTCATTCATGCTCGTGCCGGGCCCAACGTCTTTGTTTGCCGATTCTCTCGAGAGCGTCAGTGCAAGTTGACGTCTCGCCCATCGCTGCATCTCGAATCGATGATCCTCGTTCGATTCTTCCGCGCTTTCCGAACTCGCAAAGAGGCCTCTTTGAGGTGATTCACTCTTGGTTTCACTTAGGGTGCGACGCAAATGTTCTTCGCCACTCGAATCGCCACCGATGGCCGTGACGAGCTCAAGATAAGATCCATGTTGCTTGATCGTCGAAAGCTCAGACGCATCGATTTGATGTAACAGTCGGCGAGTACCCGCTGCGTCGCGGAGTAATGTATACCCTTGCGCGACCGCGATCTTTCCTGATTCGTCGTCTTGCTCGATTGAGGATTCAAATTCCTCCAACGCCTGACGAGCTTCATCCAGCCTTGATTCTGTATTCAGGAACGCGATCCATGCGAGCCACGCTTCTGCCGAGTGCGGCGCAGTGCGAATGGCATTTCGATATGCAGTCTCGGCCGAAGGAGTTTCGCCACCAAGCTGACAGACACGAGCGAGCCAAAGATAATCTGCTTCATGGTTTGATTTCTCCGCGGCCCGCTGAGCAAGGTTGATCGCTCGATCGACTTGTGAGAGTTGCACACTGATTTCCGACGCCACTCGCGACAACTCTGCGCTGAAGGGCCGATTCGATTGTCGCAGTGACCTCATCACTGCGTCTGCCTCGCTAAATCGACCGGCGTCCGAAAGCAATGACACCAGACGGCGTACCATTGTCAAATCACGCTGACCCAAAGAGATTGCTTGTTTATATTTCCCAATCGCAACTTCATGACGTCCTGCGCGATCACTCAGCTGCGCCGAAAGGGCGACGATCGAAGCGGAGTCGGGGCGAAGGGCCGCGGCAGCAGCAAGCGATGCCTGTGCGGCGTTGTAGTCTTCTTCCGCCAATTCTTCATCGTTGGCAGCCTGGACGAACGTCTGAAGAGCTCGTCCGTAGTGAATCAGAACGGCGTCACCGCTCGTCGACTCGAGATGGTCCACGTATCGCGTCAGTTCATCTTGGTCGCCACTTTGATAAGCCAACTGCAGCTTTCGTGACTGAGTCTTTATGTTTGCTGGCTGGACTCCCAACTGATAGTCAACGAGATCATGAACCTTGGAGACTTGATCGTGCTGCATCAGCAGCGGGATCATCAGCTCGCTGTAGGAGATGCATTGAGAGGTGTCCCATTCCGATTCAAAACCGGTGTCGATTTGGTCAAGACTTCGTTCGGGCTCCGCATCGCTGCCCAAGCCGCGTTGAATCGCAAGGGAGACCGTTGCATGCTTCAGTTTTGGGGAAAGACCACGCTCCTCTACGGCGGTCCGAATCGTAGCGTCCGCGAATTCAAAGTCACCCTGACTGATGGCGAGCATCGCAGTGGCGGATTGAACCGGTTCCGTTTGTGCGGCGTTTTGCAGGATTCGTCTGGCGGAATCTGGCTGCCCCCGCGCCAACATCACTTCTGCCTTCAGCACGGCCACTTCAGGGCGAACGCCGGCGTGATCAAACAGGGCATCGAGCAATGATTCGAGCGGACGCCAGTCCCTTTCAGCTTCCGTCCGATTTAGGTTTTGAATGAGCAACAACCTCGCGAAGTTCAACGGCGCCTCGATCGGAACATCGGGTTGCGCTGCGATGGTTTGATACTCCCGAATTGCATCTTCGATCCTTCCCGCATCCAGTAAAGCGCCGGCTAATCGTTCGCGGATTGGAAGCCAATTTGGCGATTCCGTAACGATTCGGCGAAGAGTCGCGATGCGGTCATCATTGTTGCCAACTTTCCGATAACAATCCGCCAGACTTAGATCCACCAAACGAACGATCGGAGCGTCCTGGATAACCTCCACTCGAACGGATTTCAGTTGTGCGATGGCTTGGGCTATTTTTGAATCGGCCGCAAGCCTTCGCGCTTGTAGAAACTGCACCAACGCGGGAGAAAACTGATTTCGGCTCAGGCTTTCC
>JBCCOI010000702.1:0-3611 GCA_039025515.1 Planctomycetota bacterium
CCTCAATGCCGATCCGGCGGCAGGAAACAACGATCATTTTGCGTTGCAGTCGCTGTTGGATACCGTTGCCGAAGACCCGGGACGACGAACGAAAATCATTTACTTTCCCGAGGGTGAATACGAAGTCGACCAAGCTTTGATCGTTCCGCTATTGGGTAGCAACAACGCGAGTGCACGCGTCGTCCTGCAAGGTCAAAGTCGCGATCGAGTCTTGATTCGATTGAGTGATGATTCAAACGTCGAAAACGCTGTCGTGCGGTTTCAAATCCGACAAGCCGCAGACGCTTTCCGGAACGCAGTCCGAGATCTCACGATTGACGTGGGTGCGGGCAACCCGGCCGCGGACGGATTGAGATTCGTCGGAAGCAATCAGGCAACCGTTCGCAACGTCAATATTCGGTCCAGTGACCCGGGTTTTGCCGGACGTGTTGGCTTGGAATTGGGGCGAATCCGAAACGACCCGAACCGCGGGACCGAGAATATTTCGAGCGGACCGCTTCTCATTGAGAACGTCGGCATCGACGGTTTCGATGTCGGTATTCGGACGGGACATCAAGTTGCCAGCCAGACTTTCGAGGACATTGAACTCACCAACCAGCAAGTCTTTGGTTGGATCAATGAAACGAACCAAAACGTGTTCGCCCGCAATGTCACTAGCTTGAACGAAGTCCGCGCGATCCAGAATGCCGGCGGAGCAGGAAACGGGGTCTTTACCTTGCTGGATAGCCAACTTACCGGTGTCGGCATCGCATCGGGGACGAACGCGATCTTCACCGAAGAACGCCTCTATGCCCGCAATGTGGACACGTCCGGGTACGGTTCGGCGATCGACTATCAACCCAGCGGTGAGCAATTCCCTCGCGACGCGGTTCTCTCTGGAACGTTCGTCGAAGAATATTGGAGCGAGGGCGCCGAAGACAGCAACACTGGAGGTGCGGCGGAAACATTTGAAGGGTCGCCCGACGCGATGTTGGGACTACCCGTCCAGGATTCACCGGAACCGCCGCTCGATCTGGACCTCGCGAATTGGGCAAGCCCGCACTCGTTCGTGACATCGAATGCGGACGGAACACCGAGCGGACTGCCAGGCGATCAATTCGATGACGCAGCGGCGATTCAAGCGGCGATCGATTCGGGTGCGACGACAATCTACTTTCAAAACGCAGGTGACTGGGTCATCGATGACGCTGTCGAGATTCGCGGCAGCGTGGAGCGTTTGTTGGGGCTGGAATCGATCCTTGTCACGCGGAGTGGCGATGGGGTGGTTCGGATCGGGAACACAAGCGCAGACGCGGTCGTGATTGAACGCTTCGATAGCAGACGCGGGCAACGCGTCGGCTTCGATCACGTCAGTGACCAGACCGTGGTTGCTCGCAACATGATTGGGTTCGATTATGAACCCGTTAGCGAATCGCCGGGAGACGTTTTCCTTTACGACATTGCAGCCGGAACGTTTACGTTTCGAAACCAGAACGTGTGGGGCAGGCAACTCAACCCCGAGGGAGCGGCGAACGTCAATGATCAGGACCTACCCGATCAGAAGATCCTCAACGACAACGCGAACGTTTGGATCTTGGGGATGAAGGTCGAAACGGAGGGAACAATCTTCCGTACGATCAATGGTGGCCAAACCGAACTCTACGGCCTCTATCGAAACAACGCGACCTCCAGCGATGCCGACAATCCCGCATTTGTCACCGTCGACGCCTCACTATCCGTCGCTAATTTTGACTCGGCGTCGTCGGCCAACAATGCGTGGGCGGTGCATGCGAGCGAGACTCGCAGTGGTATCACGCAGACGATCGAACGCATCGACAGCACAATCTACACGGCCTTCGACGACGCGACGCTCTGGGATGTTCGGCGAGACATCATCCTCGACAACCTCGACGAAGAGGTCACCTTCCAGGGCGAATGGCTGTCATCGGCGACCAAGCCCGGCGGATACATCGATTCCGATATCGCGTTTTCCGATGATCCAAATGCCTCAGCAAGGTTTTCGCCAACGCTCCCCGTTTCCGGTCAGTACGACGTGTTCGTTCGCTGGATCGGTGAAAGCCGCCGGAAGTCGGATCACAAAGGACATTCGACGGCAGTCCCGTTGCAGATCAATCATTCGCTGGGCAGCGAGAACCTGACGCTGGATCAAACACGGGGCGGTGGGAAATGGGTGAAGGTGGGCACCTATTTCTTTGATGCCGGTACGAATGGAAGCGTCGTGCTCGGCACCAATCCTGGGTCTAACTCCCGAAAGACTATCGCTGATGGCGTTCGCTTTTCATTAAGCGACACGAGCGGTGAAGTCCCCGACCTCCGCACCGAATTCCAAATCTCTGCCCCGACGCGAACGATCAACGCTGGAGTCTTCTCTGGCGGCGAGTACACGTTTAACGCTGATCAAGGACTTATTTTTGATGCAACGGATGCGGAGGGCAGGCAGTTGTTCGTCACCGAAGTGCAACAGGGAATTGGTGGCACGATTGCGTTCTCGGGCGACGGTGCCTTCACCTACTCACCGCAGCCTTGGTTCTCCGGTTGGGATATCCTTCGCTTCTCCGTTACGAATGGAACAAATACGACGACCGGCTACGCGCAAATCTTCGTTGCGGATTCCTTTGATGCATCGACCGGCACAATTCGGCGAGAACTGACCCCAGCCGAACTGGTCGAAGCGAACGCACAAGTCATCGATTCGGTGCGCGCGGAATCCTCCAACGGAGGTTTTATCTTCCGAATGCTTGACACCGCCCGCAACGGTTCGGGTATTGGAGCACAACCCGGCCACAGTCGTACCAACGGAAACGATCACTTCTTGGGTGTGCAGGACGCCGCACCCGTACTGGATCTCGGCGATACCTACGAACTCAAGACCCTGCGACTTTGGAACTACAACGTCGGCCAGGTGAACGGGATCACGGATCGCTTGACGACTCTTGGCGTGAAAACACTTCAGATTTACGTTGACCCCGATTCGGACAACGACGCTTTTGGCGAAAACTTCATCCTGGCAAAAACGATCGAGCTTCCGGAGGCACCGGGTCGAACGGATTACAGCGGCAACGTATTTGTGCTTGATGGAGTGCAGGCGAGGTATGTTCGCATCGAGGCGATTTCCAATCACGGATCAAACATCTCGTCCGGACTGAGTGATCTGGAGTTTCGCGGAACACTGGTGAAGTCTGCGAAGTCCTCGCTCATCGAAACGATCAGCGTCGCGTCCGCGAGCAGCGAGCGAGACTCGAGCAGCAGTGCACCACGCACACTTGGAAGCGGATTCTTTTCATGGTGCGGTTGCAATAGGCACGGTGCTCCTCATCGTTAAGCCGCTTTGGAGGACCTGCTGAGGGTAAAGCTTCTACTTCTCCTGTTGATGCCAAAGCATCGTGAGACGAATGGGTAGCAGATACAGCATGGTTGCTGGCGGCAGCTGGCTGTGTACCCCCTGGAGAAGGAGCATTAGATGCGGTGGAGCGACGACGTGGATGAGCATCAGAGTCAGAACCAGAGTCCGTATCGGTGAAGTCGATGTGATAAAAGGACGCTGGAGGAGTGTTGGGAACAATATACTTGGCCGGACAGCGCTTGAGGGCATTATCCGAGGTGCGAAAAAG
>JBCCOI010000703.1:0-3610 GCA_039025515.1 Planctomycetota bacterium
ATTCACACTGCACCAATCGCTACCGCCGAAGGTATGCCCTTCGTGTATCCGTTCGATTCGCGTTTGTTGCTGTTTGGTAAACATCAGAAAGCTCTTACTCGCTTTGCTAATTCAAAATTGGATGTGACTTGTTGCGTCGGAGGTAATAGACGCTCTTCATTCCGAATGGTTCACGAGAAATCTCATTTCTTTGAACCAGTGCATATCTAGATGCGTTTGACGGCGAGATTATTTCGTCCACCTAGGAAAAACTTTGCCACGTCCCGCACAGAAGTCAAACGAATCTGTCGCCGCATTTGTACTCGCATGATTTCAGAAAGGTCCAAGATCGTACAATGCGATGACGAAGCCCCAAGTGAAGATGAAATCCATTAACCAATCCGATGAACATGAATCCAAGTGAAACGGCCTTTCGTTTGGCCACGCCGAAAGACCGCGAACAGATCCTCTCCGTCCACCGTGATGCTTTTGGTGAAGAAGGCGAGATCATCTCCTCGCTTGTAGCCGAGATGCTCGACGATCCAACGGCAGAACCCATCCATTCATTCGTTGCCGAGCACGGCGATGCGATTGTTGCGCACGTGCTCTTCACAGCAGTGCGGATCGAAACACATGAAGTGTCCGCACAGATACTCGCTCCGCTTGCCGTCACGTCCGAACATCAAAAGAGCGGACTCGGCACGAGGCTAGTCAACGAATCACTTACCCAACTCGAATCGCAGGGCGTCGCCTTGGTCTTTCTCCTTGGCTACCCCGACTATTACTCGCGATTTGGCTTCGCTCCAGCCGGTACGCAGGGCTTCGACGCTCCATATCCCATTCTGCCCAAGAATGCGGACGCATGGATGGTCAAAGAACTAAAGCCTGGAACGATGGCAAGCAACGAAGGAACCGTCCGCTGCTGCACCGCTCTCGCTCAACCTCAGTATTGGCAAGAGTGAACCCGGTCACGACTGACTCTCGTCGCCAACGGAACCCGTGTCTTCCTCCACCGGATAGATGACGGGATCGGGCGGCATGTCAGGGTAATACTCGCCGGGATGACCGGGTGGCAAATTGTCCGGCGCGGAATAGCCGGGTGGGACGTGATACGGATGGTCTGGCGCTCGCGGTACAAAAACGACCCTAGCAACCAAACCAGGATTTGCATAACCGCCTTTCTTCACTGCTGTGCCAAATGCGCTCTATTCACGCTGCAGCAGACAAGCGGCTTTTTATGCTCAGTCGATGCCAAGATTAGTGAGCTATTCTGACTGTGCGGCAGCGCGATACGAATTTAGCAGTCCACCAAGCTCGGTGTGGCACTCGATCTCAGTGCACCTCAAATCGATTGTCGCTGGTAAATCGTCCTTGCGTACCGGGGGCAGATGATCCCGGGAAGAATGTCCGCGTTTTTTGTTGTACCAGTCTGATCCCTGGCGAAGGATGGCATCTAGTTGCTGATTGGTCACGACGATGAAACCGTTTAGGATCTCATGCTTGATCGTCTGAATGACCCGCTCCACGTGAGCCTGCAGATTGGGTGACGCGGGCGTGTTGCTTTTGACCGTACAGCCGGTCGACTTGAAGACCTCATCGAACGAGCCGGTGTACTTGCCATCGTTGTCACGTGATATGATCTCGCATTTTAGCTTTTCGTCCTCGATATGCATCTGGAAATTGCGAGCTTGCTGCGTGGTCCATTGACCAGTGGGGCTGTCAGTTGAAGGCGACACCCAAATCCGCCTGGTTTCGAGATGAATGAACACCATGAAGTAGACATCAATCAGTCCCTTCACGGTCCACCTCTTCTTGCATGCGAAATCGCACTGCCACATTACGTGCGCGTGTCGCTTTAGGAACTCCGACCAGCTGTCGGGATCGCCACCATCGTTAGGTTCTGGAGCAATGCCTTCGGCGACCAGTATGTTTTTGACCGTCTGTCGCGAAACACGATGGCCCAACCGTGCTAAGCCCTGTCGTATCTTGGTGTATCCCCAACCGCATTCTTTACGCATGCGAACGACTAGCTCACGAACGCTCGCCTCCGTCCGAGGGCGTCCGCCTTTTGAAGCGTCTTTTCCTTTCGCCTTTGGCTTGTCCGATGCATCATGATCTTCGATTGCTCGAATCCAGCGTCGGAAGGTCGAGTAGCTGACGATCGAGAGCAGGCCCTTGATAGCCCCTCCAAGCGGCAGGCCGTGTTTGACGATCGTCTTTCGATCCTGGTCGGTGAATGTAATCCGCTTAGGCAACTTTGCGCGAAGGATCTTGTTCTCCGCTTTTAGCAGTCGGTTTTGGGCGGCTAATTCCTGGCGAGAACTCGATGCGAGCAAACTAAGAAAAGGATGGACGATGGCCCGCACGGCGACTCCGGATATGGCTACAATTCGGCATGAAAAATCGGAGTGGCAACGTTTTTGTACCCCGCTAAAAGGACGAGACTACCGATCGATTTTCTCACCGCAATAGCCGCGGACCGATCGAGTATTTGACGGCTGGATTACCAGCGAGTCAGGCCGGGTAACCGGCACAAATTGCCGCCCGTTCAACGGTTCGGGAGACATCTTCTCTTTCTGTTAACCACTCGCAGTCATGCGAGACCAAGCATTTTTTGTTTGGCAATAGAGCACGGCACCAGTTCGGCATTTGATCTTTCGCGGCACCAATCGAAAAAGACGTCAATCGCATTGAAATAGGCCCTTCAGGCCGAAAGAACCCGCGAAATCTGCTGCGTCTCTGCGGATTGTTCTTGTACGGGGTGGTTCGTCCAGCCACCAGTCATCCCGTGACTCAGCAATGCGATACCCAGCGTCATTGATCGCCTGCCGCAGTCTTGTATGGGAGTTTGGGAACACTTCGGATTCAAGAATCCAGACTAGCGATTTCACAGTCAATCTCGACAAGTAACGAATGGTTCAGAAATACTAAAACGCTCGCGACGGATCTCTCCGCCGCGAGCGTTGTACAATGCGACCTTATTGTCGCCGATCTAGCCGACAACGCGTGTCACCACGCCCGATCCGACCGTCCTGCCGCCTTCGCGGATGGCAAAGCGGTCACCGTCAGCGACCGCGATTGGTTGCTTCAGCGTGACTTTCAACTGCACGCCGTCGCCGGGCATCGCCATGTCGACTCCGCCCATCACGTTTGCGCTGCCAGTCACATTTGTGGTTCGGAAGAAGAACTGAGGCGCATAGCCGTCAAAGAACGGCGTGTGCCGGCCTCCTTCTTCTTTCTTCAACACGTACACCTCAGCCTCGAATTCGTGATGAGGTGTCAATGTTCCCGACTTCGCCAAAACTTGACCTTTGGTGATCTCGTTGTGAGCCGTCTTGCGAAGCAACACCCCAACGTTGTCACCAGCGTTTCCGGCCTCCAAGACTTCGCCGAATGATTCCACTTGCGTAATCACGTCCGTCGCGGTCGCGGATCTCAGACCGAGGATCTCGACGCTGTCACCGGCACGAACCACTCCCTGCTCGATCTTCCCGGTCACGACGGTGCCGCGACCGGCAATCGAATAAACGTTCTCAATCGGCATCAAGAACGGCTTGTCGGTCAAACGAACAGGATCAGGAACCCAGCGGTCCAGTGCATCTAACAGCCGCTCAATGCACTCGATTGCCTC
>JBCCOI010000704.1:0-3610 GCA_039025515.1 Planctomycetota bacterium
CCCAGCGTCAGATTGGTGTATGGGTAGAGTCCCGACATGATGGAGGCGCGTGATGCTCCGCACACCGGATACTGGCAATGCATGTTCTCAAATCTCACGCCTCGATCGCATAATCGATCGAGATTTGGCGTGAGGCATTGCTTGTGTCCGAAGCCACTCAGGGATGTATTGAGGTCATCAGCGATCATGAAGAGTACGTTCGGACGACGGGGTCTCTCGGGCTGGGCCATCACCGTTTGAGTGAGGGGTGTCACGAGAAACAGCAGCGCGGAGAAGAATCGCATATTCATTTCTATGAATTGAAGAGCCGTATTTCTATTCGATTGGCGCTGGCAGCTTGCCTTGATATCTGGCGGCCGCGAAACTTCGATACCAATCCGCTGCACGTTTCAAGAATTCGGCGCGGCTGGATTCGGTTTCCGAAGCAGCGGCAAACTCAACACGCGAAGCGAATTGGTGAAGCGTTTCGGTCTCGGGTCGTATCAAGGTGTGTCGTTTCAAAAGGCGGTCGGCCCGCTGCAGCATCTGCCCACTGAGCTGATCGTCTCCATCGACCGGGCTTTTGAAACGTCCCCGGTATCGCAGCCAAAGCAATACCAACGCCACACAGAACAGAGGAAGCTGAGCGAATCGAAAGACAACTTGCAGGGAATCAGAAGCTCGGAAGGAAAAGATAAGACCAAACACCCGCGAAAAAAATGAATCTTCATCCTCAAATCCTAAAAGCGTCTCTTTGGATTCATCGCTGTCATCGGTAACGGTCTCATCCGCAGTCAACGTTCGGTAGGTTCTTCCTAGCGTCGCTTCGACTGGAAACCAACGTTCCGTCGTTTCGTCATAAGCTTCGACCCACGCGTGGGCGTCTCGGTTTCTTGCGATGAAATAGTTGTCATTATCCTCGTCGATTTCGTCAACGACGTATCCCGTGACGTATCGTGTCGGGACTTCCACGCATCGAAGCATCAATGCCGCCGCGGTTCCAAAGTATTCGCAATGAGCGGGATGTCGGGTAACCAGAAAATTCGAGACCGGATCGGCGTCGCTCGGTTGCGGCTGACTTTGAAGTGAATACTGGAAATTGTCTCTAAAGAACTCCTCGATCGCCTTGGCTTTCAAGCTTGGTGTCAGTGCGTCTTCACAGATGCTGCGACTCATCGGCTCGATCACTTGGCGGATTGCAAGTGGCACCCACAGCATCGCGCTCCTTCGGATCTCATCAAGAGACTCTTGAGGCGTGTCTTCGGTGATTCCGAGAACATAGGGATTTTGCGTATCCAATCCGGTGAGAATCATGTCGTGGTGAGAGAGCGTGATCTGCTCACCGACCGCTTCCGCCCAGTCCGTAGAAAGCGCCGTAAAGACGACGCTTCCTTTTAGTCGTCGGTTGTGCACTTCGACGGTTCCGACAAACCGCTCGCCCGGGTTTTTACGGACTTGAAAACGCGACATAGGGCCAGTCGGCGTTCTTTCCAGTTCCGTTGTGGCTTGGCCGGTCAAATTGGCAAGTCGCGGTTTGAACGACTCGATCTCCTCTGAATAGAACGCTCGTTCGATGGCAGTTGACCACTCGCCACGTTCGTACGTATCAAAAACGGTGCCGCGAAGGTATCCGGGCGGTGAATCAGCAACGGCTCGCAATGCAACTTCTCCGGGGTCACCGATCATGTGATTCCGAATCGTTCCGAGTTTGCTTCCGGAGACGTAACGAGTGCCGCCGAAGGGCGAATTGGATGTGACTGCCTCCAGTGATCTTGAGAGTCGATCAAAGAACTTGAACTGTAATCCCGGTACCACTCGAGCTGCGACATGACCCGCGGCACTCGTAGACATTAGCAGTAGCGAAATCGCGACAATCGAATAGAGCGCCGGTGTTCGTGCGGGCGAATCAGTGATCGATACGGTCGATGCGGGAAGTTTGGCCTTCGAATCCGAGTGGACGATCAGATCGCTATCGGCAATTGCTTGAAGCCGGTTACGGGATGTCGCCTTCTTTCGATTCCTACGTTGCGAGCGTCTCGCGCGGCGTGAGTGTTGATCCTGCCAGTAAGGAAGGATGTGACTGGAGGCCACCAAGAAGGCAACCACCGTGGCAAGCGCCGCTACCAGCTGCCCATTGATGGTGTGGCTTACGCCACCGGCCGTGATCGTCGCCAAGACGATGATCAGTCCAAACGGCAACATCGCGGGATGCCCACGTCTGGGGAAAAATATCCAAAGTACCAGCGTCAGAAAGAATGAAAAATGCGAGGTGACATCGACGATCAACGCGATCGGATTCACGTTCCCTGACAAATGAAAGGAGGCTCGTAGTACTGCCGCACCCACGCCTGCCGATAACGCAACGGGCCACGCCGTGAAATGGACGATCCAGCGATTTCTTTCAAGCCAGCTCTTGATTCCTCGCTCACGTCCCACTTGCTGGCCGGAGGAACTGGCGGCATCACTAACTTTGGATCGATTGCCTCGCCTCGACGATGAAAAAAGACCTGTAGACTGAAGTGCAATCGCCACCAACAAGCCGGCGCAAAGTAAGCCAACCAGAGTGATGGGAAGTGTTCGGTAGGTCGAACCGATGAAAACGGCCTGGAAAAGCAGAATGGCGGGTAGCTGCGCGAATTGCTTCCACGTCGGGGCCGGCAACTCATCCGCAACGACGGCTCTGCGACGATGAATTGGTTTACCGATCATGAGCCAGAAACACTTCGAGCGGAATTGGGATATACGTGACGTTGTTCGGCAACTGCTCGGTGAGTTCGGCCCGAGTATGCGAGTCAACGGGCAGCCTTGAGAGAATCAGCAGCGGCTGCGTTTGTTTGGATTCCAGCGTTTCACGCAAAATACGATTCCCTTCCGTGATTGGGACTGATTCTGCGCCGGCGAGTCGAACCAAGAAAGCTTCCTTCGAATCACTCGCACCGTGTGATGGTGCGATGCAATCATCATCGATTGGTTCACCCGTGATCATCATTTTCAGCTGAATGCGACGATGCAATAACTCAGCAACCGCGGTAGCGGCGGCAGACATCAGTCGTTCGAAAGTGGCGGATTCCAATTGACCACGTTTTCGAGTTTCGCCTCTCGAGTGCGATCGATTCGACTGAGGAAGCACCGACGTATCGACGATCAGCGTGACGGCCTGAATGGACGGGGCTTGATACTCGCGAACGATGGGACGCCCCAGCCTCGCCCAGGATGCGAAATCCCAGCGCCGAACGGGCATGCCAACTTCGTACTCGCGATTGCCCACGTACTCGACCGGAGGGCCGACGACGAGCTTCTTCGCCCACTCACCGATTGTCGCGAGCAGTACCCGTGACGCAGCGTCATGATCGGATCGGAGCGGTGCCGGCGTGACGGCAATTTTTGTGTTCGTCGAAATTGCCCTGCGTGCATAAAAGAGATGAAACGGGAAAGACGATGTCACTTGAAACGGAGGCAGTTCGTGAACGCCGCGTTTGTCAAAACGCATTTGACCGTGCCAGTGCATCGTGTCGTTGCCCCGCAAAACTTCAACGGAGACAGGAGACGATGCTTCCCACGGACCGATGCTGCGGTCCGCGAATACTTCTCGCGTCCCCTCTCGTTGCCAACCAATTCGCAGCCCAAGCGC
>JBCCOI010000705.1:0-3609 GCA_039025515.1 Planctomycetota bacterium
TAAACGATCGCCGGGCCAGACTCGCCCTGATGAACAACATGAGACTCCCAGATTTTATCCAGCAGCGTCTGGGGAGAAGACGTGGGTTCAGCGATCATGGGGAAGGAGAGTTGAACGGAAAATTGGAATTTCTCATGTGCCCGAGCCGTTTGGGCTCTTCGCAAGCTCGCGACGCCCCGTTTTCGGTACCGCGGCGACACGGCGTCTGGCGAAACTGGCAGCTAGTTCGCAGTTGGGCGGTGACTCACCGGCGCGGCCGTGCCAAATTCTGGTGTTGAATCGGCCTCCCAGCACACTTTCACTTTCTTTCGCAGGCGCTATTTTGTCAATGAGCGACCGGGTGGTCACAATGTTCACTGCGTCCCACAAAATCCCTACGCTATCGAGCTCAACCGAGGGCTTCTCCTTCCACGATTTACCGCCATGTCAGTTTGGATTGATCGATTCTTGCTTCTCTCGCTGCTCGTGATTGTGGTGATTCTGACGATCACGTCCGTTAGTGCCCTCGGCGGTGAGCCGCTCGGGGGAAACGAGTTGCTGGCACATATGATGGCGAGCGGAGTTTTGGTTGTCGGCCTTCCGGTCTTTGCGATCGCAGCAATTCGTCACCTGCCCAAGAAGGACACTTCGACGACACAAGGGATCGGAGTCCTGCTGACGATCACGACCGGATTGCTCAGCATCGTGACGGTCTTTCTCTGCATGTTGCCGATCGCCTCAACCGATCAGATGCACACGTTGATCAAGGCTCACCGCTGGGCCGGACTTTCGATGATCCCCTCGGTCGCGATTCTGATGCTGGGAATGACGTTTACACGATCAGCATCGCGTCCCCGTAGCTGAAGAATCGGTATTCGTTTTCGATGGCTTTCGCGTAGGCCTCCTTCATCAGCTCTCGTGATGCGAAGGCGCTGACCAGCACAAGAAGAGTACTTTTGGGTAGATGGAAGTTCGTCATCAACGCGTCGACAACTTGGAACGAAAAGGGCGGCCGGATAAAGAGATCCGTCATAGCAGTCCAGGCCGCGAGTGAGCCTCCCAGCGCTGCGGCCGCGCTTTCCAAGACCCGAACGCTGGTCGTGCCCACTGCGACGCACCGACCACCTCCCGCACGCCGATCGTTGACGAGCTGTGCGTTCTCTTCGGAGATCTGTCCCCATTCGGTGTGCATCTGATGATCATCAAGCTTCGTCGTGGTGACCGGTCGAAACGTTCCCAGTCCGACGTGCAGGGTCACCGAAGCCGTCTCCGTTCCGCCGGCGGTAATTTGACGAAGCAGATTGGGCGTGAAGTGAAGTCCGGCGGTTGGTGCGGCAACGCTGCCTGGAGCGCGAGCGTAAACGGTTTGATAGTTTTCCAGATCCGAATCCACCATGTTGCCGTCGCGAATGTAGGGCGGCAGCGGAACTCGCCCGAATTCTTGAAGCCAATGCGATGCGGGTCTCTGTTCCAGTTCGCTATCGGACTCACTGATTTCGGCGCCGAGCCGGTTACGAAGCTGCCGCGGCAGCACAAGCAGATTTCCCGAGTCCGTTCGCGAAACAACCTCGAGCAACATCGCCGGCAAGCCATTGCGATCTTCAACGGTGATGGTTTCGCCCGCCGTCAGCGTACCGCGTGTCTTGGTCAAAATTTCCCATACACCACTTTCGTTATCTTCGCGAAGAAAGAGGCCCTGCCATCGACCCTTCGTTCGCGTACGGAACCCGACCATCCGCGCCGGGATCACGCGACTGTCATTCAGCACCAGCGTGTCTTCGCTACGCAGCAGATCGGGTAAGTCGCGAACGTGATAGTGTTCAATCGTTCCTGATCGTCGGTCCACCAACATCAAACGAGCGTCGCTGCGGGTGGCGAGCGGTTCTTGGGCGATCCTTTCACGGGGGAGTTCAAAATCGTAGAGATCGATCTCATTCATTATCGAATTCATTTTCTCCGAATGCTTTTCCTTGTTTGCGGACAGAGTAGCAACGACGCTACCCAGCGGCGATGGGCTTCACCCCCCGTCTGGCTCGGGTTGTGGGTCTCTCGTGACAAACATTAAAACTTTGCGGCATTTCGATTTCCTTACCACGGGTGAGTCATGGCTGTCGTACCCTGTCCGAGCTGTAATGAATCCGTTCGGATTCCCTCATTCGCTTCGCAGTCCATCGCGTTGATGAAGTGCCCGTGGTGTGGATACGAGGCTTCACCGGACAAATGGGAGCAGCGTTTGCCGCCGCCGGTGATGTTGCTTGATGCCGACGGTGCTCCCGTTTCGATTCAGAAGTCTTCCGATCAGGACGACTCATTTGACCGCCACGATTCATCGTCGATTGGTGGTGGTTTGGTGGCAGCGGCCGACGAGTCGTCACGCGCCCGCGAATTCGACTCAGAAGCCATGGAGGCCAGCGGCACGGATCATACGTCCGCTTCATCGCTCGTCGATTTGCAGTCAGCGTGGGAGGACGACAGCGATTCGGTTGCGCGGCGGCTCGAGCGGGAGAGAGAAGAGCTGTTCGAGCATCCCGGAGAGCTGCCTGCGGCGTTGGACTTTGAAGGGGAACTTTCGGAGATCCCTTCGACTTCGTTGATGGACGAAGAGCCAGCGCACGAAGCACCGGCCAATGTGCTGGCCGGATCGATTGCCGAGCCCTCGACCCGTCCGAAGGTTCCGCTCTCCGACGACCAACGGTCCTACTACCAACGCCATCCGATTCCAAAGCGTCGTTGGTCGGCCAAGATGATTTTTCGAGTACTTGGTCCAGCGATCGTCGCCGCTCCGATCGTGCTCGCAATCGCATGGCACGCTGGGTTGTTCAACCGTGATGCGAACAATCTTGTTTCAGGAGTGGAGACGGATGGCGACGATGATGTTCAATCGATGCGTACTTCGGATTCAGAGTCCACCGCTGCAGCGGAAGATGCATCATCGTCAATCGATCCCGGAGGAAAGTTCACTTCGATGTCCGATCGGGATTCGGCGGTCGATCGCATGTCAACGGATACGAATCGTCTGCTCGCATCGTCATCCGAAGCGGAAGAGCCTGATCTCTCGGGTGGGGAAGATATCGATGCGATCTTACAGAGCATCAAACAGAACGTGGACGCGGCGCCCATCGAATCCGATTCCGAAGACTCCGATCGATCGCCGACTCCGTTCCAGCTTGCAAAGGAGTATGACGCAAGCCGTAGAGGCGTTCAGCGCGACTCCATTGAAACCGAAAGCTACTTGATGCTGCCACCGAAAGAGGATCGTAATGTCCCCGTCGATGTCGCAGCCGACGAGATGGTCCGCGACGCTGATGTTGCTTCGGTTGGGCCTGCTGGGGCATCGCTCGTCGACGAAGCCGCCTCTCAGATGGAAGACTCGCCGATCTTGCAGACGAGTGGTCAAACCGAGTTTGTGCCGTTGATACCCAATGAAGACTCGGCGGAGTTAGTTAGTCCAGACAAGGTTAGTCCAGACAGGGTTAGTCCAGACAGGGAGGACTCAGAACAATCGCCCGCGATCGCGATGGATCGGCAAGAGGTTGAAGGGCCTGACTTGTCAGTCATCAGCGAGCCAAAAGTTGTCGAATCCGTTACCGTCGATCCGGAAGTTGAGGCGGCGTGTGAAGCGGCCTTGCA
>JBCCOI010000706.1:0-3604 GCA_039025515.1 Planctomycetota bacterium
ATTGGAGGAACTTCTGCAATCGATCCGACCGGAGGTGGAGTGCGTCTCGGCGTAACGCTAGTCGAGACGACTGATTCGCGTTCTCCAAGCAGTGGCCGTCCGCGAACGGATCGCACTCGTCGGATTCAGCACGAATGGAGGCCCGCCCCCGTAGAGTGAACGAAGCAGATAGTCCGTCGTGGCTCGCGTCGCAGGATCCGGTGACAGCATCAACCGAACGAGTTGATCTTTGCGCGTCGCGTTGGGGCGTCGCCCCGCCCATGAATCGACAAAGAACGTTCGCAGTGTGGAAAACGCTCGTCCATTTGCGTTCGAGTTCAACCCACGCCAAATCACTGCGTGTCGGGGATCGCTGGGGCGATGAAGACTGAGTTGCTGAAGCGCTGCTTCGCGGACCATCGCATCTGAAGCAGCGATCAGCCTTCCGAGTCCTTGACGATTGGACGCGACCAACCATTGGCGAAGCAGATCCGCGGACGACTCTTTCAGCTTTCCCGAACTAAGGAAATTCATCATCGCGACGGATGCGTCATCGGATTGCGAGATCTGCGCGAGGACATTCCGTGGCAATTCGATTCGATCGACTCGCGAGCGTGTCCAGCGCGGCAGCCGATCCGGCGTCTCACCGAGGTCGCGTACTGCGGACGCAGGGCCATCCAACGCTAAACGACGGTCGGTCACATCGCGGCCATTCAACTTCAATGTGCCGTACACTTCAATCTGAAAGCCGTTCCCATTTCTTTCGATCCGCACTGAGCCCGAATCGGGACTCTGTATCAATAGACTCTCGTCGCGTGTTCGCCCCAATCGAATCACCCGGCTCGGGCTCAGATCGGTGAAAGCAACCGAACCGTACTTCACATCGAGCGTGGCTTCGGGAGTCACCTCCACGAACGTATCCGATGAAAGAATAACTTTGCTTCCTTCGCCCAAGTCAGCCGACGCCCGACACATCGGAAGGGTTTGAAACTGAACACGGCTTGCTGCTCGATTCGACCAATCCATTTCGAATCCGGTTTGCACGGCCTGCAACGAAGCTCCGCCTGATGTACTGGCATCGGCGAAGGAGGGTCCGCTCAGCATCAATCCATCAATCGTTTCCCACCGTATTAACCGTCTTGCGGGCGGACGTGTCCCTTCCGGGGCCTGCATTCCATCAGTATCAACCCGCTTGGGGCCGATCGATCGCGACGAATCGTCGTCGGCATTCGCCAAAGAGTTTGGAATCATGGACGTCGGTTCGTTCTGTGAACGCCCGCGTACGTCCGGTTCAAAATCATTGCCATCGGACTTTGAGTCGGGCACGTTCGCAAGTTCAGAACCAACATCAAGATCCGATTGCGATTCCACCACAGTGTTTGATCGTGGCTGATCGTCGACGCGAAAATCGGGCAGTGGATCAAGCTGTTCACGATCGGCGTTCGATTGAGTAATCGACGTAGCGCCTGGTCTGTTTGCCTGATTGCGGTTGCGCTGCTGGGCATTGATTCGAACCCAAAGTCCGACTCCCAGTATCACGAGCGCGGCGGCCGCTGCCAGGATGGCCCAACGCGTTACCCTGTATCGAACGTTCTTCGCCGATGATCGTCGCGGCGGCGGCGTAGAATCGATTTCACTCAAGAGTGAAATGGTACGCGTTTGTTCGCTTTGCTCGGTGTTTGGAACGATCGAAAGCAACTGGGCCTTCAACGCATCCGAAACGGGTGGGGATGCGTACCGATTTGCATCGATGGCGGCGACGATCTCCATCAGCAAACCGGGATCGGCCGCTGCGCACTGCGTGATTTGATTCTCGAGCTGTTCATCTTCCAACGTGCCATCGACGTACGCTGCGACGGCCGTCACGGGAATCGGTGCGGAAAGATCCGGAACGCCGGGGAAGTTCCGATCGGCATTCATCTTCTCCATGACTTGACGGACAACGTTCGCCAGGTCGGTGGAACCCGCACCATTGGACTGACTTTCCGGGGACGCGGACTCAATGAATCGCAGCAACGTTGTTCGGTCGGGTGCATCTTCAGGTTTCGTCATCGATCCACTCCCGAAGTCGTTGCTCGGCTCGACGCAGTGTCGTGCCGATGGAACCCAATGGAATCTCGAACCGTTTACTTATCTCCGAGTAAGACTGTTCATCTTGGTAGTACGCCCGAACAAGGTCCCTTTGCTTGATCGGAAGTCGATCCACCAGCTCCAATAGTCGATCACGATCCTCTCCGGATACCGCAACGGCTTGCGGTCCAGATGAATCCACACTTTCATCCGTGACTTGTTCCAACTCCAACGGACCCATCTCTGTTTGGCGATTTGCATTTTGTCGATGTTTTGCAATCGATCTTCGTGCGACGCGAGTGGAAATGACGGCCAGGTAGGTCGACAATTGGCTTTGTCCACGAAAGCAACGCAATGCGGCGGCATCTCTGGAAAGTAGCGACGCAAACACCTCCGCCGTTACGTCATCAATCAAAGCCCAGTCGTGTGGTAGGCCAAATGCCACGGCCACGTTTGCGACGCGACTGCGAAGCAATCCGCCATAACGTTCCACGAACGTTTCCCATGCGGCGGCGCATCCCCCGACTAAACGATCAATCAACTCTCGCTCCACGACAACAACCTCCGACGTCGGAGGAACGCCGGAGGTGTTCGTTGGACTCGATGACGTTTTGTCGGATGCGTACCTCGTGACCGTTCTCCGAATCACCGCATTTAGTTGTCGATCCAATCAGTCGCGAGCGACCGATGCCTATCGTACTCGCGTCGAATGCACGTTAAAGCCCGAGGACGCGATCGAATTCATCCACAATGAGTTCATCGGATTCGTCCGCCAAGATGATGTCAACGACTCCGTCGCGAGCACGTATGATGTCCGCACCCAGCCCGCCGCGAATCGCATCGCGTCCGAGACCACCGATCAACTCGTCGTTGCCCCGGTCGCCGTAGAGACGATCGTGTCCGTCGCCACCGTTGATCAAGTCGTTGCCCGTCCCGCCTCGAACACGGTCATTCCCGGCACCCGCGAACACTCGGTCATTGCCCTCGCCCCCGTAAATGTAGTCACGTCCGCTATTCTGATCTCCGCTCTGCAGGACGAATGCACGGGCATCTTCCGTATCGTCGGGAATCTGATCCACACCGTCCCCGAGAATCGAGTCGTCACCGGCGTTGCCGCTCAGTCGGTCATTTCCGGAACCACCAACGATCAAGTCTGCCGAAGGTCCGCCCGAGATTAAATCTCGCCCGGGACCACCCAAGAGAAAGTCAATGGCGGCTCCACCTCTAATCCGATCGTTGCCTTCGCCACCCTGAACGAACGTCGGTCCACTGCCGGCGTAGAGACGGTCATTTCCGAGTCCACCGAAGATCCGTGTCGGAGTCATGACGTTGCGGGCGACACGCACGCTATCGTTCCCGGGGCCCGCCGCGATGCGAATGCGATCAATCTGTTCGGCAGGAAAATCCGTGACTTCTCCGTCGACAGAGACTCTCAAACGCTCGCCGCCGGGACTCACCGCGACCGCAATTCGGTTATTTCCGGCATCCCCTTCGATCGTCAACAAACCCTCGGGGGTCAGATCAATCGCTGCTGCCATCACCAGTCTCGTTTCCA
>JBCCOI010000707.1:0-3584 GCA_039025515.1 Planctomycetota bacterium
ACCACTCCAACAACCCCGACTTCGCCGCTCGTCGTGTATCCGATGGTTATCCTGCTCTCTTTCGCAAATGGACCGGAACGGACAGCGTTGCAACCGATCTCCCGCGTCGAACTCGCTCTGCGTGCCTAGAAGCACCCAAGTATGCCGGGTTGGACGCGGAATAGCCAGCGGCAGTTGCGTAAAACGACCACCGCGGAATCTGTAATGCAAACGTATCTTCGAATGTGCATTCGACGCCAGAGGACATACAATCTGTAGCTACGCGCTTAGCACGGCCGCTCAGGCCAGTTGTGATTGTGAATACCGACTGCGATGGCTCATCCAAATACTCATCCGGCTCGACACGAATGTGAACTGTCGCATTTGGGATCGGCTGACCGGTATCGGAATCGGTGACGAGAAAGTCAACATCGAGGTCAGTGTGCCCAACCCATCGAATGGTCGGATAAAACGCGAAGAACGCAACAGTTCCTGCGATGAGAAAGGCGGCAGATGAGATTAACAACCACTTGTGTGCTGGAATCACTGGCATCGCTTTACGTAGACCGGATAACGTCAAGGATCACGCGGCGGCGACGGACAACCAACCACTTCAACAACCGCCACTTCGCCGCTCGTCGTGTATCCGATGGTTCCTCGTCATGCAGGTGCACGTCGGCGTAAGAGAATGGAAAATGCAAGCACAACAACTATTGGAACTGCTAGCCATCCAACTGCATTTCCGATCTGGCGTCCCTCATCATATGGACTTCGTGCCTCAGTGTTTGACTCAAAAAGATTTAGATCGACTGGATCACCTGAAAAAGTGAATCGAGCGAGCAATGCACGTGAGGCATCGCGCGTTCCGATTTCCGAATCAGAAAGCACGGAAATGTTGTTTGCAGCATCTGAAGTCAGTACGAGAAACGAATCAAATAGAACTGAAGTCCCATCTTCACGTCTCAGATTTCCCGCAAAATGTATCGCTTCGTAATCGCCAACCATCAGGGTTCCAACACTTTCGTGCTGGTAGCCGGATTCTTTCAACCCCGCAATCACGCCGCGAACGAATTCATCTGGATCTGCGGTGCGAATAACTGGCGGCTGACGCATCACGATTAACCGAACCGTTCCGTCGGCCGATTCAAACGCGTCCACGTCATGTTTGATGTCATCGGCTCGTTGCGACAATTCGTGCCAGCCAGCGGGAGGATCAAAACTGAGTCCGCCCAGGAGTAGCACAATCTGCGCGCATAAACACCATGAAGTACTCAACATCAGCTCACATCAGGATGGTCAACAGAGATCAATTCGAGGAACGTCTGCGATCACGCGGTCGGCGCGAGTGATCATCCACTTCAAAAACCACGACTCGGCGACTCGTCGTGCATCGCCTTGTTATGCGGCTATCTGATCGCACTTACGAACTGACGTAGTGGGTGCTGCCCGCAGAGAAGACTGTAATAGTCCGCGCCACGGAAGCGACGTAAAGCTTACGGTTCGCCTTCAATCAAACTCGTCCACTGTTCGGTGTTTGGCATTTCGCCATCTTGCCAGTAGTTCTGAATAACCTCGGTTACCCGTTTAGTGCAGATGACAAGAGCCAACGGCATCGGTGTCGGTTCGCCATTATCAGCACGGAAGTCGATCTCGGTCTCCCAATCAGCATCGTCCGAAGGAGCAATCTGCCATCCCGGGTGGTCGCCAGCTGGGAAAAAGTGCGGATAGCTATATGAGCCATTGACCATCACAGCGAGTTGTGTGCCGCTGGGGTGTCGTAGCCACAAGCATCCGAATCGGCCCGATTGGAACGATGACACGTATTCCGTCGCATTCAAAACGGTGAACGCGTCTTGCCTCTCGCGGAAGATGTGAGCCTCAGGTGTCATCCTGATTTTGCCGCATAACGCCAAGGATCACGCGGCGGCGACGGACAACCAACCACTCCAACAACCTCGACTTCGCCGCTCGTCGTGCATCCGATGGTTACCCGTCGTTCGAATCTACCGCACAAACACAGAAGAAACGGGTGTGCCTGGTTCGGGGGCACCATCGGCAGGATCAAAACGGGCAACCCAGCCAGACGGTAGACGGACCGTGTATCCGAAGTTGCCATCAGGAATAATCGGAGAGTCTGAAATGGCCTGTACATCCGCCAGCGACGAGGAAGAAGATATGCCATCGGGTGTGGAGAAACTATCGTCTACCGGAATGATAAGCCGAACAACATTGGAACGGTCAACGCCAACTCAATATGTCCCACCAGGCGAGACCAACGTCGGAAAAAGCTTGGATGAACTGGCAAGAGCCCCTTGTGGGTGCGGAACGTACTCAACGGGTGCAGTGGCACCCACAGACGGGAGTGGTTCAATAATTCGAACAGATAGAAATGGCTTGATCGTCCAAAAAATCGCTACCAGAACCAGGGGAATCGCAAATGCGACCAACAGTTCTATCAGTCTCTTCTTCATCATCTCTTTCGGGTAACGTTAAGGATCACGCGGCGGCGACGAGAGACCAACTACTCCAACAACCGTGACTTCGCCGCTCGTCGTGCATCCGATGGTTACGTGTTCACTCCTCTGGAACGCGTGTTGCATCGCCTTTTAACGGTTGCAATTTGACATAGGAACCCTCTTTTCCGCCGACGATGTGAGTCAACGCTCGGCCATCGCCAGTCAGACGCGACAATCCAACGGATCCGCCGCGCGAATACGCCTCTATGCTTGCCGAGTTAATCCGGTTGTCATTCGACAGATCCACGAGAGCCCGTTGATCGTTTGCGATGATCGCAACCTCAGACTTCCCGGAGCCGTCATATAGACGGAATTGGGTGTTGCTATTCCCGAGCGTCTTAAGCGAAGCGCGGACGTCGCCATCGTTGCCCAACAGTTGAAACTCGCGAGCTTGGATCAACAACGGCGTTTCCGGCTTGCCATTGGCAGCAACAGTGACGGTAAGTGCAACGCATAGGCCGACAATGGTGCCACCAATGCGCCAGAAGCGAAGTTCGCGTTCAACTTTAGTGATACGATTCAAAAGAGCATCGTTTGATGACATCGGTTATCTCCGAGGGAACAAGATTCATACACGTAACGTCACGGATCACGCGGCGGCGACAAACAACCAACCACTTCAACAACCTCAAGTTCGCCGCTCGCCGTGCATCCGTTGGTTACCCGTCCACTGTTTAGCTAGCGTCAACCGGGCGGCCATTCGCCGTTGTCTTTCATCCTCTGAATTGTTCGATTAACGTCTTCCATGAATAGGATTCCAACGATGCGCTCGCCCTTTGAACTCAGCGATTTAAGTTGCGGAGTTGGTACATAGGCAAAGAGATTGTCCACTGCCGAAGGAACAGATGTGTCCGCAAGGCAAACGCTTACGTCTCGGCTCTTGCTATCTGAATCAAAGTAGAGCGTCGCCTGTCCCGGATCATAGTCATCGCGTTCAAGGATACGAACCGAAAACTCTCTGGAATACCAATCGATAATGGTATCGAGATCGGTACCCGAAGTGAAGACAATAGCCTCGTGGTAAGGGTCGCGGAGAAACTCAGTCTCGAGTGCTTCGTGGTATTTGGTCGTCGAGTGAAGGAATTCGTC
>JBCCOI010000708.1:0-3578 GCA_039025515.1 Planctomycetota bacterium
GGGTAACCGTTTCTATAGCAATGCCGGGGCGAAGAAACCGGCGTCGACGATCCGCAAGGTCGCCGCATGAGCCGCATTGCGATCGAACCACTCTACGGATCCGGCTGGGTGATGGCCTTAGTCAGTCTGGTCGTCGTTGTTTGTGTGATCTTTGTCACGCCACCCACCAAAGACCCCAGCCAGCGGAAGTGGCTGATTACGTTGCGTTGCATCGCGGGCATCGTTCTCCTGATCACGGCGATTCGGCCGACCTGGATTCGAACGGATAACCAACCTGCAGCGGCAAGCCTGGTCATTGCCATCGACCAATCAAAGAGCATGACGCTGCCCGACGGTGACTCCAGTGATCGCTGGACGACTCAGCAATCCGTGGTTGAAAAGCTGGCCAAGGGCTTACGGTCCTTGGACAGCGATTTATCGATACGTTTGCTGGCTTACGACCAACAAGCAGCGGTCATCGGCGAATACGAGAGTGCAGATCAATTCGCTGAAATCCCGACATCAGTTGACTCTCTAAGTCCCGATGGTCCCGCAACGCGCGTCGGTACCGCGATTCAAGCGGCAGTTGACTCGGCGGGTGGCAAGCCACTGGCCGCAGTTGTGTTGATCGGTGATGGTACACAGACGTTTTCGGATCAGTCGGAAAGCGATCAAGAATCCGGCGTAGCGGCTCGACGCGGCGCGGAAGTGTTGAGCGCGCTCGGGATTCCACTTTGGACGGTACCAACGGGGCCACCCGGTTCGGATGGGTCGAATCGCGACGTCGCGATTTCGAACTTGCCAGATAGTCTTCAGCTATTCGCGGGCAACCAATTCGAGCTCGGCTTTACCGTTGAAGCCAATGGGCTTGCAAGTACTCAGATTCCGGTGTCGATGACTTGGATCGATGTCGACGGCAACGAGACGGTCGCCAGAACTCGGCAAGTCGATCCACGTTCTTCACGCGAGACGATTCCCGTTTCGATTCCCCTGACGGCTCCTTCGCCGGGGCTTTATCGATTACGAGTCGGTGCCGAACCGCAGGAAGGCGAGTGGGTGGTCAACAACAATTCGCAAACGGCATTCGTCGAAGTCCGCGAAGGCGGCGGACGTATCCTGATCTTGGAAGGCCCCGGTCGTCCCGAACAGACATTCATTCGGCGCTCGCTGAGCCGCTTTCAAGATCTTGAGATTGATTACGCACCCATACGCGGTGATGCGAACTGGCCGATTCAATTAGATTCGGTTTTCAAGCCCGGACGCTACGACATCTTTATTCTTGGAGATCTCGATTCGGCCGCCTTCGGGAATGCACAGCTGTCACAACTTGCCGAACGCGTTTCGGCGGGATCGGGATTGATCACCCTGGGTGGATTTCACAGCTACGGTATCGGCGGCTACGCCGATGGCCCGCTTGAAAGCGTGTTGCCCGTCAAGATGAATCCATCGATCCGGCGTCAGCCGACCCGTTCTTTGCTGACGGCGGCGGAGATAGCGGCTCGTGAGAAAGTTCAGTTGGGAGGGCCACTCAAGCTTGTGCCGGCACGAGAGCATCCGATCATCAACTTGGGCGACGAAGATCTGAAGAAGCAATGGAGTGAGTTACCCGAGCAGCCTGGGGCAAATAAGTTTCTCGGCCAACGGATTGCCGCGGGAGTTCAAGTCTTGCTTGAGTCGGAGTCGGGTGACCCGCTGATGGTCGTCGGTGACTACGGTCGCGGCCGCGTCGCATCGCTTGCGTTTGACGAGACCCATCGATGGTGGAGAGACGACAAGAAGGACGCCCACCGTCGGTTCTGGCGTCAGTTGATGCTCTGGCTCATGTCTCGCGAAGAAACCAGTGGAGACGGGATCGTTGCCGAGCTCGACTCGCGAAGATTTGAAACCGACGCACGTCCCGAGTTTCGCGCAAAGCTGCAAATGCTGACGGACGAGGAGTACTCGGGAACGCTGCGTGCTTACCTCAGAGACGCCGCCGGCAACGAGATTCCACTGGATGCAATCGCATCGCGAGAACCGGTTTCACTGCGTGGCCAACTGCCTACGCTCGAGCCCGGGTTCTACGACTTAATGGTGACGGCGAACGATGAAACCGTTTCCGACGACCAAGTCGCTTTCCAAGTCACCGAGACGAGCCGCGAGCTTGCCCGTCCGATGGCCGACCCCGTGTACTTGCAACAACTTGCAGATTTGACGGCCAAGCACGGCGGCGCGTCCTTCGATCCGCTAGACGTCGACGAATTGATCGATGTGATTCGAGACAAACGAAGGTCGGCTGAGACACCGATCGTAGAAAAACATCGATTGGGCGAGGAGCCATTGAGCGGCTGGATCCTCTTCGCGTTGTTTGCGGGCAGCCTGAGCTTCGACTGGTTTCTGCGACGTCGATGGGGAATGGCCTAAGCTCATTCACCGCCGACTGGCCTTACGCGAGTCGATCCGTTGCGACGTGATACTGGGGATCTTCGCTCAAGTTGACTTCGACAAGGCTACCGGCTCGGTCGAGCAGCGTTCGACATTCACTGCTTAAGTGTGTCAGGTGGAGGCGTTTTCCTGCAGCTTCATACTTCTCGGCGACCGTGCGAATCGCTTCCATACCGGATTGGTCATAGACACGCGTGTAATAGAAATCGATGACGACATCTTCCGGGTCTTCCGAGACGTCGAAAAGCTCTTTGAACTTCGTGACGGAGGCGAAGAAGAGCGGGCCGTGCAGTTGATAGGTCTTGCTGCCCGTTTCGTTGATCTTGGAATCTGCACCAATGTGTGTGGCGTGCTTCCAAGAAAAGACGAGTGCAGAAACCACGACACCCAAAATGACGGCGGAAGCAAGGTCATGCATGAAGACCGTATAGCCGGCAACCAAAATCATCACCATCACATCCGACATGGGCATCCGTCCGAACATTCTCAACGACGCCCATTCGAATGTTCCGATCACGACCATCAACATCACGCCGACCAACGCCGCCATCGAGATTTGCTCGATCACTGGGGAGAGAAAAAGAACGAACAGCAGCAAGCAGCCCGCTGCCACCAGTCCACTCAAGCGTCCACGCCCGCCCGAGTTCACGTTGATCAATGATTGCCCGATCATCGCACATCCGCCCATACCGCCGAAAAAACCGCAGACGATATTTGCAACGCCCTGACCGATGCATTCTCGATTCCCACGACCACGTGTCTCCGTCACTTCGTCAATCAAGGTCAGCGTCATCAACGATTCGATCAGTCCAACGCCGCAAAGAATAAACGCGTAGGGGAAGATGATTCGAAGCGTTTCCCAGTTTAGTGGGACGAGAGCATGCTCCCAGAAAAACGGTTTTGGCATTCCACCCTTGATTCCACTGGCCGCCGGATCGGCGGCAAGTTGGCTTTGAATGGTTTTGACATCCAGTCTTTCCATCGATGGCGATGGTGTCGGTGCTGTTGAAACGAACGTGACGTCCGCTTGCACTTGATCACGCTTCGGCGTCAGCTCGGCTACTCTTGTCGCGATCGTTTTATCACGGAGGAGGTCGCCGACGGTCGCGATTCGATTGCCGCCCGTCTGAGTCGGCCAAAACCAATTCATGCCAATACCGACGAAGGTCACCAAC
>JBCCOI010000709.1:0-3576 GCA_039025515.1 Planctomycetota bacterium
ACCGTCCGGACCGCACGCCCCGGTCGCGAGACCGCGTCCGAAAATCAGTGGCGATGTCGTAAGCGCAAAAATGTTGATTACGCCACAGGGGATTCAAACGAAGGACGTGAGCATGCAGGGCAATGTGAGCGTCCAACACCACGCGCGCTTGGGCGAACAGTGGGTTCCGATCGAATTGGTCGGTGAATCCATGCGAGCCGTTCGCAACGGAGTCATGAAAGGGTCAGGGAGGGAGTACCTGCAAATTGGAAGTGGTCCCAAAAGTCCCGCTCATTTGAAAATGGGTGATGGATTCTTCATCGGTCCGGTGATCAAGGTTTGGCCTGACGAAGACCTTGTGCAAGTCGAGGGTGCGGGACGACTGAAAGTTCCATCGGAACTTCTAAAGAAATCGCCGAACAAATCAGAGCCAACGCCGAAGCCAAACGCTTCACCGTCTTCAGCTTTACAGTCTTCAGATTTACCGTCGTCGCCAAAAAAAAACCTGGCTCAAAGATCGATCAATTGGACCGCACCGCCTGAATGCGAATGGGGTGAAGCCATGCAATTCGACGGTCGCACGGCTGTCCTCGGCGGCGGCGTCAAGGTCCAAGCAGCCTGGGAATCAGGTGGTTTGCCTTGGCAGGCCGTTTTGGTCGGCGACCAGATGCGAATCGGACTTTCGAAACCGGTCGCACTGATGGACCGAGGCTCGTTCGCAGATGCAACAATCGAGCAAATTCGAGTCGTCGAATCTTCCGAGCGTGCGGTAACGGTTCGCGCGGAACAACTCGACGAATCATCGCAGCGACAAGCGATTCATATGATTGAATCGCATCAGTTAGATTTTTTGCCTGATCGTGGCGGTCAGCTCTTTGCGAAAGGCCCGGGATGGTATCGCATGTGGATGCGGAGCGATGCAAATCAGTCGATCCTCGATCACTCATCCCGTTCCAGAGATGTAAGAGCACGCGAGTTGCTGCAGGGAGTTCATCTTACATTCCGTGATCAGCTCACGGGTGACATGGCGAACGAAACACTGACGTTCTCGGGAGGAGTTCGAACCGGAATCCGTGAACTCGAATCGTGGAACGATATCGTGAATGTGTCCGAGATGGCCAGGCTTGGAATCGGCGAATCCACAATTGACTGCGGTACGCTGCAGTTCGGAATCACCCCCGGCATGCCCGATCATCTTCGCGAGTTACCCGGCATGCCGATTCCGTGGGAAATGGTTGCCAGCGGTGCCGTCGTGGCCCGGACCAACACCGAAACTCGCGGATTGCTGGAAGTCACGGGTGACCGGGCTTCGTACCAATCGGCCAAAAATCTCTTCTTTCTCAAGGGCGAGCCCGGTCGTGGAACGTTTCTGCGTCAGACCCAAGTGGACGGTCGACCGGGTCATCAGCTTCGCGTCGACAAGCTCCAAATCAATCTCGAAACCTACGAGATCCGATCAGACTTTCGTGACATGCAGATCCGCAACATCGATCTCAACCGCTAGCGAAGTCGGCGTCACCGCTAAGTTGCAGTCGTTGACGACGTCACCCATCTCGGAGATGGCGTCATCGGTCAAGTCCGAATACCAAGGAAGAAAGACGACACGGCTCCAAGCTCGGTCTGTCTTCGAAACGGCAGCCGCCGTATTGTTCGAAGGCACCAAAGCCATTCGTGATTGACGTGTCGCGTCGTAGCCGGCCAGTCGTAAGCGTTCAACCAACTCTTGCGGGCGATGAACAAAAACCGGGTAGACCCAGTAGGTATGCAACTTCGAGCGCGTGAGTCCGATTCTGGAATCCAGGTTTCGACCCAGTTTGATACGTCGGTCGATTCCGCTTCGGTCAAAATACTTCCAGCGTCGCCGCATGACACGCAAGAGTGGCAGCGATGGCTGCTTGCGGAAAGGAGTGATCGAGTCCGTTGTTTGAGGGAAACCTTTGGCCGATGACGTTGCAATCGAATCGAAATCGAAACCGAAGCTCTCCACAACGCATCGCAACATCGCAGAACATCGTCTGCCGGTCGCCGCCTTGAGAAGTGCGAATCGAACCACACGTTTGAAGAATGAGAATCGCGACTGAACGGGATCTTCGCTAAGGACCGCGTGCATTTTGTCTCGCAACTCCGTGGACCTTATCGTCACCACCGCGCCACCGAGTGCCGTCGCCGTTTTGATTGGGCCGAAACTGTACATCACGGCAGTGCTGTCAGCGTGACCGCGTTCGCCCACTTCGCGAAAGCTCTGTGCACAGTCTTCAACGACAGCCAAGCCATGACGGCGAGCAATCGGGAGAACCTCTTCAAGCGAAGCCTTGCCGCCGAATAGATGAGCGACCACGAAAACTTTCGACTTGCCCGTCAAAGCAGCTGCAAATGAATCGACGTTTATTCTCCCGTCCGAATCGACTTCGACGGGCACCGGCACCAATCCATGCGCACGAACAATGCGAACCATGTCTGGCACTGTCAGAGCCGTCATCAAGACTTCCGACCCTGCCGGCAACTGGAGCGTCCTGAAAAGGAGATCGAGGCCGGATCGAACCGATAGCGTAATTAGAGAATCGCCACATTCGTTCCAGGCGAGCCGAGTCGACTCGAGCATCCGCTCCCGTGAACCCGGTTGTGCACAGGAAATCAAACCGTAGGCCAAATCTGCCCAGCGAATATCCAGTCGCATTCGAGTCCACATGGCGATTCTCGATTCGTCGCGGGCAATGATTTCGGGCGAGGATGACTGCGCACGGAAATGTCAGAGCCCGCTTCCATGTTGTCTTGGCGCCCTATTTCGGTTTTTCCTCGCTAACGTTTCAAAGGACTGATATCCAATGCCGGTGGTCTTCAAACCATTTTGCGACGGGACGGAACGACGGCGTTGTGCCAACATCACTGATTTGCGGCACAACGCATTGCGAAGCAAACTGATTACGTCGCGCTCGACTGCGATTCGAGCTCGAGGGCCAATGCCGCTTCTTCTGCGATTTGGGCGGCGGTTCGGCGGCGACGTTTCCTCGGTTTTACGTTCATCCATTCCTTCGTCAACACTTCGAAAACTTCTGGAGTTTCATAGCGGACGATGTTTTTTCCCTCGGGCATCGGTCCGATGAGGCCTCGAAAGACCGGCATGCCGCGCAGCGCAAGATCGGTACTGCAGTCGTCGATCCCAATCTGCTGATGGGAATTCATCAGCGGGTCGATGCTGGGATAATCGGAAATCATCAACGAACCGTCACGGCCGCGCGTGACAACGCGGAAGGTGTCTTTTTTGGCCATGGTGCCTCCAAAATGGGGAGATGGCATTGGGACGGATGGGAGGATTGCTCGGGTCCCGGACCTACTTTGCAGACGACTGCACCATCGTAAGCGTCAATCGATCGGCTGATATCGACGGGAATCACGGAGTCACGCACCGTCATGGAAGGATTTTGACGGAGGGTGCAACGCGGAACGCGGGTGGGGACCACGGGCCGAGCATCGACGTCTGTCTCTCCGGTTTCAGGAGATCGCTTTGCATTGTGCTGCGCAGTGATCTGATCTGAATGTCCGGTCAGGACGACAGACGTCGATGCTCCTTCGCGCCGCGGTCTCAACCGACGTTGG
>JBCCOI010000710.1:0-3571 GCA_039025515.1 Planctomycetota bacterium
ACGCGTTACGGACGGGGAAACGTTTAGAAACCGTCAGCGTTGTTTCACTCGAGGATGGCGTTACTCTGGTCCCGTTGGACGAGGAAAACGTCGGCTCGTTGACCGCGTTAGACTTAGATCAACTGCTCGACGCGATCAACGGTGCATTCGATCTCGTTCTGTTTGACACGCCGACGATCGATTCGTGGATCACGCACAAGATTGCGTCTGCAACCGACTCAAGCCTGCTCGTTCGCGACATGCGTCGAACATCGGCATCCGAGGTCGAACTTGCCGCCGATCGACTCCGCCGCATGGGCGTCCGTGGCGTCGGCGTCATCGAGAACTTCTGCGGCAAATAATTCTGTCCGTGCTTCGTCAGCGCCAAACTTTAGGATTGAGCCGAATGGCGATAGCTGCGGTTGTTCCCAAAAAAACCGGGACGATCACGCATCGGCATAGATAGCATGGACCCTCAATTCAAGGGTTGACGATGCACTGGGAGGAAGCTGATAAACTTGGCGGTCTGAGTTGTCTTCACCGACAGATTGGAGAGCCGACGATTGATTTTGCATGTCGATATGGACGCGTTCTACGCGGCGATCGAGCAGCGTGATCATCCTGAACTTCGCGGCAAGCCGGTGGTCGTCGGAGGTAGCAAGACGGGACGTGGCGTCGTTTCGGCTGCGAGTTATGAAGCACGGAGCTTTGGGATTCACAGCGCGATGCCGGGCGTTCGGGCCGCGAAGCTTTGTCCGGAAGCCATCTTTGTCAAAGGGCGGCTTTCCCACTATGCAAACGTGGGCCGTCAAGTCCGCGAGATCTTTCATCGCTACACGCCGATCGTTCAACCGCTCTCTCTGGACGAAGCTTTCCTCGATGTGTCAGGTACGGAACGCCTGCACGGTGACGCCGTCGCCATCGGACGGGGCATTCAAAAAGCCATCACCGATGAGCTTCAGCTCAATGCAAGCGTCGGCATCGCACCACGCAAATTCGTCGCCAAGATAGCGAGTGATCTTCGCAAACCGCACGGCTTCGTCGTCGTGACTGAGGAACAACTAACGGACTTCTTGGACCCTCTTCCGGTGCAACGGCTTTGGGGCGTCGGCAAGGTCGGCCTTCGACAACTTAAACGTCTCGGCCTGACCACCATCCGCGACATTCGTGTCTACCCGCGGGAGTTGCTTTCCAACAAGCTCGGACATTGGGGCGAACATCTTTGGAAACTCGCCAACGCGATCGACTCTCGATGCGTCGTTCCGGACTACGAAGCCAAACAGATCGGACATGAACGCACCTTTTCGGAAGACCTAACCGATGAAGAGATGCTCCACGCCGTCGTCTGCTACTTGGCCGAGCAAACGGCGATGCGATTGCGAAGGAGCGAACGGAAGACAACAACGATCACGCTTAAGTATCGCCGCGATGACTTTCGAACATTCTCCAAAGCAAAGACGCTTTCCACGCCGACCGACAAGACGGGTGAAATTATCGAGGTGGCCGATCGATTACTGAAAACCATGCGGTCCCGCGAACCGCGTCCCGTCAGACTGATCGGTGTTTCACTCGGAAGTTTGGTCGATCGTGCAACACCGACGCAGCTTTCACTTTTCGACAAACCAGAGCAGCATGAAAATGATCGGCAGGTCGACCGTGTTGTCGACTCACTGAAACAAAAACTGGGCGATCAGTCCGTCTATCGCGCGGGGAGCTATCCCTGGCGGAAACGCTAGGTACTCTGAAGATTGCTCGTTCTCAAGCCGCCCGCTCGTCGTTGACTTGGTCTTCGCCAAGCTTTTCATATGCCCGAAAGAGCTGATCGACTCGATCGGTCAGCGGTTCTCCAAGAAACTCCTCCAACATCTTCTCGCCAAGGAAGCGCAAGGGTCTCGTCGCGATCGTTGATTGTTCCGACAGCGTCTCGAATTGTGCGAAGACAGACATCAACCGAGAGATCATACCCTGAGAGCATAGCGCGTCCGCGGCGCGTTGCGGGTGATCGAACAAAAACTGCTTCAGAGTTTCCGCGTCGGATGCGCCGAGACCTTCGATCGCCGACTCGATCGCGGACTTGAGGCTATGCGGTTCGTTTACGAAAAACTCAATCGATGATGCGTCCGTTTCGAACGCCAACTTCTCGGCAATGAAGACGCTCCTGTCGTGAATAGCGTTGATTGTCGACAGGAACAGGCTTGCATGACCCGTGACACGGTTCAGTCGGTGAGTACAGAAAAGTAAGCGATGATTTGTCAGGTGCAGCGTTCCTCCCAAGGATTCGCGGCCCTTCATCCCAAAGATCCAGAATCCTCTCGCGAGCTTCATTTCCTTCAAACCATGATCGCTCGGTCGGATAACCAGGTTGGCCGGATAGCTCGCCAGTCGGACTTCGCCGGGCAACTCCAACGACCCTGGGAACTGAGATTGCTGTAGGAGCCAGCGTGACTTCGGTAGCCACGAGAACACGATAAACAACGCGATCCCCATAAAGATGCCCTGGAGAAGTCCATCGCCAAGCCCCACGACAAAGGCCTGTCCGACGCCAAAAATGACGCCCCCGAGCATGCAACCGATTGCTGTTTTCTTCCGCATGGTGTCTCTGTCTGCCTCATCCCGCCGTCTTCTTCAAAGCTCCCATTACCGGATGCTCGAAAACAGTTGCAAGTCGAGTTCGTTTGCTAAGGAACGGCTCATCATTAACTGGCGTGTTTTTGAAAGTCGCCCATCGGCTCCGCCGCTCCGCCCGAGGGACACGTGTCAAAATCGATCGGACGGAGCCGATCGGCGACAATCATTGATCGCCCGTTCCTAATCGGAGAAACGAGGAGGTTTGGCTCGGACTGCCCAAAGGACCAGGGTCCCGAAAAATGCAGACTGAACGCATGGAAAGACGCATCCTCGTCTTCCGAATCCCGTTGTTGTCGAAGGCTCCTTCGCGGACGATAATAAGGAATTGAAACGGGCGAAGGTGCGCGATGAAGTGCCTTCCTGTTTCTCTTCCTCATGTCTTTTTTCCTCCCCACCCCACACTTCTCCACCCGAAGGAATTCGCAATGAAATGGTCTTGGCGAATGTGCTTGTTCGTAGTCTCTCTCGTCGGAGCTAATGGCCTCACGAGTGAACTACAGGCCGCAACCACCAAAAGTCAGCTAAGCGAGGCGGAGAAACGGAGCGGCTGGAAAGTGCTCTTTGACGGCACGTCGGCCGACGCCTGGCGAAACTACAAGAAAGACGGGATCAGTGCCGGTTGGAAGGTCATCGATGGGGCGCTTGTTCGAACGGAGAAAGGTGCGGGCGATATCATCACAAAGGAGAAGTTCGACGCATTCGAGTTGTTGCTGGAGTACAAAATCTCTCCTGAAGGCAACAGCGGAGTTATGTTTCATGTGACAGAGGACAATCCGCGACCATGGCATAGCGGGCCAGAGATCCAGATTCAGGACAATGCCCAAGGTCACGACCCACAAAAGTCAGGTTGGCTCTACCAACTCTATCAGCCCGTCATTCCGCGATGGATCAAGACGGAAACCAGCGTCGATTCAACTCGCCCGGCCGGCGAATGGAATCAAGTCTACCTTCGCGTCGCGCCTCA
>JBCCOI010000711.1:0-3567 GCA_039025515.1 Planctomycetota bacterium
AGATTGAGGATCCGCTGAAGCAACGTCCCGTAGTCGATACCGCTTCGTTCGGCGGACTCCGCAAAGTCTTCTCCGTACTCGATGTTCGGATTCGCATTGGCTTCCAGAACGTAGATCTCGCCCGCCTCGGTCAAACGTAGATCCATCCGAGCGTAGCCGCTCAAATTGAGTGCCCGGTAGACGCGTTTGCACGTTTTCTGGATGCGGACGACTACCTCTTCGCTCAAGTCGTCGGCTTCGTGCGTCGTGATGCCGTGCTTCTCTTGATACTTGCGATTCCATTTGACTTGACTGGTCGCAATTCGGGCTTCATTGGGCATCTTGCCGAAATTCATTTCCCAGGGCGGGAACACCTGGAGTCGTTGATTCCCGAGGACGCCCACGTAGATCTCTCTGCCGTCGATATATTGCTCGACGATCGCATCGTCCTTAGTGTGTTCGTGAACGAAGGAGACTCGTTCGGCCAGTTGCTCATCGGTATGAACGATGGAAGCTTGAGAGATTCCGAAGGATGCATCCTCGGACACCGATTTGACGAACAGAGGGAATTCCAGCCGTTTGGGCCGATGAACGGTCCGGCCAACTGGAAAGACGGTGAATCGTGGCGTCTGGATTCGATGATACGTCAAGATCTTTTTGCTGAGGGCTTTGTCCTTGCTCAGCATCAGTCCGCGAGGATTGCAGCCGGTGTAGGGCTGCTGCATCAGTTCCAGATAGCTGATGATCGCAAAGTCATACGTCACGACCCCGTGGAACTCTTCCAACAGCATGAATGTGATGTGAGGCTGGAACTCCTGCAACGTTGATCGAATGGGGGCGAGGTCATCGTAGACGCCCAGCGGGAGCACTTCGTGCCCGGCGTGTCGCAGCGTGTCGCAGACGTCGAATTCCGCCTTCCATGCATCGAGTTCTTTTTCGGACACGCCTTCGAGCGTCGTCGGTGGCTCGTGCCCGCTGCGTACGAGCGCGAGAACGCGGAGTTTGCTCACATCATTACCCGGCGATGGCCGGAATTAAGGTAGTTGCTGGTACGAAGTGCGACGAGGATCATCGCGTCCCGCTTGCAAACGTCGGGACTCGTTCCCAGATGCAGATCCAGTTCGCGGCAACGCTCGATCATTTCCTGGAGCACCTGGTCGATAGTGTACGAATAAGCCCCCGTCCAGTTGGCGACAACTCGGCGAATCTCGCCTCGCCAACGGGATAGCAACGCGGCAGCGGTGGGATTGCGCCGGTGAGCACGGTCGCAGGAAAAGAGCTTACGGAGATCTTTGTCGTACACGTTCGGGTAATTCATCCCGTAGTGCTCTCGTTTCCTCCGATAGTGCGTTCGCAGCGTTTTTCGGATCTGAGACACGCTGTCGACGCGGCGGCGGGACTGGACCACCGGTGGCTTGCCGCCGATGCTGCACATTAGCTCGTCCACGTACTGCAGCTTTTGCAGCGCCGGCCACTTGCGATAACGAGTCTTCCAACGCGACTTGGGAGGCAGCCAGACCGCGAAGGTCTCCGCAAAGTCCTCGATGGGATGCGCCTGGGCGTACCACATTTCAAGATGAAGGACGTAATCCCGTGTCTGCGGATTGGGCCGATAAAATTCCGGGTATGGCTGAGAAGCTCGACCAAACAGCTGTCGAAAACGAGACTTTCGGCGGATCTGAAAGGCAGTATCAATCGCATGTCCCGCCTCGTGACGAAGGATCTTCATGCACCACTGCTTGGTGCCACCTTCGACTTCCAGCAACTGTTTGCGTTCGAGTCTGATCAAACGTGGATGAGCCAGATAGAACGGGATCGCGATCCCCGGAACGTCATCGGGTGAGAACCACTCGTCGCTCAACCAGCAATGTGGACGAAAGCGAATTCCACGGTCTGCAAGCTCTCCGTTGAGCTGATTGATTCTTGATTCCAGCGGCGTATCGCGGAGCGACAACTTCAAGTCGCAGATCCGCATATCCAAAAGCTCTTCGTCGGTCATCGACGCCAGATCGGGAGAGCCTTTTGCCATGTCTCGTTGGAGGGAAGTCGGACGATGTTGGTATCAGTCAGTGTTGGTATCAGTTGCAGTGCACCGGTAATTGATGAGATTGATCATGGAAAGATACGTTATGAATTTGACGCTTGCATCCCGTTCACGATAAGCAAGTCATCGGACCTGGATCATGCCATTGAAAAACCCGACACCGTTATTCACGGCGCCGGGCTTCGTAATGTCAGTCGTCAGAGGATGACGATCAGATGTCGGTGTCCGCATCGGGCTCGGGCATCGGCGGGGCATCCTCTTCGCCTGCATCGCTCGCACTCTCGACGGGCTCTGCACCTTCAGCACTTCCAACGGTTTGGACGCTGCCAGGAACGAGCGTTTCGCCGGGAGCCAAGTCGAAGCCTGCGTCGCTTCCAACCGTGGCGCTCATGACGGGAGCAGCCATCACAGGAGCTTCGCCACCGCAGCAGGGAGCCGGAGCCGGATCGCAGCAAGGCGTTGGGGCTGGTTCACAGCAAGGAGCGGGAGCTGGCTCGCAGCATGGCGTTGGAGCTGGTTCGCAGCAAACCGGTTCTGGCTCGCAGCAAACTGGCTCGGGAGCACAACAGCTCTTACGAGACTTAATCTTTGCGATCAAGCGACCGAAAAGCTTCGGACGGCTCTTTCCGCCGCAAACAGGAGCAGGCTCGCAGCAGACAGGAGCTGGCTCGCAAACGGGAGCGCAAACCGGCTCCGGAGCACAGCAAGACGCCTTGGAAGCCTTCAGCTTCGCCAACAGACCACCACCGCAAGCTTTCTTTGCATGCAGCTTGGCGAACAAGCCTCCACCGCAGTGACCCGCGTGAGCGGACGATTCGTTCATGGCGAGAGCCGCACCGAACACAAGTGCGAACGCGGCGATCCCGCTGACCACTTTCCGATTCATTGTTTTCTCCCAATTGTTTCGGAGTTTTAAGTGCGATCCACTTCGCACGCATTGCAAATCCGGGAGGATTTCAAACCTCCCTCCCGCCAACCAAACCACCGGCGACCATCGCCAGGAATATGCCGAAAGCGGAACATAGGTGCTTTGCGGAATATTTACGGCCCACGGGAATTCGTCGATAAAGTAGCTTTGCCGTACCGCGTGTCAATCGTGGGGGCTTGGCGGGCTTAGGCGAGAGCTTTCGTCGCTTGAACATGTCGCCCGCCGCGGGTCTCCCTTGTTCGGTGGCGCCCAGAAACGCGAATAGCCCGCGTTTTGCGGGCTATTTGACGCAGTATCGCGCCGGATACTGTAGAACGGCCGAATGGGAATCGACGGATGCTGAGGCAGTTTGTCACGCTTGGCGTGCAAAGGAGGCGATATTTTCCGTCAGAAAAGTTTACCTATTTTTTCACGGCGACCGGTGCAAAGTCTGCGGCATCACGTGGCGGGTGCCAGCTCCCGGACTCCGCTAGCGGAGCTCCGAGCCGTCGTCTTCCATGGAAGCCAGCAATGCTTCCATCTGCTGTCCATTTTCGAAGTTGATCTCCAGTGGTTCGTATTCATCACCCTGGTTGAGAACGAAACCACTGATTCTCCAGTCCGAATTCTGCTTTCG
>JBCCOI010000712.1:0-3565 GCA_039025515.1 Planctomycetota bacterium
ACGAATCAATGGGACTCGTTCAAGATCTACGGGTTCCTTGGCATCATCGGTTTCCTCGTACTCACCGGTGGACTGCTCTACTTCGTTTTGGGTCGTGGCGACGCGGACGGCAAGATCAAGATCGCAAACGATCTTTACGACAACCAGAATTACAACGGTGCCCAGAAAAGCTATCTGCAGTTCCTCGATGATTTCGGCGCGGGCCACGAACACAGTTCGCTCGCCCGCACTCGAATCATCATGACGGAGCTCTATCGTGCCGAAGGCATGCCGGAGGTCACTTTCGCCACCGAGTTGGCCCAACAAAAACTTCCGCAGATCGAAGAAGAAGAAGGGCTCAACACCGAACGCGGCAACTTGGCGGCTCTGCTGGTCAAGGTTGCGGAAAACATTGTCGCCGAAGCCGGTGACGTGAGCGAAACCAAAGCGAAACGTGACCTGCTGACGACCTTGGACGAGCAGATCGAGCTGACCGAAAATCCGAACTACATGACGGGTGCGATGCGAACGACTTTGTCGGGACGCATCAAAGGCGTGATGGAGGAACGTGCCCGTGTGCTGCGTGATATCGAGCGCAACGAACGGCTCGACGAAGCGGTGTCTCAGATGACGAAGCTTCTCGAGCAGAAAGAAACAAAGGCCGCCTTTGACGTTCGCTTCGATCTACTTCGCGACTTTCCCGAGCTCGGCGACAACGAACGGATGGTCAAGCTGATTCGACGCGCGAGTGACATCCAGAAGCAGCTCGTCGAATCCACATCGCAGCTTCCCGAAATCGTCCCGCCCAAAGAGGAAATCGGCATTCAGCCGATCGTGCTGACGGCAAGAAGCGGCAGATCACTTCCGGAGCTTCGTGGAGAGGTTTTCTTTTTCCCAACGAAAGGAAGCGTTCTCGCCTTCAACGGCGAAGACGGAACGCTTCTGTGGCGACGCTATGTCGGCAGTTCGCTCGCCCACCGACCGATCCGACTCGATGACGGTACGGCCGTCTTGCTGAGCGAATCAGCCGAGCTGGCGATCGAACGATGTGATGGCCGGACGGGCGAGATTGATTGGCGTGTCAAGATCGGAGAGCCGTTTAGCCAACCACTCGTCGATCGCGATGAGATCTATCTGTCGACCAAATCGGGACGGCTTTATTCCATTGATGCGGCGACCGGCGATGCTCGCTGGGCACAGCAAATTCCGCAAGCTCTCGATGTCAGCCCCGGCGTCGACGCACGCAACGGAGTGTGCTATCTGCCGGGTGATCACAGCAACCTTTACCTGCTCAGTCGTGGCGACGGTAGCAGCATCGAGAGTTACTACATCGGCCATCGAAGTGGAACGATTGATGTACCTCCCACGCCGCTGCTGGGACACGTCTTTGTGATCGAAAACAAAGGCCCCGAGTACTGCCTGGTGCACATTTTGGAAGTCGATGACCAGGGCCTAAGTATTCGTCAGTCGCAAGATCCGGTGCGCATGGAAGGCAATGTGGTCGTTCCGCCCATCGTTTCCGAACGCCGCCGAATGGTGGTCCTGACGGACCTCGGCGAGATCGCCGCATTCGATGTCGAGCCGACCAGCGAAACGGATAAGGTCAGTATCTCTGCACGTCAGCTGTCCTCGTACGCGACGCCCACCTTGACCGAGATGGCGGTGGGGCGAAGTCAAGTTTGGACGACCGGATCAAGACTGGGACGCTATGAGATTAGCCGAGGTCGCGTGATCCCGGACTGGTTCAAACACGAAGGTGACTCGTTCGTCGGTACCCCGCTTGCCATCGGAGACGCCTTGGTTCACGCGCGTCAGCTCCGTGGGACGTCTGGTATTCGCGTCGCGGCGGTCGATCCGAAGAGCGGCGAAGAGTACTGGCGGAACGACATTGGGGCGCCGGTGGTGATGTTGCGGCAAGCGGAGGGAGGAGTCCACGCGTTGACGAGCCAGGCCGCATTGTTTGAACTTGATCGCGCCGCAATCGGTACCGGCTCGACGCGTGCACCGATCGAGAACGCGGGATCAGTCGGTGTGATCATGCGGTTCGAAGATCCTCTCTCCATCGACGACCGAGGCGCCGTTTTGGTCAATCGCGCCGGCGGAGATGGAAATCTTCAGATCGCCGTTTATGACCCAACTCGGACAAGTGAGAAAATTCGGCTGGTGAGTCTGAATTTGGCTTCCGGCACTCCATCGGGGCAAGGGCTTGTTGCCGGTGGGGGCCTCTTCCTGCCAATGGATAACGGTCGCGCCGTGGTGATGAACTATCAAACGGGTCAGCAATTTGGCAGTCCTTTTCAACCGGTGAGCAACCCGGTCGGCAAGGTGCGATGGACCAACTCCGTGCGGCTCCCCGGTGACGAGGGCCAGGTGGTGCTCTCCGATAGCCGCAACGGTCTGTATCGACTGCGGGTGGGAGATCGAATCAATCAACTCGCCAAGGCGAATTTGGAATCGCCGACGCTGGGAAGGCTCGCCGGCGTCGGATCGACGGTGATGGCCGCAACCAGCGGCCCGGCCTCCGATTTTGTGATCGGACACAACATCACGACGTTGAAAGAGCAATTTAAGGTCCTGCTGGACGGTCGAGTCATCGCGGGACCCTTTAGCGGCGGCGAAATTGGTATCTTGTTGACCGATGATCAAGTCTTGCGGGGCATCGATACGAGCGGAAGTGAAACGTTTGCAATCCCGGTGCCCCAAGGCTTGCCCGTTGGTGAACCGGTGCTGCATGATGGAAAGTTGATCGTTGTCTCCGATTCGGGTTGGGTCATCACCATCGATGCCGCCACGGGAGAGAAACTCGGGCTGGCGGAGTTGGGGCAGCCTTTCTCCGCGACGCCCCTGGTCCTTCAGAATCGACTGTTGATTCCCGGCGACGAAGGGGTGGTCTACGTCATTGAGATTCCGGGGGAGTAAGCGAATGAATCGAACCCTGATATGCCTGACCAGCTGCGTGCTTCTCCTTTTGGCCGCAGGCAAGGCTGACGCTCAGGTATTGGCCTACTCGGATTCCGGACGCCCGGAAGATCCCGGTTTGGGGCTGCTGCAGGAAGAACCGCACGACATTTTGTTCTTCAAGCAAAAAGCCGGGGGCGGCTGGGCGAAAGTTCGACTGCTTCCGAATCGCGAAATGCCGACATCACTTGCGGGTACCCTTCTCTTTGAGATTCTCGGGATCGAGGGCAAGCAATTCACCGCTAAGTGGGGTGACATTGAGCAAGTCGACTTTTGGGAGAAACGGCTGGAGCGTGAAACGGCTGAACGGATCGCGGCGGGTAACTTTCCTGGCGCCTATCCGTTCCTTTCTGTTCTCATCCGCGACTATCCGAGACGCGAAGGCCTGAAACAACTACGAGCCGACTTTCTCTGGCGCAACGCCATTCAGCGTGCCGCCGGAAAGCAGCGTGCCGAGTCGCTCGCCATGCTGGAAGAGTTGCAGCGCTACGATCCCCGATATCGTCGCGACCAAGTCTTAAAGGCGATTAGCGCCACCACGGATTCGCTGATGAATTCCATGGTGGAGGAAGGTGACTTGGACACCGCACAGAAGTTGCTCGCCCGGCTGAAGAAGGACTACCGAAGT
>JBCCOI010000713.1:0-3553 GCA_039025515.1 Planctomycetota bacterium
ATGAAGATTGCTTGTCAAATTCAATTGCAGGACGAAGACGCCTTCGCCCACGACGGTGTGCTGGATTTTCTGGAAACCGAGGTGGATTCGTCGACCGGAACCATTCAACTACGAGGCGTCTTCGACAACGAGGACGGGTTATTGCAGAGCGGAATGTTCGTGCGTGTTCGCATTCCGTTGGGCGATCCTTACGAAGCGGTCCTGATCCCCGAAATCGCGATCGGAACGGACCAGAGTTTCAAGTTTGTTTTCGTCATCGGCGATGACGGGAAAGTGGAACGACGAACCATCCAACTAGGCAAACAACTCGGACCGATGCGAGTCGTTCTTAGCGGCGTCGAAGCTGGCGAGACGGTTGTCTCGCGCGGAGTTCAACGTGTGCGGCCGGGAATGTCGGCTGACGTTCAGATCGAAGATGAATCGAACTCGGATGCCGCCGCTCAGTCCTCCGCCAAGTCGAACGAATCGGCGGAGACGAAGTCATGATTCCACACTTCTTCATCGACCGACCGATTTTTGCCGGCGTGATCTCGGTGCTGATCACATTGGTCGGCGGCATTTTTGTTTTCACGCTGCCGGTCGCACAGTATCCCGAGATCGCCCCGCCGACGGTGCAGGTTTCTTGCTTTTACCCAGGAGCCAGCAGCGAAGTCGTCGCGGAAACGGTCGCGTCGCCGATTGAGCAGCAGGTCACTGGCGTCGAAAACATGTTGTACATGTCGAGCCAGTCCACCAATGACGGTGGCTACAACCTGACCGTCACCTTCGATCTGGGAACGGACCTGGATATCGCACAAGTCATGGTGCAGAACCGTGTTAATTTGGCTGTGCCACTCTTGCCCGCGGAAGTCAAGCAAACGGGTGTCTCGGTCAAAAAGAAATCGCCGAGCATCCTGCTGGTCGTCAACTTGGTATCGCCCGACGAATCTCGCGACCAGCTCTATCTCAGCAATTACGCCACGACGCGGATCAAGGACGAACTCGCCAGAATCAATGGCGTTGGTGATGTCATGTTTTTGGGACAGCTGGACTACAGCATGCGAGTGTGGCTGGATCCCGATCGGATGACCGCTCTGGATTTGTCGGCATCAGATGTCCTGGCCGCACTGAGAGAGCAGAATGTTCAAGTCGCCGCCGGTTCGCTCGGCCGACCGCCAGTTCCGCTTGGCCAAGCATTCCAATACACGCTGACCACGCTGGGACGACTCACCGACCCGTCCGAATTTGGCGACATCATCGTCAAGACTGGCAGCGACGGACGTATCGTTCGACTGTCCGATGTCGTGACGCCGCAACGAAAAGACACAAACGGAGAACGGCTAGGCGGCATTCAGCTGGGGGCGAAAAACGAAGACATGTCTTGTTCACTCGATGGTTCGCCTTCGGTCGGATTGGCGGTCTATCAGCTCCCCGGCTCGAATGCGATCGGGACCGCGGACATGGTCCGCGAGAAGATGGAAGAACTCAAGCAGCTGTTCCCCGAAGGCGTCGATTACGGGATCGTTTATGACACGACTCCGTTCATTTCCGAATCCGTACATGAAGTCTTCAAAGCACTCCGTGACGCCATCATTTTGGTCGCGCTCGTTGTATTGGCGTTTTTGCAGTCTTGGCGAGCCACGTTGATTCCTTTGATCGCCGTTCCGGTCGCAATCATCGGAACTTTCGCGGCGATGGCAGGTCTGGGGTTCAGCCTGAACAACCTGTCGCTTTTCGGATTGGTACTTGCGATCGGAATCGTCGTCGATGATGCGATCGTCGTCGTCGAGGCCGTGGAACATGCGATCGAACAGGGTCTGTCGCCACGGGACGCGGCTCGGCAAGCGATGACGGAGGTCTCCACGCCGATCATCGCGATTTCGCTTGTGCTGATGTGCGTGTTTATCCCTTGCATCTTCATCTCCGGAATCACCGGACAGTTCTTTCGTCAGTTCGCGATCACGATTGCCGTCTCCACATTCTTTTCCGCACTCAATTCACTGACGCTCAGCCCGGCACTTGCCGCTTTGTTACTGAAGCCGAAAGCGCAACAGACCGATATCCTTTCGCGTTTCCTTAACGTCACGCTCGGCTGGTTCTTCAAACTCTTCAACTTTGGGTTCGACCGTGCTTCGGGGATCTACGCCCGCATCGTGGGTGGGTTACTTCGGACCAGCTTTGTCGTGATGCTCGTCTACGCCGGATTACTTTGGCTGACGTATTACTCGATGACCACCGTCCCGACAGGGTTCATTCCGGCTCAGGACAAAGGCTATTTGTTGGTCGATGTTCGCCTACCCGACTCAGCCTCCGTCGAGCGAACCGCGAAGGTAATGCGTGCAATCGACGAGTTGCTGATTTCCGATGGAAACGACGAGGTCATGCCGGGCGTCGCGCACAGTCTTTCCGTGACCGGACAGTCGTTCATCTTGGGTTCCGTCGGATCGAACTATGGGTCGGTGTTTGTCATCTTGGATGAATTCGAACACCGCGAGGAAGCCGAGAAGGCGGGCGATGCGATTGCCGCAGCGGTTCGGAAAATTTGCGCCGATCAGATTCCAGACGCGATCGTCTCGGTGTTCGGCCCTCCGCCGGTCGACGGCCTTGGAAGCGGTGGCGGATTCAAGATCATGGTCCGAGATGTGGGCGATCTCGGATTGCAGCAGTTGCAGGGTGCGACAGATCAGCTATCGCTCACCGCATCAAAGACTCCCGGTTTGCTCGGGATGGGCAGCGGCTTTCGCGCAAACACGCCACAAATGTATGTCGATATTGACCGCGTGAAATGCAAGACACTGAACTTGGCATTGGACGAAGCCTTTACAACTCTGCAGTTGTATCTTGGCGGAACCTATGCGAACGACTTCAACCAGTTCGGTCGTACTTGGCAGGTGAATTTGCAAGCCGATCCGTCCTTCCGTTTGCGACCCGAGCAGGTGGCGCAGCTCCGCGTGCGCTCCCGTGACGGCGCCATGGTCCCTCTGGGCACCGTCGCAACGGTCACCGAGACGGGCGGTCCATCGATGGTAATGCGATACAACGGCGTCACCGCGACCGCGATGAACGGGCTGTCCGCTCCCGGCGTCAGCTCAGGCGAGATCGTCAATTTGGTCGACAATATCATGCAGTCAGATCTTCCTTTCGGAATGGATTCACAATGGACCGAGCTGACGTTTCTTCAGATCCGAGCCGGCAACACGGCGATCATTGTATTCGCCATTGCAGTCGTTCTCGTTTTCTTGGTGCTTGCGGCTCAATATGAGAGCTTGAAGCTACCGCTGGCTGTCATCTTGGTCGTACCAATGTGCTTGTTGTGTAGTGTCGCGGGCGTCGCACTTTCCGGAATGGACATCAATATCTTTGTGCAGATCGGATTCGTCGTTTTGATCGGCTTGGCGAGCAAGAATGCGATTTTGATTGTTGAGTTTGCCAAAGAGAAGCAGGCCGATGGAGCTTCTCGGCGTGATGCAACGATCGAAGCATGCCGCCTACGTCTCCGCCCGATTATCATGACTTCACTGGCATTCATTCTTGGCGTCGTTCCGCTTGCCCTGGCGACGGGGGCCGGAGCGGA
>JBCCOI010000714.1:0-3531 GCA_039025515.1 Planctomycetota bacterium
CTCGTTGAACGTGGTGGTCGCCGACACCTGGTAACCGCCTTCGGTAAAGATGCTTCTCCCCGTGGCAGTCCCGGTGGCGAAATCATCAAAGCTGACCGAGGTTTCGACCCGACCGATCGCCTCGATACGGTCGACACGCAAATCGGTGTTCGCCGTCCAGCGAACCGATTGGACCAATCCCGGTGCGGCACTGGAAAAGTCAACGCTGCTCCATCCGCTGCCGGCGATCACCGAAACCGACACGATGGTTTCATTGCCCAACAGGTCCGTGACGATGAATTCAATGTCGGTATCGGTGTCACCAACGGTCGCTACGTCAATCGCGTAAACGGCGATCGCACCGCCATCGCGTGACGCGAGCGTGACTTCCGCGGCATCCGTCGACACGGCCAGCGAACTACGTGTTTCGCGATCCAGTTCCAGCCCGCCGGGGCTTGAGATCGACAAAGCGTCTTCGACATACGTGTTCGCATCCAGCAGATCGAGTGTGAAGTCGACATTCGTCTGAGACTGGCTGAACGTGGTCGCCTGTCCCGGATTGAGTTCGATCGATCCAAAGTTCAAATCAACTCGGCCGACGCTGGTCAGTTGCGCCGAACCGACAACGTCCATCAGTCCCGCGCCATCGGGCAGATCAAACTGGACCGATGAAACGTCTCGCATTCCCGCAAGACTGAAGACTTGGCAGACATTCCCCCCAACCACATCGAAAGTTTCCACAATCGAGGTTCCATCGATGGTTGAGACTCCCGTCACGGTGAGCGTTTGTGCCGTCAGGCTCAACACATCCAATCGCAACAAGTCGAATCGGCCGCCCGCAGACTCGGTCATCGTGATCGAACCGCCGCCGGCAATCCCGATGCTTCCATCCATAGCTGTAAACGTTTCACCGGTTCCGGCGTCAAACGCGAAATTCTCCTCGTTATAAGTCGATTGGCCCGCGACAACACTCTCGAATCCGATGCCGGCTCGCGTCCGAATCAGGCCATCGCCGTCCACAAAGCCATCGACATCGTTGATCGTTTCCGTGCCGATATCGAGCGAGTTGTTGCCGCTGCCGGCAAAGAAGTTGACGCGGTCGATTCGCAGAATGTCATCGATAACGGTGACCGGTCCGCCCGAGGAGGCGCTTTCTGCGGTCAGCGACGCATCGACCAGCGACCAACTGGTATCGATTGTGCTTGCCGAGTTATGAATGGCCAAGCTTTCCACCGTCAGCCCGAGGTCGGTGAACTGATCCGCCGAAGGGAATCCTTCGATGAAGATATTGACGGTGTCTTCGCCGTCACCACCGCGAACGGCGGTTTGATCGCTGAGCGTCACCACATCGATGGTGTCGGTGCTATCGCCACCATCAACGACGATCCGCGTGCCCTCCAATCCCTCGCCGGCATCGATCACAAAGTCGTCATTGCCCGTGCCAAGAAGTAGCTCGAAGACGGCGATGTCGTCAAAGGTCACGACGCCCGCGGTCACACCGGTCAAGACGCCGCTGGCGGAATCATCCAGGCGACCGTTTGTAACCGCATCGGTGGTTGCGCTTCGGTCAACCGTCAACGTGTCGATGCTGGTGGTGTCACCCGTGACCTTCAGACTTGCGTCCGTACCAAGAATCGTCAGTTGGTCTTCAACCGGGTCGGTGCCAAGATGAATCGTCGAAGCAGCGGACAGATTTCGCACGGTGACGTCATCAGTACCGCCGCCGGTATCCAGATTCAACGGAACCCCGACATCATTGATTTCGACAATGTCGCTGCCAGCTGACAGCGTCGCTTCGATAGAAGTCAGTTGTTCGTAGTTTATGTCTCCGAGAGCATTCGGATTTTCGATCGAAGACTCATCAATCGTAAACGTGGATGGCGAAGACAGATCCAACGTCAGTGTGTCATTTCCAATGTTCGTGCCCGTGTCGCCGAGCGTAGTGCCAGAAACAAACAGCTCGTCTTGGAAGTTAGATAGCTCGCCGGTGATCGCGAGATCGTCATCGCCGCCGCCGAGTTCAACGCTGACTTCCGCTCGTGTGCCGGTGACTTGCAATTGGTCGTTACCCGAACCGAGCGAAAGCTGGACTTCTTCAAATCCTCCAAAGCCGACGTTACCACCCAGTCCGAATCCAGACAGGTTGGAACTGCCCAAAACGCCAACGCCGCTGGCGCTGCTAGCGGTGTTGTCGATGAAGAGCGAGTCGTCGTCGAGTTCCGCTTCGAAGTTCACATCGCCCAGAATGCCGGCAAGGGCCTCCGAGCTGTTTCCGACGGTCACCGTATCGTCACCGTAGCCGAGGTTGATATTCAGCTCGGTGCCAGCTGCCGTTCGATCCACCGTGACGATGTCTTCGCCCGCACCCAGTCCAAGAATCACCGATTCGGCGTTGGTGTAGAGGACCTGTTTATCCCGGTGGACCAGTCTTCCATCAAATCCCGAATTGGGAGTCGTGTGCGATACCGCGACGGGTGCTCCAGGGCTTCGACCGGTATCGTCCAAGACGATTCGGTCGGTAACCAGTAGGTCATCTGTCGCATCGGCTTCCTCACCGGCGTCGATTCTTAGCGTGCCGGAGAGCAGATTCAGCGATCCATCCGCGCTACCGATCTCGATCAGGTCCGCACCCGCTCCGGTGGAGATTTCAAAGTTTGAATTCGTTTCGTTGCGTTGCAGTTGAACCACATCCGCATCGGGGCCGGTTTCGATGGTTACCAGTCCACGCGGAGCCAACACGCCACGCAAACCGATGTTGGCTCCCGTGCCGACATCCAAGCCCAACTGGTCGGCTCGGATGGTGAGAGCTCCGGTCGAGAGAATCCGTCCGTCGTGTTCCAGATTGTCACCCACCACCAACGTGATCGCTCCATCGTTCGCCTGGATCCCACTGTTTGGACCGACAACCAAGTTTTGGCCAACGGAGTCGGCATCAACAACGGTCAACGCAATGTCGCCAGAGACCGATTCGATCGTTCCCACGTCAAAGCTTTGGCCGGTTTCGCTCAGAAAGACACCGCCAGGAGCACTCGCGTTGATCAAACCCGAAATGTTTAATTCCAGTGCATTGGCCGAGTCACCGATGGATCGCTTGTTTTGGAAGTCATCGTTATTGCTGTCCCGGTACGTGGTTAAATTCAGCGTCGTCGCTGTCAAATCCACGCCGTCTTCCGGTTCGGCATCCAGGATCGATCCGTCAACGGTCAACGTCAGCGTATCAGACGCCCGCACAGATTCAATCAGCAGATCACCACCCAACATTCGCTGGAAAAGGTTTCCTCCGGCACTTCCCGACAGCGTTGTGTTTCCAGCGTGACCGGCAAACGTGGTCAGGCCGAAGACGTCCAAGCCCGCGTCGGAACTGACTTGCAAGTTCAACAGATCACTCAGGATTCCCTGCTGCCGGACGTTGGTCAAACCTGGATATACATCGATGGCATCGGCGTCTTCGTTGTAGATCAAAATCCAGCTGCTGTTATCGCCGGTCACCGTCCAACGTTGTCCGCGATTGTTGACGGCGACCGATGGATTCGCGACCGTCTGCCCGACGAC
>JBCCOI010000715.1:0-3528 GCA_039025515.1 Planctomycetota bacterium
CAGGGACGCGTCTCTTACCAAGGATAGTCTGCGTTGCGATGCGGAGTGGTGGTTGAATGGTCTGCCGCATTTTCGTCGCTTGAAGGCTCCTCGATGACGGCCTACATCTTGTGCCTTTCATCGTTGCGGAGTTGTAGGCCGCTATCAAGAGAGCTTGGCGAACGCCAATGCGGCATGAGGTACTGCCTGGTCTGCCGCATTTTCGTCGCTTGAAGGCTCCTCGATGACGGCCTACATCTTGTGCCTTTCATCGTTGCGGTGTTCGTAGTCCGCTATCAAGGGAGCTTTGCGAACGCCGATGCGGCATGAGTACTGCCTGGTCTGCCTCATTTTCGTCGCTTGGAGGCTCCTCGATGATGGCCTACGTCTTGTGCCCTTTGTCGTTTCAAAGGGGATTCAACGATTGGAATATCCGTCGGATCCGCCGATGGGAGGTTGGTGCGAGTAATCGATCACCCGCCACTGGTCATCAGACTGTTTTTGAAACGTGAGGATTAACCTGCGGACAACGGGAACATTCTTCATCCCGCCGCGAGCCATACTGGCGGTGACCGCTGCGTCAAGATCGACAGTCGCCTCAGGCGGGTCGCTGCCCTCGACCATTCTGATTTGGATATTGCGGGCGCGAGCTCGCTCGAATGTGAATTTCGGCAGTTCCGCCAAAGCTCGCGCCTTCGTTTCCGGATCCGAAATGACTTCCGCAGCCGTTTGATGATCGTTTGCTTGGACCGCTACCGCCGTTCTTTCGATCACGTCCAGGATTTGCTCGCGATCGGTCACCAGAATGCTCGTGACGTAGATCGCAACCGGTATCAACAGCAACGTGAACAGTCCCGCTATGCCAAAGTTACGATTACCAGATTGCATCCAGCCATAGAGAAGCGCCACCGCGATCACACCAATCATGATCGACAACATGACCGGACTTTCAGCAAGGATCGTCGACATGATTCACTCCGGAGTGAGAAGAGAGTTATCGTGACCGCACACTTCTCATTCTACCCATCCCGGCTGAGCTGCTAACGATCCCCAGCCTTAATCAGCTGAATCAGGTCTTCGGTCTGCATTTTCGCGGCACGATCGGTTCCATCTAGAACGCCGGCGACAAGTTCTCGCTTGTCGGCATGCATCTCCAAGATCTGCTCTTCGATTGTGCCGGCGGCGACAAGCCGATAGACGGTTACGGGGCGTTCTTGGCCGATCCGGTGTGCCCGGTCGGTCGCTTGATCTTCCACAGCCGGATTCCACCATGGGTCCAAATGGATGACGTAATCAGCTGCCGTGAGGTTTAACCCTGTCCCGCCAGCTTTGAGCGAGATCAAGAACAACTCGCCGTCTCCTTCCTGAAACGCGTCGACACGACGTTGCCGCTCCTTTGCGGGCGTCGCACCATCAAGATACTGATAGCGAATGCCGCGTTGATCTAAAAGCTCGCGAATCAACCCGAGGTGCTTTACGAACTGACTGAAGACCAGCGCGCGATGTTCGCCGTCGCGTAACTCGTCGACCAGCGAACTCAACAACTGCAGTTTCGCGCTGCCTTTATCCCACATTCGATCGACCAGCTTGGGGTGGCACGCCAGCTGCCGTAACTTCGTCAGCCAAGCGAGTGTCCGCATTCGATACTCGCCGGGCTTGTCATTCGATGAACCGGACAGTTCCGCCAACGCAGCGACTCTCGCATCGTCGTAACGCTCCCGTTCCTCAGCACTGAGATGCGCCTGTAACGTGATCTCGGTTCTCGGCGGAAGCTCTTTGAGAACGTTTTCTTTCGTCCGACGAAGGATAAAGGGACGAACCAGCCTGGAAAGGGATTGCCGGCGCTCTGCATCTTTGTGTCGTTCGATCGGGTCGGCGAAGCGAGTCCGGAATCGATCCCAAGATCCGAGTAATCCTGGACTAATCGTCCGCATCAGACTCCAAAGCTCACCCAGATGGTTCTCCAGTGGCGTTCCGGAAAGCGCGATTCTCCATCCCGCGTCGATGCCGCGAATCGCCCGTGAAGTTTTTGTTTGCGCGTTCTTGATGAACTGAGCTTCGTCCAACACGAGAGTGTGCCAGTGACGTGATGCGAAGCGCTTCGCGTCGCGCTGCACAAGTTGGTAGCTCACAATAACAACGTCGTTTGCCTGAGCCGACTCGACCAGCGCTTGACGATTGGATTCACGATACAGCAACGGCCGAAGGGAACACGCGAACCGTTCGGTTTCACGCACCCAGTTGTCACCCACACTGGTTGGCGCAATCACCAAAGCGGGGCCGTCGCCACCGCGATCCACCAGAGCTCCGAGCGTTTGAACGGTTTTCCCAAGGCCCATGTCATCGGCCAAGATGCCTCCGACGCCCCAACGACTCAGACGTGCCAGCCACTGGTAGCCTTCGAGCTGATAATCGCGGAATGAAACGTCCAGCGTCTCCGGCTTTTCCGGTTCGAAAGAACTGAGCGATTCCAAGTTCTCGATCGTTTGATTCCATCGGTCGGCGGCTTCCAACGCAACATCCGAACCGAGCAGATCTTGGACTACCGGGACTGCCGCATCGGCCACTTTCAACTTGTCACGTTCGGCGACCAGAGTATCGCCCAACTGCTCCAAACGCTTTCGAAATGAGTCACTGATTTTGGCAAACTCGTTGTCACCCACGCGCACAAGAGCACGTCGTTGCGTCACGGCACCGAGAAGGTCTGCTAATTGAACGTCGCGTCCACCCACCGAAATGGTTCCGGACAAACCGAACCAGTCTTTTGGATCATCGATTTGAACACGGAGTGCTGAAGGAGTGATTTCGCCGCGAACGCGAAACGTTTCTCCCTCCGGCCAAATGATTCGCAGCGCCTCATCACCCGCGTCATAGAGTCTGGCGAGGAGATCGAGTGCCTGCTCGTCGTTCTGTGCGACCCAGCAATAAGGATCTTCCGGGGCGAGTTGATCCATATCAAACTTGCGGATCACTTCCGACGCTCGACGTCGTTCGTCGGCCAAGTCTCGTTGCAGACGCACCGGGCCTTCGTCACTGATCGCCGAAACAATGGCCGGCTCTTCACCCGGTCGCACCATTTGTTGGAATCGATCGTCGAACATCGAAAGCCGCGCGAACATGCCCGCACCACCTCTTGGGCGAAGTTCGATGACGAGTTCCGCCTTCACCTCTTCAAGTGGCCCGGCCAACTGATCGGGCAGCTGGATGCGAACCAAAGACCCGACGTCGCCGATCTTCATGGTGAGTTGGTGAGCGGTCTCCTCATCGATGAGCGTTTCTTCAAGCTCGCTTCTCAAGAGATAGGAGATGAGCCGCGTCGCTCGTCGATCGCGTAATCTGGCGAGGATCAACCGATTCCCTTCCGTCTCCGCGATCAAGACCACGGGCTGTGCAGGATAGAGACTGCCCAGTACCAACTCGCACTCCGAAATATCGATGTCGATACCCGGAACGGTCAAACCGATTCGGAAAACGGTTCGCCGTTTGCTTGGGTCGGACTCGCGCACGGTTGCAAGACTTCCGGCACGATCATCATCAGCGAGCGAGTCG
>JBCCOI010000716.1:0-3524 GCA_039025515.1 Planctomycetota bacterium
CGATCGAGATGCTCTCTTCTGTTGCTTAACCGCTTTGTTCAGCTCATCGATTCGCGGGCAGTTATCGGCAGGGAAGAAACTGATTGAGGATCAATCAAGTCCCACTTCATGACTTGAATTGCAGGAACGCAATTGATGTCCAGGTTCTTCAACGCCCTCTCGGCGGTCCGTTCGCGCGCGCAATCGACTCGTGAACGAAAGAAGCGAAAAAGTCGTGTTTCGCTGATGCAGCAACTGGAAGATCGCCACATGCTGGCAGTGCTTTCCAACCCCTCGCAACCATTTGCAACGGTAGATCAACCGGTTGCGATCGGGCTGGGGACCTTTGGCAGTGATGCGAGTATCGATGCAGTCATTCTTGGTTCAGGAGGTGACTTAACGCTCGCGAATCGCGCGAGCGACGATAACTGGCAAACGATTGAAACCATTGATACGGGATTGGGACCTCAATCAACGCTGGTTGCGGAGCGTCTTTCGGCAGATCCGCAAACGGACCTCGTCACCCAATCGGAAGATGCGATCACCGTTTTGCACGGCAACATCGATGGCAGTTTCACCGTTGCGCAGACGATCGCCGCTCCTTCACCCGGCGCATTCGCGACCGGCTATCGCAACACACTCGCTGTAGACTTTGTTGATGCGGATCTTTCTCGTGATCTGGTTGCTGTCGCGGCGGCGGGTGACTCCGTCCTGGTTTATCCAGGCCGTGCCGGAGGTACGTTCGGCTCGCCAGTGACATACGACACGGGCGTCACTTCACCAACGACGGTCGCCGTTGCCGATGTGATCGGCGATAATCTTCCTGATCTCATTGTGGGGCATCAAGACGGTTCGATCGTGTTTTTCGAAGGAGTCCTTGGAAGTGAATCACTCGTTCGCCGCGATGATCTGACTCTGGCTGACGCCGCTGCGGTAACGAGTTTCGGCGAAGGTGACTTCGATGGAGATGGTAACGTCGACCTTGCCGTCACCACGTCCACCGAAACTTTCCTGCTCTTCAGCTCTGATGATCCCCGCCCCGTTTCAACGCTCGTCAACGGTGGTTTCTCCGCCGGATTGACTGGATGGGAAGCGGAATCGATTGGTCATGATGTCGATCAAACTCCTGGACGCGTCAACGGACTGGGCGGTCGGGCACAGTTGATCGAGAACGATTCTTTTCTCACATCACTCAGTCAAAACATCGTCATTCCACCGGGTGCAACCGAGATTTCGTTTGACCTCGTCGCCATCGGCCTCGATCCGATGTTGGATGCCGTACCGGACGCCTTCGAAGTTTCACTTTTGAGGTCAGACGGCACATCGTTGGTCGCAACGCATGTTCCTGATTCGACTGCTTTCTTCAACGTTTCATCGGGAAGCAACGCTTCGTTCGCCTCGGGAGTTTCTTTCGACGGCACCAAAGTCGCCTTGGACGTGTCTGCGTTGCCAGCGGGCACGAACGCGACGTTGATGTTCGACATGATCGGTAATCCGCCTGGAACAAGTAGCGTTGCTTCCATCGACAATGTCGCCATCACACCCGACGTCGTACTCTCCGACGTACTCGACCTCGTTCGACTTCCCGGTGTCTTTACTGACTCGCTGGATTCGGCCGTTGGAGATTTCGATGGCGACGGAAACTTGGACTTGGTTGTCACCGATTCGGATGAGACCCTTGCCGTCTACTTTGGAGGCGGGAGTGACCGGAGCTTTCTCACCGAGTTGATACATGTATCTGGATTCGGCAGCGGTTTATCGAGTGTTGCAGCGGGTCAATTAACCTCTGGAGATGACGTCGACGACCTGATCCTGACATTGTCCGGTTCTGATCTGGCCCTCTCACCGATCGGTGCAGATGTCACCGCACCTGACGTGGACTTGGTTGACCCTATCGCCGGTGAAACACTTCGCACATTCGGCGGAAGTTTTTCACTTCAGTTTTCGGAGGCTGTTCGTACGTCAGGATCTGGCAGCGTTGTCGACATCAATGCATACGGTTTGTTTGCTGCAGGTGCGGATGGCGAACTGGGTACCAATGACGACGTTGAGATCCCGTTGGACTCCGTCAGCTATGACCAACAATTGCGAACAGCGACCATCACTGTATCAGCCATCGGTTTACCGTTGGCAGACGATGAATATCGAATCACGCTTTCCGGCAGCGATCCGGCTACCGCCATTCGCGATCTTGTCGGGAACGCAATAGGCGGCGGGAGCGATCTTTCGTTTGAGTTCATCGTTGATGCGTTGCTCTCACTGAATCCTCCAAATACCGCGAGCGCGAATGAAGGCGTAGAGATTTCCATCTCTACGCAGTTTGATGATCCCGGCAGAGTCGGCGGCTACAGCGCGACGATCGATTGGGGCGACGGGACGGTCGAGTCAATGGAGATCGATTTGGATTCGAGCGGTTTCGCGGGCACGGTTTCCGCTAGCCACGTCTATGCCGACAACAACACCTACGAAGTTTCGATATCGCTGACCGATGGCGATGGTGGGCTAGTTTCGGCTTCGTCGAATGTGCAAATCGCGAATGCCGATCCCGTCTTCTCGAACACCAATGACATCGCGGCAAGCGAAAATACGATCATTGTGTTTGATCTGGCGACGATCACGGATCCCGGGTTTTCCTTCGGCGACTCGGTTGAAACGCTGACCGCGACCGTTGATTGGGGCGATGGAACTCCGATCACGACGATCACCAACATCGATGAGACCATCACCGGACCGACTGGCCCCACCACGGCAACCCTTACGGCGATGCATTCCTATGCATCCGAAGGCGTCTACACGGTCACGATCACGGCGACGGACGATGACGGAGGCGATGCGGTTACGACCTTGCGGGCGTTTATTTCAAACACAGCTCCGATCCTCGCGCCAATTGCCGAAGTGGCCGCGGACGAAGGCGCGTCGATAAGCGTGTCGGGAACTTATACCGACGACGATTTGGACGGAACGATTGACCCGGCTTCGATTCACATTGTCACGATCGATTGGGGTGACGGAAGCTCGAATGAACTCACGCCAACCGCGAACAATGGAAATGAGGCAGCGTTCCTGGCAAACCACATCTATGCTGATGACGGACAATACAACGTTACCGTGACGGTCACCGACGGTGACACCGGTGCGGCGATGCAATCAACGGTTGCTTCGGTTAGCGGAGTTGCACCGACGACACTCTCAGCCGCCGACGCTTCGGTCGTCAGCGGAGTTGCTGCCGAGTTTGCATTGATCACGTTCTCTGACCCTGGTTTTTCAAACCCGGCTGCGGGTACGAGCGAAACGTTTACCGCGGCGATTGACTGGGGTGATGGGTCGCCCGTTGAAACCACGGGAACGATCAATCTGACCAATGGTGGACCAGGAGTTCCGACGACGGGTTCGGTAAGCGGCACTCATACATATCTCGCGGCCGGAACGTACACGGCAACCATCACGATCACCGACGACGATGGACTTTCAGGGACGTCCAGGATTAGCGTGATCGTCGAAGGAGAATCGGCTGAGGGAGCTTGCTTGCCGGCGATCGACTTCGA
>JBCCOI010000717.1:0-3518 GCA_039025515.1 Planctomycetota bacterium
TGCCAACCATCTGGACGCACCCGTTGCCGTCCTCCGCAACGAGTCAGATGGCGGTCAGTGGATTGAGTTTGAGCTGGTCGGAACCCGCAGCTGTCGTGATGCCGTGGGAGCACGAGTACGGGTCAAGTTGAAAGAAAACGAAATCTGGCTCTGGCAGACCGGCGGGGACGGTTACATGTGTTCGAATCAATCCGTCTTGCATTGCGGCATCGGAAACGAAGCAACAATCGAATCGGTCACAGTCTTTTGGCCAAGCGGGAACCGTACAGAGCTTCAATCACCTGCCATCGGCAAGCGTCATCTCGTCATCGAGCAATAGATTGACGGGTACGAAACAGAAAGGCGTCTGACGTCATGAGAGATGTGATCAAGGCATTCATGCTGCCGCCGCCTTCGCGATACGCGCGGTGGGCTTCACGAAGAACGGGTGCATCATTGAGCGTTTCGTTGCGACCCATCCAAAACCGAAACGCGTGACGAACAAAGACCTGTTCGACTCGTTCGCTTTCCGCGAGTTTCCGAATCATCTCGATCGCGTCGTCGACCTCTCCGTCAAGCGACGGATCACCGGAGCCGATGATTTCACCGCTCGCGTCAACGGGTTTTCCCATGTCCAGCGTGCGATAAACGCCGGCATGGTTGTACATTTCGAACGGGAGCCCCAGCGGATCCATCTTCTGGTGGCACGTCCAACAATAGTCCTCTCGCGTCACCCTCATCCGCTCACGAAGTGTGCTCTTGGGTTCGTCGGGAAGCATCGCATCAACGGTGATCGGGACGTCCGGTATTCCGCCTCCCAGCAACCGTTCACGAATCCACTTTCCTCGCAGGATCGCATGATTGTCCATGGCATCGGAGTGCGACACCAACCAGCTTGGATGGGTCAAGATCCCGAGTCTCTGTCCTTGCGGAACTTTCGCGAGCGTCCGATCCGGTTTCATAGAACCGTTACCAAAGCTCCGACGACTCACCCGCGCGAAAATCGTTTTGCCTTCGAAGTCCGCCGGTGCAATCTCAACATTCGTCCTTCCCCTGGCTCGCTTCGTTGCAGCTAGTTTTCTCTCGGCGGAATCGACTGCCTTTTTCTTTGCAGCCAACTCCTTTCGGCGCGCTGGGACGTCTTTCGAGGAGCGATTTGCTTGGATCCAAGTTTCCACTTCGATCATCTCACGCTTCGCCTGATCAAGCTTTTCGGACTGCGCATTGATTGCTTTGTCGGCGGTCTCCTTTGCCGCAATCGATGCGGCTTTTCTTTCTTCCGGAGTCCGCTTTCTTCCGAAATAGAGTTTGTCTGCCGGCGTTACGACCGCTTGATCGGTGGTGAGCAAACGTTTGAGCACGTCCTGATCTTTCTCAAGGATGTACTCGATCAACCGATCGGTACTCGCTGTCGCGTCGAACATGGACCGAAAATGGTTGGTACCGCGAGCGGAGATACCGGTCGCCGCAAGTGCCCGATTGTCTTTGCAGATGTAGCCACCGAGATCATGGTCGAAGTAGTCCCGAAAGAACCGCAGGACACGTGGCTTTCGAATACTATCGTCGGCGAGCATTCTCTCAACTTCGCGGCGAACGTCTTCTCTCGTCCTCATCCGCCCTTCCGTGATCGCCGCACGAAGTTCCGCATCGGGGCGGATGTATCGCAGTGCATGATTCACCGCGAGACCGAGCTCCCAGTCTTGGAGCATGACGCGGCCGTGTGTATCAGACGGGCCACTCTCAGCAAGTTCGGGACGAAACAACGCGTCGCGATCTAGGAAAACAGATGACAGGCCGAGGACCACGCCTTCCTCTTTTCCGAGTTGCTCGATGGCGTCGCGACAAATCTGAACGTACTGCTCAGACTCCAATTCCGACGGTACTCGGAACGTCAGGGCCTCAAACATAAAGTCGACGGCGGCACGCAACGAGTCGTCGCTCACACCCTCTTCTTCGATGAGATCGAATACCGGTGTCAAAGGTCGCACAACCTTTGTGCTGTACACAAGGCTGGTCGGTAAACCGCGAAGATCGCCCTTCATTTTGTCGGCAATCGACTTGGGGTCGTCGGTGATCTGATAGGGCCTCGCAATGCTGAGTGGACCTCTTGCCATGTACCGGATGATGTCTCCGGCGATGTCCATGATCTGTGTCGCTTCGGCACTATTGACGGTGTACAGATCGGGATAGTTCTCCAGTCCATGATGCCGCAATGAAGACAGCACGGCGGGGACACTCTTCACCGATGTTGCATAGGCGACCGTGCCTCCTTGCCACTGAATGATCCGGTCCGTACCGAAATACAGTTTGAGCTCACCGCCATGATTAGTCGGAACAACGTCGCCGTGGGTACGTAGTCCTGGTCGATTCGGGTTAAAGGATGGCTCCGTGTTAATCAGCTCATTGAGCCGTGTGATGTGCTCTTGGGGTGTCACACGCCAAATCCTGGCCGGCGACGACGTCGGGATCAGATGGATTTCTTCCGGAAGTTCACCGAACAAGAGATCATGGTCCACAAAGTTGCCCTTGTTGGGGTCCAGATGTTCGTGGAAGCCGCCTTTGTCACGCAACGCCCGCTGTAATTCGCCGACAACCCAATCCGCAAACTGCAGACGCTCGACGACTTCGGGCTGATAAGAATCAGCGGGCGGCATCTCTTTAATAGCGACCTGAGCCCAGATGCTTTTCCAGACCGCCGCATTGTTTTCGCTGACGTGTCCGAGGCTTTGAAGCGATAGCCCACCTTCGGGATCTTCGCTGCCGTGGCAATCGATGCAGTGGTTTTCCAGGAATAGTTTGGCAAACGAATCAAAACTCTCCGCGACCGGCTTGCCAGGCGTGTAACTCTCGGCTCCCGCAGACGAACCGGCTAATGTGAACAACACCGCGGAAACAACGAAGCACCCGGCAGACACTCGCCATATTGATCGCCGCACCCTCACGCGAGCACTTCCTTCAATGGGCCGTTCGTGCTGTCGAACATTTTGGCCTGCTTTTCATCCATGTTGAATCGGTCGATCGACTTTCCTGCCGCTCGTAGCAAGCTGGTGTAGAGCGCATTAATGGGCCGCTTACCCTCGACTTGTGTAAAGCGTCCGGTTGAGAATGCTCCGTCCAAGTTGCCCAGAAGCATCACCGGCCAATTAGCACCGCTGGTGTGCTGTTTGTCCGCGTTGTTGCTCGTGTAGACGATCAGTGTGTGATCCATCATCGTTCCGCTTCCCTCCGGAACACTTTCTAGAGCTTGCATGATGCGAACCAGCATGTGGCAGTTGTACTGTCGAATCTTTATCCAGATCGGATTGTCCGGCTGGTCCATGTGTCCCAGGTTGTGACCCTGTTGTTCGACACCGATCCCTTTCCACGCCCCAAAAATCTCGCCGCGTCCCGATCCAATCGTGAGTGTGTTCGTGATACCCGACGTCAGTGCCGAAATCCCGAGGTCGAGTAAGCGATCGTGCCAGTCCGTTTCGAACTCGGGCCGAGCGTATTTCTCATCGACGACGGGGGCGAATTTTTGCAGGTGACCCGCAACGGAA
>JBCCOI010000718.1:0-3515 GCA_039025515.1 Planctomycetota bacterium
CAAGTCGCGCGACGCTTGGTTGATGATCACGCCGACCAAGTCTGGTGCAGTCTCGGAATCGGACCGATCGGTCCTCGATCAATTCGGTTTGAATAAGTTGAGCGGGGATGGCGTTCGCTATCAGGTTCAGCGGGTCCGGCCGATCAAAGTCGATTGATGGATTCTCAACGGCAATCGGGCAAGCCGAACGTTCAAATCGTTCTTCCGGCTAGGCTCGCGTCTTCAAGGCTGAAAGAGAAACTCTTGCGCAAGGTGTCCGGCCGCAGCGTTCTCAGTCATACGTACCATGCCGCAAGCAGGGCAACTTGCACGTTAGCGGCTCCGTTAGTCGCTGTCGATGATCCACGTCTCGCCGACGAAGTCGAATCGTTTGGCGGTCGTTGGGTGATGACCCCGGTCAACTGCGCATCGGGAACGGACCGCATCGCGTTCGTCGCGAAGCAGCATCCCGAAGTCGATATCTGGATCAACGTTCAGGGCGACGAACCGGAGATCGATCCGGCGTCGATCGACTCAGTTGCCGATTGCATTCTTTCGGATGAACGTGTCGATCTTTCAACGGCCGGTACGCCGATTCGTACGACGACTTCACTCGACGATCCTTCAATCGTGAAGATCGTCTCTTCTCCGATTTCAGCGGAGCGGAGCAGGGCGGTCTACTTCAGTCGCTCCCGAGTCCCGCATGATCGTGAAGGTGACGCGCAAGAGTGGCTGCAACGCAGCCCATCGATCTACTGGCACCATCTCGGACTCTACGGTTATCGGCGAGACTTCCTCCAGTGGTTTTCGAATTCGCCTCCCAGTGCACTGGAACGAATTGAAAAGCTCGAGCAACTACGCGCCATCGAAGGGAATAAAAGAATCGTCTTCGCCCACGTCGGTGAAGCCTACCCGGGAATCGACACCGAAGCCGACTTGAAAGCCTTCCAAGAACGCTTCGGCGAGACTTCGGGAGGATGATTCCCCCGGATGTTCCTCTGCCCATATCCTCGCATCCGGTCCGCAACTAACGCGAGGTGCTCGCGCGTTAGCCGCGACACGCATGTGAGCGTAGCGAACGGAGTGGCCGGGCCCCTTCCAGCCAAAAACACGCACGAACATCAGCGGACCATTGCCTCGCAATTTACCCGGTGCCTCCGCTCGTCCCTCGCATCCGGCCCACCGCGAACGGCGAGGCAGGCTCGAAGTGCTCGCGCGTTAGCGGCGACACGCAGGTGAGCGTAGCGAAAGGAGTGGCCGGGCCCCTTCCAGCCGAAGATACGCACCAACATCAGCCAACCATTGTCTCGTAATTGCCCCGGTGCCTCCGCTCGTCCCTCGCATCCGGCCTACCGCGAACGGCGAGGCAGGCTCGAAGTGCGATCGCGTTAGCCGTGACACGCATGTGAGCGAAGCGAACGGAGTGGCCGGGCCCCCTTCCAGCCGAAAATACGCACGAACATCAGCGAACCATTGTCTCGCAATTGTCCCGGTGCCTCCGCTCGTCCCTCGCATCCGGCCCACGGCTAACGATTGCGCTGACTAGAGGCGAGCGAGGAATCAGTGTTTACATGTCATTCACGGAGCACAATACTCCACGCTGACCTAAGAACGATTAATCGTCTGCCCAAGGATTGGATCATGCTGCGAACCTGCACTCTCTTAGCATTCATATTTTCTACAACGCTTGTCGTCGCTGAAGAGTCCGGACAAGATACGAAACCCATCGACATGCGTCGCGTGGACATCCCGATCCATGAGTCGCTTTCCATCTCGCATGAATACATCTCGGCAAGCATCGACGCACTGGAAGCGATCGACTCTCCAGCGTATCGAGGTGTGAAGGAGAAGCTTGAGGGCGTTAAGGCCTTCAGAAAGACAGAGTTCGCTGAGGCAACTCAGCACTTTGAAAGAGCCGTCGAGTTACTGGACTCCGACGCCGAGTCGGTTTGGATGCTGGTTCGTAGTCTCGCCAACGCGGGTGAAGTTGATGAGGCGCTAAGAGTGTGCACAGATGGCATCGTCCAGCACCCGGATTTTTATCCGCTGCGGGTGACGCACTTCGTCTTGCTGAAAAACCCAGAATCCTCTCGCACCGAAGTTCCCGAAGGCCGCATCAATGAAATCGCAACTGATGAAGTGATGTTCAAAGACTCGTCTTACATCCACTACATGCGAGCAGTTTTTGCATTTCAGAAAGGTGAGTTCTCGGAAGCAAGTGATCATTTTTCCAAGAGTCTTGCCGGCACTTCCACCTACTTTCAAGTTGAAGCTCACAACGTCCTCATGCAACGAGGACACGCGGAACTCAAGCAGGGCCATTTCCATACCGGCTATGCCGATGTTCGCAGATCAGTAGCATCGATGAAGGAGTCTCAGCTGAGCGAAGATGCGATGGTACTGCTGTGTGTGCTTGCACAAAAGTCGGGACGACCGAACATTGCGTACGTTGAAGCTAAAAGAGCTGAGCAGTTGTTTCCCGAGAGCATTAGGGTCAAGGAAGTTCTCTTACTCGCAATGGCTTTGACGAACAGAGCTTCAAAAGCGAGTGAATTAGTGAATGACATCTTGGCGACGAATCCGAACAACAGGTTAGCGAGAAAGATCAAAGAACGAATTGCAGCAGCAAGCAGGGCTTCTAAAAATACGCTATAGAAGTCTAGGACAGGAGTCCTGCAAAGCAGCGCGGGTTCATACGTGACAGAATCGTCGTAGCGGAAGCCGCCAAGGTTTTCGCTTTTCAGGGCGACCGAAGCCCTTGGCAAGTTTCGCTACGACAGTTAACGCTCCCGCGATACTAAACTGTAAGCATGAACAAACAAACCCATTTCATTGCCGCCATCGTGTTTGCGTTCTTTCTGCCAATCTCCGGTTTCGCGGAACAGCGTCCGAACATTGTCTTTATCCTGGCGGATGATCTGGGATACGGTGACTTGGGTTGCTACGGGCGCAAGGACATTCGAACACCGCGACTCGACGCGATGGCCAAGGCCGGTGTTAGGTTCACAGCTCATTACGCGAATGGTCCCGAATGTTCGCCCACACGGGCAGCATTCCTGACCGGACGTTACCAGCAGTGGATCGGAGGGCTGGAGTGTGCCATCGGAACTGGCAACGTTGGCCGTTATGACGACGCGATACGGTTGCGGGAATCGAACGACCTTGGCTTGCCAACGGATCTTCCAACTCTACCGGCGTTGATGAAACAGGCGGGATACGAGACCGCGATCTTTGGGAAATGGCATCTCGGATATGAACCGAAGTTCGCGCCAAAACTGCACGGCTTCGACCACTCTTACTACTGCATCGGCGGAGAGATGGACTACTTCCATTTCACCGACAACGTCGCCGGTTACAACCTGTTTCGCGACGGGCAACCGATTCGCGACGAAGGCTACTTCACCGATTTAATGACCGATCAAGCGATTGATTTTCTGAAGGCTCCACGTCGCAAGCCATTCTTTCTGTACCTGCCTTACACCTGCCCCCATGCACCCTTCCAAGGGCCAAAAGACAGGCAACCGCATCCATTGCCG
>JBCCOI010000719.1:0-3512 GCA_039025515.1 Planctomycetota bacterium
ATCCGATCACTCCGGACACAACAAAGTACGGGAGTGCAAAGATTTCCAGCATGTCGGGGCTAGGACAGTCGTTCTTCGGGTCTGAGTGGCGGCTTACGCGGATTCGCCGTGCGCTCGTTCTCAAGTCTACCTCCGCGCTCAAGTCTACCTCCGCGTCAAATGCAGGATTGAGTAGCATCCGCTCTGCACGCCGGGTGACCGGCCATGTTTCAAGTGCTTCCAAGAGCACGTTGCGAGGGCCTGGCTGCCCAGCTGGAGTCTGGAATGGCGAGCTGACGTGCGAATGGATTCACGGGCGGCTCGTTTTGTTAGAATGAGGTGATCGCGGCGAAGCGGCGAGAGCTCAATCACTGACAATCATCTCAAGATACATATCCATATTGCGAAACGTGAGAATCATGGTAATCCCCACTCGTCCATCGCTCCTGGCAGCCGTTTTGCTCCTCGCGTTTTCCGCTCAGGTGTGTGCGGACGAACTCTCGTTTTCGGACGTGAAGACGAAGTTCTCCGCAAATATGGCTTTGTGGTACGGAGGACGGAAAGCTCCGATGCTGGAGAAGATCGAGAAGGCACACGCGGATGGTTTCGATGCCATCGAGTTTTGGGCGTATGGCAACGAGGACATTGACGCGATTGCGGCCAAATGCAAAGAACTCGACATGAAGGTCGTCAACTTCACTGCTTGGGGAAAGTCGCTCACGTCAGGCGAGAACACTGATGAGTTTGAGGCTGGAATCAAAGATGCAATAAGCGTCGCCAAGAAACTGGATGTAAAGAAGATGACGGTGGTGGGACACCGGTGGGCGAAAGGGGTTTCAGAGGAAGATCAAATCAAGCACTACACTGCGGCATTGAAGCGAGTGGCTCCGCTTTGCGAAGACGCGGGAGTGATGATCATTATCGAGCCGTTTAATCCGGTCGACCATGGCAAAAATTTGCTCAACGGAAGTCAACTTGCGGTGAAAATTTGTCGTGAAGTCGACTCGCCCATGATCAAAATCAATTGGGACTTCTACCACATGCAACTTTCAGAGGGTGCGTTGATCACGTACCTCGAGCGAGGTTTTGATCAGTTGGGTTATCTGCAACTCGCGGACACGCCCGGCCGCCACCAGCCGGGAACGGGCGAACTCAACTACAAGGCGATTTTGAAAGCTGCTCACGACCTCGGCTACCGTGGATACGTGGGCGTGGAGTGCCGGCCGAAAGGAAGCGAGCAGGAGGCAATCCAGGAACTCCTCCACAACTCGTATTGAGCGTACCCCCGAGTGAAAGTCACTCATTTGCTTCGTCAATGTACGGCTCTAGGACTCTAGGATTGAGCCGCACGGTGCTCGCCCGGATTGCTCATGAGTATGCCGAATTTTGTCGCAAGCGTTGACTACATAACGGCATCTCCCCAAACCAGCCATCGAGCATGCAATGATGAGACTCATTACTCTTTTGCTTCTCACCTGCATTCTCGGTTCAGATGCTCTGAGTGATACGTTCAAGCTACCGGTCACTCAGGACAACTCGATCGTGATGGTCGATGGTGAATGGTCCGTCAATGCGGGGTCAAATAGCCGTATCCGGATCAAGGGAAATCAACACATCGTGGCGATGAGTTTTGATCTTTCCGGGATCGCGGGAAAGATGGTGAAGAATGCGGCTTTGGTCTGTGAGGCGGGTGCGGAGACCATCTCAGCGGTTACGATTTCCACCATCGCAACTCCATGGAATGAAGTGAGGTCCACGGGGCTGACGGCTGGAATCGACGGGATCGAAGGTTGGGGCTACCCGGGTGCGCGATTCCCTGCGGTGACTGGCTCCAACGCTTTCACGCTCGTCCATCAGACACGGTCTGAAATGCGCGACGGTAAATACTTCTGGAACTTGCCCGCGGATATGATCCATGCCATGACGAATGGAGTCGCCTTCGGACTCGCTGTTCATGAACACGAAGCGGATTATCGGCGGAATCCAACGATCTTTTCACGTGAACAGTCTCGCCGACAGCCTTATTTGATTGTCGAAACAAATGACCAAACGGATGACGAACCGCTATCTGCGACGGATCTGAAATTAATTCCCATTGATGGCAAGTCTGCGCGAGTCGCTTTTCGTGCACCACTCAAGGGCTTTGCTTATGAGGTTTCCATCGATGGAAAGTCGATACCCCGACATAATATCCCGCTTGTGGCTCCAGGAACGAAGCAAGCCGTCTGGCTGCGCGATCTTCCGGACTCGGTTGCAACTTCAGGGCGACACAAGATCGACATCGTCGCCATCAACCGAATGGGTAAACGATCAAAGTCTGTAAGTGTGCAGGGAACGATTTTTAGTGCCAATCCGCCTGAGCTTCCCAGACTTGAGTCGTCGCCAGCAACTGGAACATCCATCGCCGGGCTGGCAGTCATTCCCGCAACCGACAAGTACGACGAAGTGGGGAGACCTGTCGGCGAACTGCCCGAGGGCTATCGAACACAGAACGCACTGTTCGATGGCCAGCGTATTCGACTGACTGCTGCTGCCGGCGAGGTGGTCGGGTTCCAGGCGATTCTTCGAGGCGACTCGAATGTCTCGGTCGAATGCAAGCTTGATGCAGTCGATTGGCGAGTCGATTTGTTCAAGGCCGTCTATGTTCCAACGCAAGGGCGACGAATTCCGGATCCCCTGCTGCCACTTCCAGAGAAGCTCCCGTTACGGCGGGACAAAGATCAGGCCGTCTATACCGACCTGTATGTTCCGTTTGAGGTTGCGTCCGGAAGGTACGTCGGGCGTCTGGAAATCTCGGATGGCCGATCTGTACCGATCGAACTGACGGTGCTTCCCGTGAGCCTACCTAGGAAAGCATCGTTCTTGTGCGAGATGAACGGTTATGGTCTTCCAGATCACGTCGACGACTACTATGCGTTGCAACAGGTCGCGTACGACCATCGCGTGCACGCAAATATTCTTCATTACTCACATCGCACGGCGGCTCCTGGAGCTCGTAAGAGCAATCTCGACATGCGTCTTTCATCGGGTCGGCGGATGGACAACAAGCGTTACGATGCTGTCGCACCGGGAGACAAGGAAGCTTACTGGGATGATTTTGCAGAAGCGTTTGGCCCTCTGCTGGACGGTTCGTGCTTTCGTGGCGGTCACCGCGGTCCTATTCCGCCGCCGGGATTCTATCTGACGTTTCACGAGAGCTGGCCGCTTCATTGCCGAGCGTACTTCAATGGGAATCCGGATGCCTTTCAAGCTTTTGTAGACAGCCCCGTTTATCCCGAGACGTACGTCAATGTCCTCGCAGATTTTGCCCGGCTCGCTCGATCCAAGAAATGGATGGAAACTGGGTTCCAGGTTTACTTCAACAACAAGGGATCGCTGAACGATCCGCAGAAGTCCCCGTGGATTCTTGATGAGCCGACTTCCTTCTGGGACTATCGCGCGCTGCAGTACTATGGAGAGCTGACGGATCGTGGGCGGGATCAAGCGAACGTCCACATCGACTATCGAGTTGACATCTCCCGTCCAGAGTTTTG
>JBCCOI010000720.1:0-3511 GCA_039025515.1 Planctomycetota bacterium
AGTTGCTTCTGACCCAGCACCGTCGACTGCAGGAACGGCGTGGCTGGCCGACGCGTTTGAACCAACGGACTCAATCGAATCTGGGGGCAAGTACTGCAACAAAAAGGGCGGTCGGGAGGGACGGCCGCGGTAGCGACCATCAATCTCGGGCACACCAATGGTTGTCCAAACCGCCGTTTGCACGGGCTCACGTTCGCCGGGCCGATCGACAACCACTCGGTTGCGGACGTTGCCCTGAGGTCCATCCGTCACGATCAAGAGACGTTCGGCGTGGAGGTTTTGACCGCGATAATTCAACTCGCAGTCGCCGTCCAAATAGGAAAACTGCGCATCGCCCTCTGACCAACGATGAACGATGCGTCCGCGAGCAGCCAGCTGCGGCTCGCTGACCCTTGCAGACGGTAGCTCCTGTGACCGTCCGGGTGTCTGCATGATGAGGAGCTGAATGCAGATCAAAACGAAGACCAAGCTCGTTCGACGCGCAGCCGCAAACGCAAGCCGCCGGCAAGTCATTTTTACCGATCGGATTGGCAATGTGATTAAATCGGCGGTGCTTTCCTTGCCGATCAACTGACAGTGGCGCTCTCTAGAAATAATATCCGGCTGCCGTCACGCTCTGAGGAAGCCATGCAAAGACAACCATTCGGCCGGATGGTACGAAGTCCGCTCTTTCAATCACAAGCGGAATGAGGCCGGAAACGCCAGAATATGGGGCGTAGCTACGCGGCTGCTGGAAGACGCTCGTAGACCTGTTGCCGCATCAACTGATCAATGGAGACTTCTGGGACGAGGCCGCGGCTGTAGATCTGCATCCACTGAGCAAAATGGCAAAGAGCCATATTGCTTGTGTCCCAATCCATTCCAAGTCGTTGATCGACGTTGTAGTTGTACTTGGGCCAGAAGAAGTCGATCATGTCGCGGTCGACTACCAAGAATTGTTCCGCCAAGATCTGCCACCATTGTGCCAGATCATTCGTCAGGTTAACGCCGCGACGCTGCAAATACGATCTGCAAAGAACAATTTCTGGAATCGACTGTTCGAGCATCCGATCGAACTCATCACAGACTTCGAACGTCTGATCTGCACGGCAAAGAGACAGTGACCAATAGAACAGAAGATCCTCCGTCGCCGCGAACATCATGAGATCGCTGGGGTGATAGGGGATGTAGAGTCGTGTTGCAAAGTCCATGACCAGCAAGCGAGTGCTTTGAAACGCTGTGCCGTTTGTGGGAAACTTTTGCAGCATATCGATGCAGAAGCGATCCACGTCACGCATGTGGATCCTTGTGTCGGCACGCGTCTTCATTGCGTAATCGCAACCAAGCTTGTGGGCGTACTCTAGTCCTCGGCGTGTCGAAGTAATCTGGAGGTTGAGGTTGTGGGGACCGCGTTCCACGGGCATGTCGCTCGTCACGACGTGGCATCCGGCAGCTTCAATCTCTTGCCTCACCGCCGTGGACACGTCGTTCCACGTTGAAACGATTAACTCGGCGTCGGGCATCGTGTTTCGGTAGAGCTGGATCGTTTCCAGCGTGAGCCCATCTCGTTCGATGATCGGTCCTTGGATAACGACGCCGACTTTGCTGCCGGAATTCTGAGTCGTCAGCCGCGTCGAGCTTTCAATCGCGTTCTTTGGGTACTCACGAAAAACTGTCCACCAGTTGCCGTCCAGATCCGCCTCCCGCGATAAACGCTCGATCAAGCGTCGAAAGCGTCGGACCCGTTCCCGAGGATCCCGGGAAATCAAGCTAACGAGCCAGCAAATCCATTCCCATTTCCACATGTTCAGATTTCTCGAGGTGGGAGATGGTTCATTGCTACGCGGCCGTGCGGACGCTCGCTCGCGCCGCCTCACAAACGCGATTTTCGAAACCTCGTTTCAGGAAGGCTTCCAGATCAGGGGGCGTGCCCAGCCCGTGCATCACGTCGCCGGCATCACCAATCGATACAGTTTTCACCGTTTGTTCATCGCGAACCAGTCGCGAGTACACCGGGGCGACGTAGAACTCATTCTTCGAACGGTCGTTCTCTCGAATCATCTCTTTGGCGGCACTCACGAAATCGCAGCCGCGCGAAAAATTGTAGATGCCAACGGTCGCCTCGTCGGAAACGACGACCTTTTCGACGACTCCCTGAATCTTTCCCTCCGCATTTCGCTTCACGTACGACCACTTCGGCGAATCATCGCGCATGGTCATCAGAAAGGCGTCGACGCCGTCCTTCATGCCTGCGGCGAGGTAATTGTCAATCGAAAAATCGATCCACTGATCACAATTCGCAATCATCAGCGGAGTCTCGTTGTCGATCCAGTCACTCGCGAGCAACACGGTACACGCGGCGCCAGCCGTTACGCTACGCAGCGTTCGGATTTCACAGCCAGGGGCGGCCTCGCGCAATAGTGGTGCGAGATCGTAGTCCTCGATGTGGGTTTGCTGGCAGAGAAAGTAAAAACGGTGATCGCAGCTCGGACGCAGGTTATCGATCACCGTCCGGATCATCGGGACACCGTGAACGGGAATGAGTGGCTTCGGATCACGATAGCCCGCCTTTTGGAATCGGGAACCATGTCCGGCCATTGGGATCACAATGTGAAGCATTCGGGTCACTCCTCAGTCTCTCGCGTGCGCGGCGTCCCAATCAGAGACGCCGTCCTCTTTGCATCTTGCTAAGCTTGATCCGCGTATTTATCGCCAGCAACGCTCGGCGTCTTGATAACGACCGTTATCGTCGGCTCGAGGGTTTCGAAATCGGTCGAAACTCCAGGATTGATCTGAATGATTTCACCCGACGAATATTCCTGGCCATTCATCCGAACTCGTCCCGAAGCGATCGCGGTGAACTCCGTTGCGATCTTGTGGTGATGACGTTTCTCTTTTGCACCTGCTTCGTAGTGCTTGATCGCGACCTCGACATCATCATGTTTGATAAGCGTGGGATCGAAGTGTCCAACGATCCAGCCGCCCACGAACTCATCGAGCCGGTGGGTGGTCATGTCCGTGGACGGTTCACAGCTTGCGGGGGTCGCCATGTCAGTCTCGGTGAGCTAGTCAAGTTCGCGTTTGCGGAAGGATCTCTCATCCGTTTGGGGGTATAGCGAATTCTTCGGACACGGAGCAAGATCGATTGCCTTGCCCGCATGCCCCCCTCTTTGTCTATTTGCCGAATTGGCCGGAAAACCCGGTCCAATTCGCTTTCAAGTTCGACCGGACCCCACTCTCTCACAGAAGCCGGTGCCCCAGTTAAAATGGGTGAAATTGGCAAGCGACATTTCGGTCGGCAAAGAAATGCCGCGACCGCAACCCGTGTGAGACTTTTTGATGATTTTCGACGGTCAACGTTACGTCAATTTCCTTTGCATGTTCCTCGGTGCCATGCTGCTCGGTCATGGCCTTGTGGCGGCGCAAGACGGATCCGAAACAGATCGACCGAATGTTCTTTGGATCATGTCCGAGGACAACTCTGCTGATTACCTCAAGCATTTCGACCCTGCCGGGGCACCAGCTCCAAATA
>JBCCOI010000721.1:0-3506 GCA_039025515.1 Planctomycetota bacterium
ATCTCACGTTGCTAGAGGTAACCGCAACCGGCAGCTCGAGTGCGGCAACGACGTCACTATTCGTCGACTCATCCGACCTTGGGATCAATACGGGCAACCGTACCGTCGGAGTCCATCTCGTCTCCGCGGACACCCAGGCGGGCGACACATTGTTGACAGCGGGCTCGCTGTTGATGACACAAACAAACAGCAATGATTTTGGCGGTCTCACCGGTGTGCAGCCACAAGACGTCGTGATCTGGGATCTTACAGCCACTGGAGCGAACAGTGCCGGAACGGCAACGTTTTGGCTGGACGGTTCGGATGTCAACCTAGACACAGCAGATGAAGAAATCCATTCGATCGCTCTTTACTCCACTTCGACAACAAGCACAGGACCACAGACCTTTACCGTCACCAACACCTACGACAGCGGTGCGGGATCGCTTCGCCAAGCGATTATCGATGCCAATGCCAATGCGGGTGCGGATACGATTGAGTTCAACATTGCCGGAAGCGGCACGCAAGTCATCAACCTTTCGTCTCAACTTGATATCACGGACCAAGTGACGATCGACGGAACGACGCAGACGGGGTGGACCGAGGGAAGTTTTCTGCCCATCGTGATTGACGGAGGCTCCAGTGGTATCAACGGCCTAAATCTCACCGCGACCGCCGATGGGAGTGAGATTCGAGGGCTGATCATTCGTGATTTCACTTTCGTGGCAGTCGAGATCGCTGACGAAGCCGACAATGTCACCGTTGCCGGGAACTGGATCGGGCAATTCAACTCCGACGGAAGCAACGCTGGTGACGGTGAGCAAAACTGGGTTGGTCTTCGCTCACGCGGTGACAACGTTGTCATTGGCGGGACAACCGTGGCTGATCGCAACGTCTTTTCCGGAGACGACTATGGCGTGATCGTCCGGGGCACCAGCACTGGCACGACGGTTTCGGGCAACTACTTCGGAACGGACACCAATGGCGATTCGGTCGTCGGGGATTCGCTCTATGGCATCTTGCTGCAAGACAACATTACGGGCAACACCATCGGGGGCGCGACATCGGCACATACCAACGTCTTAGTTGGAAGCAGTGTGCACGCGATTATTGCCGCGAGTGAGGGTGTCGACGGCAACACCATCCAGAACAACTCGATCGGCGTTTCCGCAGACGGTAGCACTCAACTTGACTTCAACACCGCCACGGGCAGCAGCATCTACATCACCGGGGGCGGTGACAATAATCAGATTCTCGACAACCTGATCGCCGGATCAGGCGCGGCGGGTATTGAGTTGGATGAGAGCGGAATATCTGACGGGACGATCGTCCAAGGCAACATCATCGGCACGGACGCTACCGGCACACAGAGCTGGGGCGTTGGCGAGGCCGGGATTCTGATTGAAAACGCAACAAACACGACAATCGGCGGTGTTGGTGCCGGCGAAGGAAACACGATTGCCTTTAGTGGGCGTGTGACCGCGAATGTTGGAGTTGGGATCGCACTAGAGGATGGCGGCAGTGGCAATACGAACCGCGGTAACTCAATTTATTCGAACTCGGCACAAGGGATCGACCTGAGTGCCGGGACCGCTGCCGACGGAGTCACTGCCAATGACGCAGGCGATAGCGACACGGGTGCCAACAACCTACAGAACTGGGCCGTACTGACTTCGGCTGCGATCGCCGATGACGGCACGTTCAGCTATGACCTCAATACCACTTCGCTTGCCTCTGGCACGTACACCATCGACTTCTACGCCAGTACCGATCGGGAAGGCGGGCAGGTTGAAGGACAACGTTATCTGGGTTCGGTCACCGGAGTCGCCGATGGCAACAGTTCGCTAACCGGGACGTTGTCAAGCATCATGCTGGCCCCCGGTGAGTATGTGACACTTGTCACCACGGACGCCAGCGGAAACAGCAGCGAATTCTCCAACTACGCCGTGTCAACCGACAGTGACGCCGGCGGAGCGACGCCGAGCGACTTGCAGACGACGTCAACGACCGATGGCGGACTAAGCATCAATGAAGACGGCGGGAATGACATCTATCTGCATGCCGATGATGGCTCAAGCATTCTCGGTAATCGCAGCGCTTTCACCGCCGAGTTTCAATTCTCCATATCGAGCGTCACTTCCTGGGGAACCTTGCTCTCCTATGCCGTGCCCGGGAACGACAACGAATTGACCGTGAATGTCGATTCGACTGGCCAGGTTGCATTTATCGTCGATGGACAGACCAGAAGAACGGCCAGTGGCTTCCCTGAACTTCTCAACGGCTCAACGAACTCTATCGCGATCCAATGGGACACCAGCGGAAACTCTTCGGTCTATGTGAACGGCGTTCTGCGTGAATCGTTTACCAATCAAGCGACCGGCGCGACGTTGCAGACTGGAGGCGAGCTGGTGCTCGGGCAGGAACAGGACGAGGTCCTGTCGGGTTTTCGCACTGCGGAACGACTCAGTGGCACGCTGCACGACGTTCGCATCTTTGACCACCTCCGAACCGACGAACAGATCCAAGCCAGTTACCGAAGCGACTTGCCATTTGATGAAAGCGGCATGATCGCACATTGGAAGTTTGATCAGCTTTCTAGTGATGGTTTGGTTCTCGAAGCCGTAAACGGCAACAACCTCACGTTAAAACACGTTGCAGATGTTGGCTTCACAGCAAGCGAAGCTTCGTTGACCTACAGCGTTGACGAGAACGCAATTGACGGCACCGTGGTTGGAAGCGTCACCGGAATCGATGCCGAGCGAGAAGCTCAGATTGCTTCGCTGTTGGCGGCTGATCCTGATCTGCGTTTCAGTGCCGAGACTGGCAAGTTCTACAAATTGGTGACTGGAATTGGCTCTTGGTCGACTGCCAACTCAGGTGCTTTAGCAAGTTCGCTGGAAGGGGTTTCCGGGCAGCTGGCGACGATCCGTTCGGCGGCGGAGCAGCAGATCATCGCGTCCTACGCGGCCGAGTTTGGAAATTTAATCTGGCTGGGTGCAAACGACCAATCCGTCGAGGGCGAATGGAGATGGCAAGAAGCGAATGCCGACGCCGATGTATTCTGGAGGGATGGGGCAGGCGGCTACGGCACAAACTACACCAATTGGCAAAGCTCTGGAGAGCCGAGCAACTCCGGTGGTACGGAACATTTTCTCGTGATGGATGCTTCGGGCTTATGGAATGACGCGCCGGACGGATGGGGTGCCGGCTACGTCGTCGAATGGAATGCCGACGATGTTTTGGATGTCACGCAAAGCGTGACCTACAGCATCCAATCGCAAACCGTTGCGGGAGCTTTCGAGGTTGATGCCGATACCGGCGAGATTCGTGTTGCCGATGGCACGTTGCTTGATTCCGATACGTTGGCCACGCACACCGTCACGATTCGGACCACCGACGTCGACAGCAACACGCGCGACGAATCCTTCACCATTTCGCTGAACAATCTGGTCGAAGACAACAACGCGCCGACGGATCTGTCCAACGGAATCGAGCTGAATACCGATGGCGGCAACGATGCCTACCTG
>JBCCOI010000722.1:0-3506 GCA_039025515.1 Planctomycetota bacterium
CGTCTCTTCGGAGACACGCCGAACTCAACAGCGGAGTGGTCACACTCCAGTTTCACCACCAGCAGGTCACGAAAGACCCGCTCAGGCCCGTCGCCGCCTGAGCGGGTTTTTTCGTGCACGCGAGCCGAAAGTAGTGAATGGAGGCCGCCACCCGAGGAGCCCTCGGGCGACGAAAATGCGGCAGTGCAACTTGGATCAATTCCCGAAGTTCGGGATGTCGATACCTTGGAGACCCGGAGGCATCGCGCCGGGATTGGTTGGACCGGCTGGAGCCTCTGCCTCATAGAGCTCTTCACGACTGATCCGCAATTTCGAGTACGTTGCCTCAGGGATCACGTAATACCAATCAGCGAAACGCTCATTGAGCGAACGACTTTGACGTCGCGCTTTTTCCAAACGCTCCTTTCGTTCCTCGAGCTTGCGCTCGTTTTCCTTCGTGATCTTCTCTTGCGTCGCCGCGAGTCGTTCCTGCTTTTCTTCCTCAGTCTCTTCGATCACCTCGTCAACATCGTCTTCTTGCATGCCCTTTTCCGATTCCACAGCGGGTGTGCCAGCTTCTTCGGGATCGGTTGGGGCGTCCGACTCTTTTGCCGGCTCGGTTGAATCCTCAGCAGGCGGTTCGCCCGTTTGTTCGTCTTCCTCCTGCCCTCCGCCGGAACCGCCCGTGGTACCGCTGCCGCTCAAGTCTGCTTCGCCCGAGTTTGATGAGGACGCATCAGGTAACTCAGCAGTGCCGGATTCCTCCGTTTCAGGCTTGCTGGTATTTTCCGAGCTCTTCTCGGACGTTCCTTCTTCTTTCTTTGGCTGTTCGTCTTCTTTCGACTTTTCGCCAGTCGCTTCTTCTCCTCCCGACGCTGCTTGCTCATCGGAAGCTTCATCGGCGGACTCCGTTGCATCATCGGCCGCAGCTCCTTGCATGTCCACGTCTCCGCCATCGGCAGCGGGGTCGACCGACGTCTCTGGATCATTCAGTTCAGGCGGTAAAATGACACCTTCGGGCGGCGCGGGCTTATCGAGTGCATCCAAGTCCTCAAGTGTTTGAGGAATTGGAGTCAGTTCCGGTATCGGAAAATCGCTTTCGTCAACCTTCGTGGTCACCAGCAGGTAACGGTTGACGCCGCCTGTTTCACCCGGCTCGGATTCTTCGCCCTCACTCTCTTCATTCTCATCTGAGATCCCGCTGATGTTGCCGAAGCGGAGGATGTAAGTCACGCCATCCTTCGTGGTCGCGGTGAGTTCGCCATTGGCCGAGAGCAACTCTCGATCGCCATCCTGCCCCATCTTGACCGGAAAGAATCCGCGGCTGGCCAGTTGTGCCGTCGCGGTGTCGTTGCTGGCGAACTCATTGTCCGCCTTGAGGTTTGCACTGATACCTTCCGGCTTTCGGCTCACATCGACGAACTTCAAATCGTCGAGGGCGTTTGTGAGGTCTTGAAGCTTCTGTGTGTTGATTTCCTTTCCGCTTTCGACTTCAGCAAGCTTGGGGGCGGCGAGTGCGTTCTCAGGATCGAATTCCTTCAGCGAGGTCAACTGCCACGTCGTACCTTCCTTGGCGAGTTCAATGTCGTAATTGCGAACGAAGTCAAACCCGCCCAGCCCGAGCGACGCGCTGTAATCCTTGAGGACCAACTCTTCGACATCGATACTGCTGAGCTGCAGCAGGTCTTCCTCGATCCACTCTTCAAACTTCGTTGTCAGTGGGGCGTCGTCGAGAGCGACGACATAGACCGGATCTTGGCCGGGCTTGCGCACATAGACTTGGCCCTCTTGGTCTTTCACCTCCTTGCCGATGATGACCGACGCGAGAACCTTCTGCGAGTTGTCTTTGAACGTAACCAGGCGGCCGACACCGACGTCACCGACGCTCAGTTCGTCGATCTTTGGCTCCAACACCCCCATGCCGCTGTGGTCTTCGGCGTTCTCCGTCGGAACGTCCAACACGTCGAGAGCCACCAGCGAGTTTGCCGCCGCCTTCATCTGCTCGACGGCATCTGCCGGGTAGCCGCTCTTGGATGGAATCGTCCAAATACCCGTCTCGGAATCCTTCCGCACTTCAAACGTCTTCGGCTCGCCAAGTTCTTCGTCAAATGTGACGATCTTGAGACTTGCAGCAACAAGAGGATCCTTGAAGTCGCCGAAGAGAGGTAAGCCGACCAATTCGTCCAGCGAAGTCTCATCGTCGACGGAAGCCGAAGGCCACACGATAATGATTGACAACAAGGCGACCACGGCAGCAACGCCCCAGAACACACCTGTCTTCTTCGTTTCGTTCACGGTCAAATCTCTGGTTTGGAAATCCAAGATGGATGGGTGGGCAAGATGCGATTTCGCACCCGTTGACGTTGGCGGTCCAACTACTTCAGTCGTGCTTTGCTGATGTTTTCACGTTCTCGCAAACGACGCGAGGCGAAAACAACGATTCCAACGATCAACGGTGGGATGCAGGGCAACGCAACCGCGTAGGTCTTTACCTGATTCTGAATCGCGGTCACCTCTTGATCCGACTCTCGCTGGATGCGTTCAATATTTCGTTTCGATTCGTTCTCGATCTTCTTTCGCTTTGCATCCAAAGCCTTTTGAAGTCGTTCTTGTAGCGTTTGGAACTCGATAAGCTTAGCTTTGATAACAGATCGCGGGATGCTGCCATCTTGTGACTTCGCTTGCATCTCTTGCAGTTGTTCCTGAGTTGCTTGAAGTTGACGGTCGCGTTCTTCTTCGGCTTCGCGAATCGCCTCTTTGGAAGCCGTATCAAACTCTTTTTCTTTTGCACGCACGGCTTTGGTTGCCTGCTCTTTTACGGAGTCGATCATCTTGAGACTGGTGAAGATCGGCTCATGTTTTCGGACTTCGATAAAGTCAGTTTCACCCGTCAGCCAATCGATGGTGTTCAGCAAGAAGGTGACGTTCTGAAACTGAAATCGAAGGTCGGTGGCTTGTTCGGGATCGGCGCGGATCTGCAAGAACACCGGCAGCATCAAATCCGTGTCGGCGACGTAAGCGACTTTGATTCCGCCGGCAGAGCTGGATTCCTCGTCTTCGCCTTCGTCGACGCCGTCTGCGGTCTTTGCATCGCCTTCAATTGTCATCGCGAGCGTCTGGTTGGGCGCCACATTATTGAACGCCCCGGTCATTCCACCCGGCTGACGCATCATGGTCATCAGCTTGGAAACGTTGAACGTCCCGCTGACCGTTCCGGTTTGCAGCATCGGTGTGTGGGTGAGCGTCGCATCTTCTACGGGAGCAATCGTACCGGCGTAGAGCGCAAGCACTTGACGCAGTCCCGAAGTGATCGGGCTCGCGCCACCGAGTGCTTGCCCGGTTTCAACTCCCGGAGCGTTCTCGTCGATGAACGACCAGAACGGGTCAACGTTCATATCAAGATTTGGGTACGGGTTGTAGTCCTGCCAGACGATGTCGCAGTTGTAGTACTGCATGCCCGGTTGGCCCTTGCTCTCCAGCTGCAAGACATCCCAGAGTTCGCGGATATCTCCCTTGGGCTGTGCACC
>JBCCOI010000723.1:0-3490 GCA_039025515.1 Planctomycetota bacterium
ATCATCCTGATCGCGGATGATCAAGACTTCATCCTTGTTCTTAAGTCGCGGATCTGTTTTCGGAACCGCAAACATGAGTTCATCAGTTGCAAAGTAGTCATGGTATGCAACGCCTTCGCCATAGTCTCGATCGTGGCCCGTCTCGAGAGATAAGACATCGGTATCCGGGTGATCTGCTTTCCATTGACCCCAAGTCGTCGTTACGACGTAACGTGACTGAAGCCGGATGTTCTGTCCAACAAGCGGTCCGACGACCGGTGTCCCCTTCAACGTCGACCACATGGATTTTGTATCATGGTCGTACATCAACTTATTTGATCGATAGAGAAACCCGCTCGTACCCAATTCATGGTGACGTCCATCTACGTTTGGATCATAAACGATCATCGATCCACAGAGCGTGCAGTAGACTCCGTTGATGGACCCGCCTCCAACGGTGTCTTTCACCATCTCGTGCCAAGCGAGAATCCGTTTCGGATAGGCTCTGGACTTGCCGCCAAAGCTGACTCCGAAAACAACATCGGAATCCGCCAAGAAATCGGCGTCGTCCGCAGCAATCGTTTTTGGATGGTCGAGTGGCGGAATCCCATCTCTGCGGACACCACCCCAGCGGATCTCGTCCATCCTGATCGTCGACGGAAGATCTGCGGAGAAATACTCTGCAAATCGTGGATCGATTCGCCGATACAGCTGTCGCTTGAACGTCGCGTAATCGGGATGTAGTTGAATCTCCTGGTTCCAAATCCAACGATACCACTGATTGAAACTCTTACCAAACGACTGGCCCGTTTGCGTCGCCAGGAAGTCGAAGAGAGCAGTCCGTGTTGCGGGATTCCGGTTGAAGCGAATCGCTTCGAGAATCAATCCGGTATCGCTGTCATTCCATCGTTCGCGAATCTCATCCAATGCCTCGGCGCGGACTGCCAACTGATCGCTGAAGAGTCTCAAAAATGAGGTGATCGGAGGATGCAGATCGACTTTGCGTGAACCATCACGCCGGACCTCCTTCTCGTTTCCTTGGTTCGGACGCTCGTTTTCATCAGCGAACGCGACTCCCGATGCAAAAGCCAAAACTGTGTGCACGACAAGAAAGCTCGCGATTCTCATGGATCCAAAGCCTCGATAGCGTCCACAGAAGTTAGGAATGGCCGATCAATGATTGTCGCCGATCGGCTCCGTCCGATCGATTTTGACACGTTTCCATCGGAGCCGATGGGCGACTTTCAAAAACATGCCAGTGATTGATGGGCCGGTCTTTAGCTTCTGCGCGATTGGTTTTGCACAATGGGTTTGATTTTGCACAATGGGTTCGTCACAAGGTTCCACCAAGGCAATGGGGAATGGCACTCGCGATCCGTCGTGCCGTGCGGAAAATAGCCGGAACTAGGGTGACAAGCGTGCCGAATGCGACAACCTATTCATCCTCCAGCACGGACGTGTGATCGTGCACGACAACCCATGCGGCGTCGATTTTTCGCATGACCAGCGTAAAATTCCCGCCCGCAATGTCTTTCAGATTCCAGCCTCCCAAAACATACGCGGCGTCACTTCCCAGCAAGTGAACTTCAAGATCGTCAAAGGCTAGAACGCCCATGGCCTTCCGCGAAGAGTACTTCCTTTTATAACGATCGATTGTCCTTTGCCACGATCGCGTCGTCGTCCCTCCCGAACTAAACGTCAGCTTCTCCGACTTCCAATAGCCCTTCATAAATCCATCGATATCGCCGTCATTCCAAGCAGCTTGCTGCGAATACAACACGGACTTGATCGCTTCAACCTCATCGGGCGAATCCGGAGATTCATTGATCGGCCCCACCGGACGCCAGCTTGTTTCCGTGAACGGACTGCTTCCTTCTGCAATGGCGTCTTGCCGTTCCGACCAATTGCCAAACCGGAAAATCGCAAGACACACCAGTAGGGCGAGTACAACAGATCCGAACAGCGCCGAATCACGAAATACAGAACGTTCAGGCGTCTTCATCTATGGAAACCTTGGGTACGGTTGAGAAACTACTTTGACGGAAGCATGCGGCTTCGCCCCGTTGCAATCGAGTCTTCAAGCAGCGTTCGAAGGCCCTGAACGACTTCGGGATGGACGAGCGCGAGGTTCTTCTTTTCGCCCGGATCGGTCTCCAAGTCATAGAGCTGACCATCGGCCTCCGGTGCAGTGTCTGGGAGCTCGTACGCCCTCAACATTCGATGATTGGCGTAGTTGTTTCCGCCGGAGCCTTTGTGAGCCAAGTACTTCCAACGGCCCCGCCGAATGGCCAGATAGCGTTTTCCACCGAACCCCTGCTGCAAGAGATAAGGCCGGATGGGGCCGTCAAGTTCTTCGCCGAGCAGTGCGGGTAACATACTGTAGCTATCCTCAGCGGCGTCGTCCGGGATCGGTTGCTGGAGCACGTCCGCAATTGTGGCATAGACATCCGCCAAAGAAGTCAACTCGTCAGAAACAGACTGCGGCTTTACCTTTCCGGGCCATCGCACGATGAAGGGAACGCGGTGACCACCTTCCCAATTATCACGTTTCACACCACGCCAAGGATTTGCGCCATCGTGTTGATGGTCACGCCGCATGTGATAAACGGTCGGGACCTCAGGGCCATTGTCGCTGGTGAAAATCACGAGTGTGTTTTCGGCGAAACCGTTTACCCGCAAACTTTCCATCAGTTGGCCGACGATGTCGTCGAGTTCAAAAATAAAGTCTCCATGCGGGCCCGAATCTGTCTTTCCCTTGTAGTTATCCGCTGGGAAAGACGGAAGGTGAACGGCTTGCGAGGAGTGATACAGAAAAAACGGCTGCTGCGGATTCTTCTCTGAGTGCTGCTTGATAAAGGCTTTGCTTTTCTCGAGGAACGCCAGGTCAACTGATTCGAGGTCGAAGTCCGGTGCGACTTGGCCCGGCCGGTTATCATTCGCGTAAGGATGCTTTGGCAGTGACCGCTTATCGAGTTGCCCCGCTGGAGGATTCGGAATGCGATCGCCATCGATGAACGCGTAAAGCCAATCGGTTGTCGGACAACAGGCTGTTCCAAAAAACCGATCGAACCCGTGATCGAGTGGACCGCCGTCAATCCGACGCGCGTAGTCAATTTTCGAAACGGCTTTGGATGCACCGCTATGGATCGCGATGCCATCTTTGTCTCGGAAAGTGAGGCCGATGTGCCATTTCCCAAAACACGCGGTAGCGTAGCCGGCATCACGAAGCATCTCGGGCAATGTCAAACGTTCCGGTTTGATCAAAGACGGACCACCCGCACCGGTGAACACGGTCCCGCCGCGGGTGATGCGGAAAGCCATCTGGCCGGTCATCAAGCTATATCGAGTCGGCGTACAAGCGGTGCAGGGGCTGTGGGCGTCGGTGAATCGCATGCCTTCCTTCGCCAACTGATTTAAGCTCGGCGTCGGAATCCTGGACTCGCGGTTGTAGCATTGGACATCGCCGTATCCCAAGTCATCCGCAAGGATCAAAACAACGTTAGGCGGCCGA
>JBCCOI010000724.1:0-3469 GCA_039025515.1 Planctomycetota bacterium
TGGATGTGACCGTGTCGGCTGCCTTACGACTTAGCTCCGGTGTGCACGAGCCTGAGAACTCGGCGAAGGCCTCTACATTCGCGCTAACGCGGCTCAAGATGATTCGCGACACGATTCGAGCGGAAGCAACGGCGTTAGAGGAGGCGGCCTCGCTTGTCGGTCCTGCTGCCGTCATGGCCGCCGAGATGAGTGCGGCATGCTCCGGTAGCGTCGTGATCACCGGCGTTGGCAAAGCGGGGCAGGTCGGGCAGAAGCTTGTTGCCACCCTAGCAAGCACGGGTACACCCGCGCACTTCCTGCATCCAACCGAGGCTGTTCACGGTGACTTCGGACGCGTCAAAGCCGAAGACGTCGTCTGGGCACTTTCGAATTCAGGCCGCAGCGAAGAAGTAACACGAATTGCGCCGCAGCTTCGCCGTCAATGTACTTCGCTTATCTCGTTTACATGTGACGAGGACAACCCGCTCGCTGCGAGCGCCGACTGTGCGGTTGTCTACGGCAAACACACCGAGGCATGTCCACTGGGACTAGCACCGACGTCAAGCACGACTGTGATGATGGCAGTCGGAGACGCCGTTGCGATGTTAACCAGTCAACTGCGGGAATTCACGGCGGACCAATTTGCACGCTTCCATCCAGGTGGAGCGCTGGGGCGAAAGCTTGCGACGGTTGATCAATTGATGCGTCCATTGGAAACCTGCCGCGTCGCATCGGACGCCGATTCGGTACGAGATTGCATGACAGCAGGAACCTCAGCAAAGCGACGAACCGGTGCCGTCATGCTAACGGACGAGCCAGGTCGCCTAGTCGGAATCTTTACCGATAGTGACCTGGTACGTTTGCTTGAGAGTCGTGAGGAACAGAGTCTCGACGCCCCCATCAGAGATCGAATGACGCGAGATCCGCACTGTATCTCCCCGAAAACACTTCTCTCCGATGCAATCTCGCTACTCAGCCAACTGCGGATCAGTGAGCTGCCGGTTGTTGATTCGGAGCGTCGACCATTAGGGCTGATCGATATCACCGATTTAATTGCTCTTGGTGAAGTCAGCGAGATACCGCGGATCATCCCAATGATTCCTTCCGATTCAACCGAATAGCTGCATGACCATTGTGTCGCGACCCGATCGAGAACTGTCACTGCCTATCCGCTGCATCCTCTCGGATGTTGATGGCGTTTTGACCGATGGGACACTTGACTACGATTCCCAAGGAAGCGAATCCAAGCAGTTCCATGTTCGCGACGGCTTGGGAATCAAGCGATGGATCCAGTCGGGTAAGCATTTTGGCATCATCACTGCTCGAAAGAGCGAAATGGTGACAAGACGCGCAAGTGAGCTCGGGATCACGATGCTGGCACAAAATGCAAGCGACAAGCTTTCAGTGGCAGCCGAGATGGTATCGAAGCTTGGAGTGGAGTTGTCGTCAGTCTGCTACATCGGCGATGATCTTCCCGACCTTCCGGTGATGCGAAACGTTGGGCTTGCCGCCACGCCCGCAGACGGTGCGAACGATGCAAAGGAGACGGCGCACTGGGTTCTCGAAACGGTCGGTGGTAGAGGCGCCGTTCGCGAGTTGATCGAACGACTCATGCGAGCGACGGATACTTGGCAATCAATGGATGAACGCGGGGGTTCCGCAGGGAAGTAGTGGTGAGATTGCTCAGTCCCAACGTGCGCAACTACTTCGTCGGGTTATTCGCGGTCTCAACCTGCGCGGCGATTTATCACTTCGCCGCTCATCAAGTCCTTGCGGTTCCCGAGGTCCAGTCGGTCACGCCTCGACCATTGACGCAAAACGAGTTGCCGCAGTCTGACCTTTCGGACCTATTCTCCGAAGGAGCATGGCAGTGTGGGGACTGCAAACGGTTGCTCGCCGGAAGCGGCACGCTGCTGTTCAAGGATCTCCATCAAATTTCCGAGTCACAGTGGAAACTGAAGCCACTGACTCTGGTGATTGGACGAGGGCTTTCCGAGGAAGACCGTTCGGCGACTCCGATCGTGCTCACCGCAATGGAGGGAGCCGAAATTCAATTCGCCGAGTCACTCGACATGACCCTCGGAAGTGCGCCTCCGATCCAAGTCGGGAGAATGATCGGCGACGTTTCGATTCGACAAGCGGGGAAGATTACCGACGAGGAACGACTGGAGGTTCAGACTCGCAACGTTTGGATTGATAATCAAAAGGTCTGGACGACCGAACGTCTGGCGATGAAAGTCCGAGGTGCGAATTTGATGGGACGCGATCTAACCATCTATTTGGCGTCTTCGGCCACATCTGCCGCAAAAGCGGAACGTCCATCCACGCTGCTCGACCGAATGGAATTGGTGTACCTGGATCAGTGCACGATTCCTTTGAAAGCCCATCCGAATGCCGCCGAGAATACCACCTCACGGTTGACGCGTTCAGGATCCGAAAATGGAGGACTGGTTTCGATCGCGTGTCGAAACGGCATGAAGTACGACTTCGCGCTCGATCGGCTTTCTTTATCCGATGATGTGGTGCTGACACGAACCGTCGATCAAAGGATCGTTGATCGATTTGTTTGTGATGCGATCAACGTCGTCCTGAAGGATCCCGCGGACCGTTCACTCGAGCGAACAGGCCCGCTCGATTGGTTTGAGCGAGTCAATGCGACCGGCACACCCGCCCGCGTTCAACTCGGTGAGCAAGACTTCGAGCTCGATGCGGAAACGATCGATTTTGACTCGCAACGTGGACTGCTTCGCGCGGAGGGAGGAAATGGTATCCGTATTCGTCGTGGCGTGATTGAATCAAGTCTCCGCAATCTCGTCTACCAGTACGATCCCAACCAAACGGACCAATTGGGCGTAGTGGAAGTCAGTGGCGGGGGGCGATTGGTTTGCAATGATGCTTCGATTTTGCTTCGTGAGTTGACTTGGATGCGTGGATTTCGAATGGAGCCGTTGCAGCCGTTACAAGTCGAACAGCTCGGTGAGGCAACGACACTTGCAAAGCTTTCGCTACGCATCGACGGAGACCTGCATGCAAAACTACGTGATGGCGGAACCGCATCGGCGGAGAAGCTCGAAGGCACACTTCGCACTTACAACGGCGGTGGTGAGCCTTCATGGGTTCCGGACGTCGTGCATGCGACCGGAAACGTTGCCGTCCAAGCTGCGCAGGTTATCGCCGACACCCAACAACTGAGTCTGTATTTCGAGCCAACTGCAGTAAACGGTTTGTCAGCGAATGGACGTGCACCCGGTGATGTGGAGCACAGCGGCTCCACGGATGCGAATCAGTCACACCTTTCCGGCAACCGTCGTGGAGCACTGGCGAGTTGGACGGCCACACCCAGCGATTCACCGTCCGGACCGCACGCCCCGGTCGCGAGACCGCGTCCGAAAATCAGTGGCGATGTCGTAAGCGCAAAAATGTTGATTACGCCACAGGGGATTCAAACGAAGGACGTGAGCATGCAGGGCAATGTGAGCGTCCAACACCA
>JBCCOI010000725.1:0-3469 GCA_039025515.1 Planctomycetota bacterium
GAAGGTGCATTTCGACCAACTCATTTTGACGGTGTTGCGACTGTCGTGCTCAAGTTGTTCAACATTTTGCCGTCATCGCACGCATTCTTCGGGCGAAAAGACTACCAGCAACTGAAAGTCATCGAGGCGGTTGTTCGAGACATAAACGTTCCGGTGGAAGTGATGGGTTGTCCAATCGTTCGCGAATCAGATGGGCTAGCGATGAGTAGTCGGAACAGGTATCTCGATTCTGCGCAGCGCGACCGTGCACTCCGTATTTCGGCATCACTCCAGACGGTGCATCGGGCGTTTCTCGATGGCGAGAGAGCTGTTTCCTCACTCGAGAAAGTTCTCCACCGCGAACTCAAAACGGGCCATCCCGAAGGCGTCGATGAAGTCGAGTACGCCACCATCGTCGACGGTCAGACTCTTGATCCGATCTCGGTGGTGGATCGACAAGCCGTCGCACTGGTCGCCGCCCGAGTCGGTACGACGCGGCTCATTGACAACCAAATCCTCACGATAGGTGGAGCAAACGATGATTGAACGCATTCTGGTAACCGGAGGAGCCGGGTTTCTCGGTTCGCACCTTTGCGAGCGATTGGTGGACCAAGGACACGATGTGATTTGCCTCGACAATTTTTTTACGAGCCAGAAAACAAACGTCGCACACTTGCTCGATCAGCCAAATTTTGAGTTGATTCGGCATGACATCACCAACCCGATCTTTTTGGAAGTCGATCGGATCTACAACATGGCGTGCCCCGCTGCGCCCGGACACTACCAGTACAATCCGATCAAAACGATGAAAACCAGCGTGATGGGATCCATCAACATGCTCGGAATCGCGAAGCGATGCGGTGCTCGCATCCTGCAAGCGAGCACAAGTGAAGTGTACGGCGATCCCGAAGTGCATCCGCAAGTCGAGTCCTATCGCGGAAGCGTCAATCCGATCGGTATCAGGGCTTGCTACGACGAAGGGAAGCGTGCCGCGGAAACACTCTTTATGGACTACCACCGGAGCAATCAAGTGGATGTCCGCATTGTCAGGATTTTCAATACGTACGGCCCGCGAATGCATCCGTTCGATGGACGAGTCGTCTCAAACTTCATTCGCCAAGCGCTGGCCGGAGAGAACATTACGCTGTTCGGCGATGGTTCACAGACACGGTCGTTCTGCTACCGCGATGATCTCGTCACCGCGATCATCTCCATGATGAATCACGACGATTTCGTTGGGCCGGTGAACATCGGCAACCCGGGCGAGTTCACCATTCGCGAGCTCGCGGAGAAAGTCATCGAAATCTCTGGCTCGACGAGCAAGTTGGTTCAAAGACCGTTACCGGCCGACGATCCGACCCGGCGTCGGCCAGACATTTCTCTGGCGAAGGAAAAGCTCAATTGGGAGCCGCAGATTCCGCTCGCAGATGGACTTGAGAGAACCATCGACTGGTTCAAGTCGATCAACCTCAGTGACTATCGTCCGCCGACGCCGAATTACAGCTGACGGTGTCGCTTGCGTCGGATGCAAAGGCCTGCACTGGTAACCGCAAGAAACGCGATGGCGCCCGGCTCAGGGATGGCGGTGGCGGCAAGTGGGTTGGAAGCGAAGACGGTCGCAAAGCCGTCCGCACCGTCATTCCATGCCAGGCTTGCCCATTCACCGTCACTCATGAAGCGGACTTCACCGGTGGGTACGAAGTTATTGTCGGTGATGATTCCTGAGATTCCCAGCGGAGAGCCCTCCCAAGATCCGCCGTCGAACGGGTTCCCATTTGAATTTCCTAAGTTCCAGAACCCTGCCGCAAAACCTTCTTCGTACTCGTCCCCGTCATCAGTCGCCGAAATACCCTCGGTCACTTCGTCTGAGATCGCGACGCCTTGCGAGTCAAAATTGGTTGCCGGGTTATCAATGCCAAACACTCCGTTCGCGTTGGCGTCATAACCGATTCCATAAAGAGTTCGTCCGAAAATGCTGCTTCCATCGTCGATATTGACGAACAGGCGTTGATCGAAACGGACGACGCTTAGAAGCATGTCTTCAATGGTTCGATCACCGTCCCATCGGTAGCCCCAGACGAACGAATTGTCCGTAGTCGATTCGCCGTTAAAGTCAATGACCAGGGCGGCCTCGTTAGCGCCGGTGCCAGACCAAAGTTGAATGTCGTCAAATGAGTCGACAGTTTCCGCATGAAGGGAATTGAGGCAAACAAAGAGGCCGAGAAACAGTGTTGCAATAAGTCTCATGAAGTCATTCCTGTTGCTAAAAGGTGATTCGAATGGCAGTGACAAAATCAATGGTCGCTGGGAACCACTTCGCCACCCGCACGGGTCAGAAGAGAGTTGAGAATCGTTTGCTCGGTGCTGTCGGAGAAGAAACTCACGTGTCCGTCGCTGAAGGCGATGAACGCACCGCCGGGGTGCGGTGATCCGATGTCATTGCCGAGACCCGATTCAGAATTGATGGGCGTGCTTTGTTCTTGAGCGAAGACGTTGTGTCCGTTTGCCCATTCAGATTCACTGACACGGCGCTTCTTGCTTTCCGCAATGATTGCCGTGTGCGCGAGTCCGTCGGAAATGTGTGTCGTCTTGCTTGGTTCCTCATAAAGCATGACGCCCAGCGAATCGGCCGCCAGCCAGTGCCGGGAATGTGGGTTTTGGATGTTTCGACCGGCACCTTCGACACCATAGATTCCGCAGTAATCCGTATATGCCATGCCCTTAAAGAGTCCGACAGGCACGTGCTCTCTTCCCGATGGTGTGGATGGGCAGAGGAAAACAGGAAGCCGCTCCGATGCCGCCCCCAAATTCGGCGATCTGTAGACGGGGACGTCCAAGTCGAACTGAGCCCACAAAGCTTGTTGTTCCAACTCCGGCAGAATCTGTATGTTCCAGGACAGGAATCGAAGCGGACGGAACGTTCCGCCAGGCGAAGCTGAAAAGTTGCATCCGATGCAGCCTGTCGGAAACGCTCGCTCCCGATTCTCGTAGATCTGGCAGGCGAGCCCGAGTTGTCGAAGCCGATTGCTGCACTGAGTTCGTCTTGCAGCCTCACGGCTCGATTGGATGGCAGGCAAAAGCAACGCAACCAGAATTCCAATGATTGCAATGGCTACAAGCAATTCGATCAACGTAAAACCCTGGCGGGTAGTTGGCGTTGATGCTTCGCCTAGATGCCAAATTCGTTCGTACCTCTCCCTTGCGGCTTTCGTAGCTTCCGCACGTTGCTGATCGTCAAGCGAAGACCATGCGGTGATCTCCGACACCGTTCGTCCGCATCCAGTGCAGATGCGATCAACGTTCAGCAAGCAACGCGACGTACAGGGCGACTGAACCGTCATGGCAGTCTCTGAAAGCAGCATGAAATGACCGCCAAGGCGGCACGACACTCCATTCGCGCAACAAATCGAGCGAATGCAACAACGGCCTCAATCCAAGAAGGCACAACGCTGTCTCATCAAAGGTAGGTCTTCTGACTACCGCCTTTCCA
>JBCCOI010000726.1:0-3466 GCA_039025515.1 Planctomycetota bacterium
GCTTGCGGTTGCCAAGCGAGCGAGTCCCGAGTCGACGCTCATGGTCTATTACGCCGGCCACGGCATGCTGGAAAATGGCGGGGGCGTCTTTGCGAACTTTGACATTGATACCCGGCGAGCACTCGAGACAGGCTGGACGCATCACTCAATCGCCGACGTCATCTCGGAAAACTTTTCGGGCAGGCGAGTACTACTTTTCGCCGACTGTTGCTACTCGGGTGCGTTAGAGAACGTCGTGAGCCGGCTGAGTTCAAAGGGACTGAGAGCAGGATGTTTGACGTCAGCGTCTTCATCGAATCTCTCGACCAACAACTGGACGTATACGCTGACGTTGATCGATCTTCTCAAGGGGCAGACTCTCGCGGATACGGATCACAACGGGACAATTGACTTCAAGGAGGCCGGTTTGGAAGTCGCGCGGTCGATGCGGTTCTTTGAAGATCAGCGAAGCGGATATTCCGTCGCCGGCCTGCATGAAGACTTCATACTGGCGGATGCAGATCCGAAGCAGTTTGAAGGCGAAATTCCAGAGCCACTGCATCGCGGTCAGTATGTCAACGTGGTTGGTGGCAGAAGAAGTGCGGTCGCACGGATCATTGATGCAGATCCAGCGTCACGACGCCTCTCGGTTCGTTACCGTGATTACAGCCGTTTTCGTGAAGCGAAGATTGATCCCGCGTTCGCGAAACCAATTGGCAAGGAGATCGACTCCGGTCGTCCGATCACTTTGCCACTTGAGCAAGCGAAAGAGGTTGCATCGGTCGAAGGAAAGTACAGCGGGCTGCTGAAATCATTCGAGTCTCCCGCAGACTTCGATGGCTATGGCCCATTCCATGACTACGGGAAGTGGAACGGAAAGCAGTGGGGAGACGAATCGGATCTTCCTCCTGGCTACTGGGTATACGTTTATCCTCGTTGGTACATCTGGGAGAACCAGTCGACGGGATCGGAGGTGCAGCGCCGGCTCTCAGAGTTGAATGAGCGCCGGCAAGTCGTCTCCGCGAAAGTCCAACGACTTCGTCAGGAATTGGAAGAAGCGACGTCGCTTGAGACTTCCCTGAGCCGCGAGATTTCCGATTTGGAAGCGGAGTCGGACCGTTAATTCGTGGTTTTGATCGTTCAGGCCTGCGCGATCGGTGGCGTAAGTTATCGGATTCTTCGGCGATAGCGTGTTTCGGTTGATCGGAATACACGCCCGTGGAACAATAGGGGACCGGCCGGCGTCCAGCTCGGCTCCCGCCTCCCTCCCCGCCCGTGACTGATCGATGAATCGAAAACCTCGAAGCCAGCGTTCTTTGTTTGGAAGAGCTTTAGGACGAAGAGTCATGCTTCAAGCCGCAGGCGTCTCGATGGCCCTGCCCTACTTGGAGTCGAGCAAAGCGAATGCATCTCCAGACGGAGCCGCTGTCGTTGAGTCCCAGTCGCCTCGCCGAATGGTGTGCATCGGAAACATGTTGGGTTTCTATCCGGATGCATTCTGGCCGACGCGGTCCGATTCGGCGGAGGACGGGTCGCTAATCAATTCCGAGACGCTACGTGCACTCGCGCCGCTTCAAAGTGACCTCACCGTTATTGGCGGTTTGGATCACGGATTAAAGGGAGGGCACTTTTCAATCCATGCGTTCCTATCCGGAGTGAAAAGCAACGATGCCAAGTCGATGCCGGATGCAAACATCACGGTCGATCAGTTTGCCGCCGAGTCCATCGGGGGAAAGACTCGGTTTCCTTCGTTGACGATCGGAAGCGATTCCGGCATCCATGGCGGATGTCAGATGTCTTGGACGCGTGCCGGCACCCGTGTACCGCCCATCACGGGTCCGCAGCAACTTTTCGAGAAGCTTTTTGTCGGAGTCAAAAAGAAGGACTTGGAGCGGGCCGCGGATCGGTTCCTGTTGAAAGAGTCAATTCTTGATGCGGTTCACGGCGATGCCAAATCCGTGGCGCGAGACTTGAATCATCGAGATCGGCAAAAGTTGGACGAGTACTTCACTTCGGTCCGTGAGGTCGAGAAGCGACTCGAGCTCGGCAAGCGTTGGGTCGATATTGAAAAGCCCGAGCCGCCCTTCGAACGTCCCACCAACACAAACATGGTGCAAGACCTGCCGATTTTGTACGACTTGATAACGCTCGCGCTACAGACGGATTCAACACGCATCGCGACGCTCGAGATCGGAGGCGACTTCGAAGCCCGCGAGTTCGGATTCCGAAGTGGATACCATGCCCTCTCGCACCATGGAAAACGTGAAGAGGCAATCAACGCTTTGATCAAGATCGAGTCCTATCAGGTCGAACAGTTTGCTCGATTTGTTCAGAAGCTTCAGTCGATCGAACAAGGCGACTCGAACCTGCTGCATCAGACGAGCGTCCTTTTCGGCAGCGGAATGGGGAACGCCAACTCGCATACGAATAGCAATCTGCCGATCGTGTTGGCTGGTGGTGGGTTCCGTCACAAGGGAACGATGTGGTTCGACGCCAAAGAACATCATCGCCCACCGCTGACCAACCTCTATCTTTCGTTGCTGCACCGGTTCGGCGTCCAAACTGAACGCTTTGCAACCAGCACGGGAACGCTCCGCGGATTGGAGTGGACGTGATGACGAGGCACGTCGACCGATGGAGTGCCCTGTTCTTCATTGCCGTCGCCAACATGCTCGGTTCTGCATCGATCTTTGGCGCCGGCGAAGCCTCCATCACTCAATTCCTTGGACAGTACTGCATTGACTGTCATCGCACGGACGACCCGAGTGGTGAACGTGCGTTTGATACGCTTAAGTGGACGGACTCGGACGAAGACACTCTCATTGCTCTGCAGGACATCGCGGACCAATTGACCTTGGGCGATATGCCGCCCGAGGACGCGGATCAACCCAGCAGGCAACAACGTCAAGAGATGATCGCGGGGCTTACCCGGCACATTGCAAAGCTGCGAGCCGAATCGACCAGTACGGGGGGACAGACCGTACTGCGACGACTTACCGAACGGGAATACTTGGCGACCATCGGCGATTTATTCGAGATGGACATGCGGATGTTCAATCCGGCTCAAACGTTCCCAAGCGAGAGAACTGTAGAGCATCTAGACAACGTCGGTGATGTGCTGGTGACTTCCGGATACTTGCTGGAGCAGTATCTGGAAGCCGCCGATCTGGTCGTCGAAAAGGCTCTGGCGAATGTTTCGAAACCTGAGTCTCAGCGTTGGCGTTTCGCGGGAGACTTTCACCAACAGCCGGAGCTGGAACTAGCGCACGGTCGCGCATTTAAGTTTCGGTACATGTGTCTCTACGACTCGCCGCTCGCCGACAAACCTGAGGGAGCCTACGGGGTTTTACATCCCATCGGTGAGGGCGTCCCACACGACGGGACTTATGAAATTCGTGTGCGTTGTCAGGCTCTCCATCGCAAAACCATTTACAAAGCGAAAGACCTCCGCATTGATCTCGAACAACCGTTTCGTTTGGGGATTCGA
>JBCCOI010000727.1:0-3464 GCA_039025515.1 Planctomycetota bacterium
CAAAGACCGCAATCGGTTTCTCAACATCGCACGCGGCTCGGCGCTCGAATGAGCGGCAATCCAGGACGTGCTATCTGCAACGGACGGCTTGGTCGCCGACCGACATCGCGAACTCAAGACGATGCTCAAACGGATCGTCTCGATGTTGACTCGTTTGATCGGTCGGGCGGACGCGGTGTCCGAATCGGGGAGCGAGTACGAGTACCGCCGGGCCGAGTACGAGTACGATGACGCGGACGAGCCAGAACCATACCGTGCACCGGAGCCGGGCTTGCGGCCGTTCTCCAATGGACAATCATCCTTCCCGGCCCGGTTACGGCCGCCGTTCGCCGACTGAAGCATGCTCAAACTCGCTGACCTAATTCGCATGTCCGACATCGAACTGGGCAACTACAAGATTCACTGCGCGATTGACAACAAACGCAGTGAGTGGCGTCCACTCGAACAATACTACTGTGGCACCTTCGAGCTCGGGCAGTCCCAACAAACGCAGAGGAATTTCGAGTGTGACAACGTCTTGTCGTTGATCAACTTGAGCAATAGCCGCCGTTGGCTTTACGTTGGCGTCTACGCCGTTCACGGCGTGAAACCAGCTAAAGACTGGGATGGATTCATCTACGACCTCCGACGACTCTCGGGGCTAGACCACCTAGACGGGCGAGCGATCATCCATTTCGCGAAGGACTTTCGTGCATCGTACTTGGTGGGCACGCGCTACGAGAACGACTTGCTCGTTGGCGAAATTCGCCCTGAAAAGATGTCGATCGCTGATTTCCCCGGCTTCAACGCTGTTTTGCTCTCATACGAGATGCTTCAATCAATCATTCGTCAGGACAATCCCTCGTGGCGAACCGCACTTTCCAATGTTGCGGGTGTCTACGTGATTTCTGATCTTGCGAACGGGCTGCAATACGTCGGCAGTGCTTACGGTGGGGTTGGACTTTGGCAACGTTGGACTGCCTACGCCAAGACGGGACATGGTGGAAACAGGGAACTGCGTGCTTTACTACGCGACGAAGGGGATTCGTACGCGAACAATTTTCAGTTCTCAAGTGTGGAGGTCTGTGACATCAACGCTAGTTCTGAATACATTCTTTCACGTGAATGCCACTGGAAGAACGTCTTGTTGTCCCGTGACTTTGGCTACAATCATAACTAACGTAGCGGCGAACCATGACATGCACGGGAGCACGGCTTGCGGCTTTTTTTGCAATGGACAGTCAACTCTCCGTGCCCCGTGATGGCGGTCGTTATCCGAAGCAGATGAATCGATATCCCCCTGAATCGTATGACGAATGGCTTGCTCTGTCCGAAGCCGAGCAGGAGCATATCAAAGACAACGTTTGGAACGCGTACAATCGCGATCGGATCGACATCCCCTTCACTGCGTTGGCCAGGCTTATTTCTACCAGCGAAAAGCCGATCATTGACGGGGCGATCGGCACCTATCATGGCGGCGAATACCTTCTTCATGTCTACGTCCCGCAAGAATCACTGGTGTCTTGCCCCAAACCACTTGAACAACGATTCGAGGGCTTTCGCGTTTACTGGATGTGCTACTCGCATCCTGAGGAGCACTTCTCGCAAGACATTGACATAACCAACGTTCAGTTGGATATCCTCGGCGAAATTGTTTACGTAAATGCAACGCTTGTCGACTTGCGTATGTACGTCGATGCGTTCGATTCTGCCGGTCGACCACTACTTGTTACATATCCACGGATACACGACGGTGGCTTCTCTTTTGACTTACCCGATTTTCATCCACTGACCGATGATTCACATGTTTTGCTACCCGACGGTTCGGGTGGTTGGACGCATCAGTTCACTGTCCGCCGGTTGGCCCTCGCGGAGTCGTCGCGACCACACACCGACGGATGACCAATAAGCCTTTGACGTCGCGAGGTACGAGCCGACGCTCAAGGGCTCTGTTCAAGAAGGCCGGCGGAAATGTCTCGCATCTCGCTATGGGAATTGCTTTAGCGACTCCGCGTGATCGCACGCGATGAAGATCGCCCAGCTGGCGTCGAAGTACGAGATTGATGAACGAGATAAAGCTTTTGAGTGCACTGGAGCGCCCGGAAAGGTTAGTGATGGGCTTGGTTGGATTTCGATTCTCGCCATCGGCGCGCACAGTCCCCGCCCGCCTTCCCGTTGACGTTTCGATTGTCGTGAATTTGTCGGTCGCATCATCCGGTTATCCGCTGTCATAGTAGGCCGGGCTCCGGTTGGGATCGTTCCGAGGCACTGGCTCGAGCGTCACCTCAACCACCTTCAGCACTCCGCCACAACGCACGCATCGCAACGAAGCGGTCGGCGGTTTGGATTGCGGAGCCAATCCCGCTTGCAGGTTCGAGTGAAGAAAAACTTGATCCCCGAATAGGCGAGACGTTGGGAGCCGTAGGCGAACTGTTTTTATCCTGCAGATGGATGAAGTACGCCCGCAACTGGGCTTCGGTGATCTTGTTGGGTTGTCGCCGGGCAAAGTCCGCCAATTGTCGAACCGCCCGCAGGTATCCATGCACCGTTCGCTTGGCCAAGCCGGCCAGCTTGAGGTCTTCGAGCCTCCGCTGATAGAGCATTCCGTCAAACAGCGGGGAGTACTTGGGAGATTGCTTGCAATCGACCCTGGGTAGGTCTCCTTGAGAAAGGTTAAAAAAACTCCTCAAAGATGCCATCCGATCCCCAAATCGGCTGAACTCGGCACTCCTCAAGAATCCCACCCCGCCGCATTAGCGGCTTACTTGAACCATTGCATGCACCGGAGTCGGGCTTGCGCGGTTTCACAAATGGAAGATCAACCGTCCCGACCCGGTGATGTCTGCCGTTATCCCTGTTTCCCAATGTTGCGTAGCTAAAGCACCAGAATTTCGCTTCAACCTCAAATGAATGTTCAAAAAAAAGATAATTTCAATGAAATGCCAATTTGCGTTTGTTTTCACTTGCCTTATTACAAGCCAAATTGATTGCTCTTGCACACTTGCAGAAATAGTTGGTTTCTCCCGCGATACGGAACAACTGATCGCAATTGATCCGGTGACAGGTCAAGGCTCCGTGATTGGAGGATCAACCGCATTTGCGCGAGTCGAGGGAATTGCAACCTCGCCATCCGGCGAAATATTTGCCGTCGAGGCTGGCAGTTCCAGCGGCGATTCGCTAGTCAAAATCGACCCGAACACTGGTGCGCGAACTTTCGTGACGACCACATCGAGAGTCAATGGAGCGGTCGGGCTATCTTTCGGGCCAAACGGAGATCTATTTTTCGCCAATATATCGTCGAACCAACTCTGGGAGCTTAGCCTGACTTCTGGCGAACTGACTAGTCCTCAATCAAGCGAAGCCCGAGGCGAAAATAATTTGAAAAACTCGAAAACCCTCGGCATCGCCGCAGTGTATTGGAGGTTATCAGAACTTCAACGCACTCACGGAAAGGAGGGTTTCGAGTGAACGCCAAATTACGCAAA
>JBCCOI010000728.1:0-3459 GCA_039025515.1 Planctomycetota bacterium
ACGTTGGCTTCCCCGATCAGGTCGGTCGCCAACGAAGCCGTTTCGTTCCCATTGGCAACCTGTTGACTGTCCTCGGGGAGCACTTCGAACTGCTGACGCTCCAAGAGCTCGCCCGATGGAATCGCACCGCCGGGAAACGTGGGGATGGGCTCGTTCTGTGTGAAGTCGCGCACGGCCGGTGGCGTGAGTGGTTCTTGAATGGGTTGAACGCCGAGCGGCGTGAAGACGGGTCCCCGGTTGGGACCGGGAACCGCGAAATCGTTGCTGGTCCGACTTCGTGGTGTGATCGAGCGACGTTGCCCGGTGCTGGTGACGTTGCCGCCGATACCGCGAAGGGTTTCGACCAGCTCTTGAGCGGGCACATTGCGAATCTTGTAGAACCGGATGGGGCTTTGAGAATCCGGCGCTTCGCGGGTGTCGACTTGGCGGATCGTGTTTGCGATCAACTCCAACACTTCTTGGGTGGACTCGACGATCAGCGTGTTGCCCTCCGCCCTAGCGGAGTAGGGTGGCTTGATCGCACGGTCCTCCAGCAGGCTTCGGACCAGTTCATCGAGTGCCTGCGGTGAGTAGAAGCGAAGCGTGAACGGTCGCTGCGAGGTTTTGAGCGGTTGATCGAGTCGCTCGACGAGAGACTTTGCCTCTTCAATCTCGACCGGTTTGCCGATCAGGATCAGGCTGTTGGTGCGTTCTTCGACGGTAACTTCCAGTCCGCCGCCAGCCTCTTCATCGAGCCCGACTGCTTTTCGCTTGGCCGAGAGGATGTCGCCGAGTCGATCGGAGAGATCCAACACCGATACGTTGCGGGCCGAAACGAACTCCACCTGAACCCTGGATTGCCCGGATTCGACGATCTCGAGCAGTCCCTCGATCCGGCGAATGTTCCTTGCGACATCCGTTGTGATGAGCAGGCCCGCGGGATCAAGAGCGATCACACTCGCGCCAGGCTGGGACAGGAAGGGCCGGATCAGTTCGACGGTCTCGGAGGGTTTGTTTTCACGCAAGACGAACACGCGCGTGATGGGCACGGCGGAATCGACGCCTTGGAGATTCTCATTCTTCGCCAAAGGCCGGGAAACAAGCGGAATGCGAGCATTGGTCGTGATACGTTTGAACCCCTGCTTGTCGGTGTCCGAAACGATCAGCCCTTCGTTGATCAAAACACTTTGCAACAGCTCCGGTAATGAGTCGACGGGAATAGGGTCCGGTGCGATCAGGTTGATGTTCTTTTCACGCAGGCTCTCGTCGTACAGGATTTGGATCTTCAAACGCCGGGCAACATAGTCGATGAACTCGGTGAGTGAGACTTTTCCCTGCAGCGTGAGGCGAACGGTGTCTTGGTTCTCACCCGCCTGTGGTCCGGGTAGTTCCAGTGCTTCGGGAGGCTGGCCGCAGACCGTGCCAGTGAACATGAAGCCGGTGAACAGGAAGCCGCAGACGACTAGCAAGAAGACGGAAAGCACACGCATCATTTCATCGCCTTCAAAATGGAGTCCGCGGCCGCATTGAACTTTATTGCTTTTGACTTTGGCCCGTGCCGCTCGGAGAAGGCCGGCAACCGCTTCGGCCGATCACCTTGTTGTGCGTAGCTCACTTGCCGCACGGAACTCGACGTGTTACGTCCCGCTTGTGGTGTTAACAGTTCAAGGTCACGAGCCTCACTCTCCCTCGGCTCAGCGGACCAAGTCGCCGGTGGTGGCATTTCTTCGATCGAATCAAACTCCATCAGGTCATCCATGAGTCTTCCCGGTGAAGGAGCATCCTGATCAACGGGCGATCCATCGGCTTGAGGCTCTGCTAAGAGAGCTTCCGGCGGAAGTGCGGTGTACCCATCAACACACCCGTCGCAGTCCAACGCGTAACGGGTCATACGAAGTTCCTTCGCCCATTCGATCCATTCTTGCCGATCATCGTGCAGGATCAGTTGATCAAGCAGCACGCCGATCTCAAACGGATCGGAGTCTTGCTTGACGAGAACGCGCACCAAGCTAGATAACACGAGGGCATCGGTTGGAAACTGCTCGTGGGCCTGACGATAGTAGACTTCGGCTTGACCGAGCTGTTCGGCCGTTTCGTAGGCCAAGCCTTGGCCGACGATGGGGTGCGGGAGTTCAGGCATCAGGTTCGCGGCATATTCAAATTCCCAGGCTGCGAGATAGAGCTGGTGCCGGGCGAGGTAGAGCTGGCCGAGGTTGTTGTGTGCCGGCCCAAAATTGACATCCTCCGCGAGCGCGTCTCGAAAGAATGCTTCAGCCTTATCGTAGTGTCCGAGGCGGAACGCGCGTGTGCCTTTTTCGTTCAGTGCTTTCGCGCGTTCGTTTGTTTCAAGGCCTTCGATCGGCCGCGTCGAGTATGAGACGACATCGACCGGCGGTGCCTCTCGGAAGAGGGTACATCCTGAGGATGTCAGCAGCAGCGAACCGGCACACGCCAGCAAAGCGAACGGTGACGCTTTCCATCGGCGTTGGTTTGGGAAAAATCGCAACTGTCGAGTCCGTTCGCAGCTGTAAGCATCGTTCTTGCATCATCACGGTCCGCGCATCACCGTCCTGGATCTTGTTGCAGCGAAGACGAGTTGCGTCAATGTCAATGTGGCATTCCACCGTTCGGGGTTGGGTTGCGCTAGAGTTTCACGGCCGGTCGCACTTCGGTTTGCAGTGTCTTCGTCAGGAACACCGGGGACGAGGAAGAGAGAGGTGGCGACGTAGGAGGGTTGCTCCGTCCCAATCCCGACGATGAAATCAACGAGTCTCTCAAGAGAGACTCGGTTGAGCTGAACGACGACGATCTGTTCTTCGTAGTCGCTGTTTCTCGCTTTGGAGGATGCAATGCGTTCGATGTTCTTGATCTGAGGCTTGGCGATACCTGAACGTACCGCCAAATCGACCAAGTCGACGTTGGACATCGCTTCCTGGTTGCCGCGATCATCGGCGACGGAAGCAACTTCGCGAAGTTGTCGGATCTCTGATGCAAGGTCCGCGCTACGCCTTCCGATTTGCAAAGCATCCTCGGCAGCGACTTTGGATTCGTACATCCGAATCGAAGATACGAGGCCAGCGATGACAAGCAACGTCTGGAGGACCACAAAGACACGCGTTCCGCTCATTGGATGCCGTTCTCCACGTTGAGTGCGGCCTGCTGGATCTTCAGGCTCACACCACCTCGCACCGTAGTCGCGGACAGCTCCGGAACATCAAGCCCGGCGGTACGCAAGCGTGCGAGGATAAGTTCTTGATCTTCGAACGATTTGGCGACACCGTTTGCCGTTGTGAGTTCATTCGGAGTGAACTCGATCCGATCGAACCGATAGCGTGCTTCCTCGGGATTTGGAGCTGCTTGTAAGAACGCGTGCAGCGTCGAGAGGATCGATGGGATTTTGGGCGTTTGGTCGGAGAGCCCACGTGTTCCGCGAAGTCGCCGGTGTTCGCTTTCCAGTCGGGAGAGGGTACCGACGGGAAT
>JBCCOI010000729.1:0-3445 GCA_039025515.1 Planctomycetota bacterium
GCTCGATCGACGGCCATCCCATCACCTCGCGACGCTCGCTTGTAGGGTGGTGGTTGATGAAATTGAAACTCGCCCTCCTCATCAATCGGCAGTCGAAGTGTCATCGTTGGCATCTTGGCATCAAGACTTCCATCGGCGGAAACCCGAAACGTCCAGGCATCCTCACTGCCACTGTCGGACACCGCCAGCGTTCCACCATCTCTGGTGAGAACGATTCCGTTGGGCCGGATGAGACCTTCGTCAACAACCTGCGTTGCACCAGTTGAAGGATCAATCTTTGTCACGCGATGTGTCCGAGTCTCCGTGATGTAGATCGTTCCATCCGCGGCCACCGCTAGGTCGTTTGGCTGAACATCAGTCGCAACCGGACGAACATCGCCCGTCGCAGGATCGACGGAGATCACCCGTTTCAACTTGCCTTGACACCCATACAGCAGCCCGTCGGGACCAAACATCAACCCGCTCACAGACTCCTTCGCAACGACGCTACGACTGAGGTCCATCGAATCAACGCGGTAGATCGCGGGCTCACGCATGTCACAAAAATAGAAATTGCCCGCTTCATCCGTACAGGTCGCGTCGGCAAAGCCCAGACCATCGGCAACGATCTCCCAATCATCTCCGTCGCTTAGCAACTCGAGCAAAGTGAAGTCGCTTTTCAAGTCGTCGGATGTATCAATTGAAGGACGATGCACTTCTTCACGCCACAACCATTTCATCGCCACGGGGAACTTCATGCTTCCGAAGTCAGCGTTGTGTGCAAATCCTTCGGCCCAATCCAATCGCACGTCGTATCCCATGTACCGAAGCGCCGATGCAACTCGCTGGTTCGCCCAAGGCCAACTACCGAAAGCGTTGTCCACGTCGCCGCTGGTGTCAGACATGTAGACTCGGATGTCTTTCCGCTCAGTCTTTCGAATGAGTGCCGGATAGATGTTTCCGCCTCTCAAGTTGGTGAAGCTTCCGACGTTGCTGTAGACGAGCCCAAACTGATCGGGACGATTCCAAGCAACCGTGAAAGCACAGATCGCACCCGAGCTCGAACCCCCGATCGCTCGTTGCTTGGGATCTTTCGAGACGTTGTATTTTGATTCGACGATTGGAAGCACCTCCTCAAGCAAGAACCTGCTGTACCGAGTCCCTAATCCGTCGTACTCAAGGCTTCGGTTGCTAAACTTTCTGGGGCGAACGGGCTTCGAAAGATCCTGTCCCGGGTTGAGGAAAACACCGATCGTTGGAGGCATGTCTCCGCGAGCAATCAGGTTGTCAAACACGATCGGCATCCTCCACCGGCCGTCCTTCTTTCGCAGCCGTTCGCCGTCTTGGATCACCATGAGTGCTGCCGGCTTCGCCGCATCGTACTGAGCCGGAACATAGATAGCCCAGTCGCGAACGGTGTTCGCAAAGATATTTGACTTGAAGGACGGCATCATCTCGATGCGACCCTCGGGAACGCCCGCTTTGGCAATCGCGTCGGGATGAGGGTTCCACTCGGGTTTCGTGGCCGGTGATGGGATACTGGTTGGCGCCGCGTCTTTATCCCAAAGCCATCGCACAGCGCTCGGAAACACTTCACCGGCCCACTTCCCGCCGTGACCCCCTTCGGTCATTTCCAGCTTGTATTGATAACCCGCAAATTGCAGTGCCGCCGCGAGGTCTTGGTTACCGAGCGGCCAATCACCGTGAAGGTTGCTGAGGTCGTCGACGCCATCGTGCAGATAGACCTTGATCGGCTTGGGGTTGTCTTTTGTTTTGCGCACCAAACCCGGGAACGCCCATCCGCCACGGATGTGGACGAAGCTTCCGATATGACTGATGACCTTTCCGAATTGATCGGGACGATGCCACGCCGCCGTGAAGGCCGCAATGCCGCCGGAAGAACCGCCGATTAATGCTCGCTTCTCCGGATCTGTCGAGACGTCATAGTCTTTGAGAACTTCAGGTAAGAACTCCTCCGTCAAGAAACTCGCGTAGCGGTCATCAATCGAATCATATTCGAAAGATCGGTTGCTTCTCGCCTTCGCGCCATCACGCTTCGGTTGAATCGTACCGGGATCGACGAAGACGGCGATGGTGATCGGCATCGCTTCGTCATGAATCAAATTGTCAAAGACGATCGGCACACGGTATGGACCGTTTGCCCGCGCGTAGCGGCTTCCGTCCATCACGACCGTGAGCGCGGCCGGCTCCCCAGGTTTGTATTGTGACGGAACATAAATCTGATAGGCCCGAGACGTACCGGGATAAAACTGGTCGCTTTCAAACTCACCCGAGACGAGCTTCCCTTTCGGGACACCCGCCTGCGGCGAGCGATCGAGCTCATCAGACGCGAAGGAGATTTGAAGGCTGACGCAAAGCGTTATGAGGTCGAGACCGGCGGGCAGGCACTTCATTGGGGGACTCAGGGTGGGGCAGGGATGGGGCATGAGGAAGCCCTATCTTAGCCCAGATGCATCCTTCGTTTCGATCTGCTCGAAAGTCTCAACCGCAACAAGCTCAAAGGTCAGCCGCCTTCGGCTTCGCTCAGCACGGCCATAAAGGCTTTCTGGCTGATTTCCACGTTTCCGACGGCCTTCATGCGTTTCTTGCCTTCCTTTTGCTTTTGCAAGAGTTTGCGTTTTCGCGTGATGTCTCCGCCGTAGCACTTCGCGGTCACATTCTTTCGCATCGCGGGAACGGTTTCGCGGGCGATGACACGACTCCCGATGGCTGCTTGCACCGCAACCTCGAACATATGGCGGTCGATCTCGCTCTTCAGTTTCTTGGCCACTGCTCGACCGCGACGATCCGCATCGGCACGGTTACAGACGATGCTCAGTGCATCGACACGTTTTCCGTTAACCAAAAAATCGAGGCGAGCCAAGTCCGCGGCCTCATAGCCGATCATCTCGTAGTCAAGCGTCCCGTAGCCACGGGTGCAACTCTTTATCTTGTCGTGCAAGTCGTAGACGACTTCGGCGAGCGGAATGTCGTACGTCAGCATGGCACGCTGTGCGCCAAGGTACTCTTGTGACTTTTGAATACCGCGACGTTCCTGACAAAGCTTCATCACCGCACCGATGTAATCGGTCGGGACGATGATGTTACAACGAACGATGGGCTGACGAAACTCCTCGATGTCACCCGGGTCGGGAACGTCTTGCGGCTTGTGGATCATTGTCGTTTCGCCACGCTTATTAACGATCTCGTAGGTCACGTTGGGTGCCGTCTGAACGAGATCGACATCCGATTCGCTTTCCAGTCGCTGCTGCACGATCTCCATGTGCAGTAGGCCGAGAAAGCCACAGCGAAAACCGAAACCAAGCGCGTCGCTTGTTTCCGGCTCGAACTCAAAACTCGGATCGTTAACGGCTAGCTTTTCGAGAGCATCACGAAGGTCGCTAAAGTTTTGACCATCGCTGGGGAACAGCCCACAATAAACCATGCGTTTCGGACGGGCGTAGCC
>JBCCOI010000730.1:0-3437 GCA_039025515.1 Planctomycetota bacterium
TACAGACGCTGATAGCGTACAATGCGGTCGTTCCACGAATGTGACGCGTGAACCACTGCGACGCGGAAATCGCGGAGCGGGGATGTGGAACGGCCTTCTCTGGAGACGTGCAATGTTTGCGGGTGGACTGTTGCTTTCGGCAACGCTGATCTTCTTTGCCGGTTGGCTACAGTGGACCGAGCACCAGGGATGGCCGCACGACCAGTTCAATGCGAAAGATGATGCTGCTTATCTGCAACGCCGGAAGCGTTCTCGGTTGTTGGTGAATTCCCTGATCGGATTTTGTGGCATCTTGGTAATGGTGGCGACGTTTGCGGGCGTCGGTTTGGTTTTCGCAGCCGCGTGGTCGATCGTCACCCTGACGTTGATGGTGATTGTAATTCTTGCCGGCTTGGACGCGTTTCGGACTCTGAGACACCAGAAGGACAAAACACGTCGCATGCGGCAGCAGGCTTGTGAAGACTGAAGGTCGAAAACTTCGTGACGTTTCTCAACGCGACACTGCTGTTTGCTGTTGCCGCAATCGGCATCCCGATCGCGTTGCACCTGACCGCGCGGCGTGAGCCGAAGCAAATCGAGTTTCCTTCGATTCGGTTGCTCAAGAAGCGTTTCGAAACCAACCGCACAAAGATTCGTGTTCGCCGTTGGTGGTTACTTGCGCTTCGTATCTTGGCAATTGCCGCCGTCGCATTGGCACTCGCCGGTCCGGTGATTCATGGTAACGCATCGATCGTTTGGTCCTCCATCGCCATCGTCGCGGCGTTCGCCGTCGCGCTGCTCGCACTCGGGTCAGTCGCGGCGTCGCGGGGCGCACAAAAGGCGCTTACTTATGCCCTCCTCATTGCCGGCGGCGTCGCGTTGCTTGCGGCCGTCGGCTGGGGTGCCGTAACAGCGTCAAGCTCGACACCGCCGGAACTCGATGTTTCACGTCCGGTGGCGCTAGCGATCGTCGTCGACAACGGCCCATTGTCGGCTTGGCGCGAGAACGGACGGACACAAATCGATTCGATTCGCCAGGCGGCGAAAGACCTGCTGATGACGGTTCATCCGGAGAGTCGTCTCGCGTTGATCGATCGAACGGGAACACCCGTGACCTTTGCACTGGACCGAGGCGGTGCGCTTTCGAAAGTCGATGCGATGGAAGTGCTTGAAACCGCCGATTCGCTGACGGCACGATTGGACGCCGCGCTTCGATTGCTTTCGTCAAGCGAATTGGAATCCAAGCAGCTCGTCCTGATCGGTGATCCAAACGCGATCGATCTGGAGTCGGATGAATTCAAGTCCATTCTGAACGAAGCGGAGGCAGACTTCGGCGTCAAAGTCACGCTTTGGGAAATCGAATCTTCGGAGAGTTGGAACCGATCGCTTTCCGTCGTTCAGCTTTCCGACGAAACTCCCGCACCAAATACTTCTGTCACGGTGACCGCGACGGTGTCCGCGGCGGGCATTTTGAAAAGCAGCGATCAGGGCGGCGAAGCCACGGTGCAGCGAATCACCGCCGAGTTGGTCTTGTTTCCGGCAGAGCCTTCATTGCCGGTCGTTCGCGACGGAAAGATCGTTCGTCCTCCTGAGGCCGCCGTTGATCGGTTGTCCGCCGAAGTCTCCGAAGGCCAGAGCGTTGAACTACGCATGACGTTGCCACCGCTGGAGACAGGAATTCACCACGGCGCGATCCGATTGATCGGCCAAGACGCCCTGGCATTCGACGACTCAGCTTACTTCACCGTGACCGTTCTTCCGCCGAGCCGTCTGCTCTTAGCGGGCGACCAACCGGAGGAACTCGACGAACTCGGTTTTGCGATCACCGCTCCGGCACCGCTGGACGATCCCGCTGCGCAGTACCAAGTGGAACGCGTCGGCTTTCAAGATCTTTCCGCTTCCAACCTTGATTCATTCAACGGAGTTGTGTTGATCGATCCGTCGCCGTCGGTGCTGGAGCAACCCGTTATCTTGCGTTACTTGGAAAGTGGCGGTTCCCTGCTGGTCTGCACCGGTGACGCGTTGGGAGTGGATCCGTTTTCCTGGTTCGGAGTTGATTTCGAACGGCGCTGGCGAGTTCCGGAACCCGGCACGTTCTTCGAAATCTCATCGGCTTCGCATCCGGCGCTTCGTTCGCTCGCTTCAACGCCCGATGGAGTTCCCTTCCAAGACTTTCGCATTTCACAGTACTGGCGGCTGAGCTCAAGTTCGTCCCAGGTGCTGTTGCGATATGCGGGTACCGGTCATCCGGGTCTGATCGAGAGAGTGCTTTCCGAGAATAAAAATGGAGAAGATTCGTCGAAGAAACTGGCATCCGCAAAGCTAATGGTACTCTCCACTCCGATCCCCGATCTCGTTTCACGCGGCGCATGGAACGAGCTGTTTAGCGGGTCGGAGCCTTGGCCGGCATTTTTGATGGTACGTGATCTCGCGCGGTATCTCAGCGGCAGAGCCTCAAAGCGGTACTCCATTCCGGTGGGAGCGGTCGCGTCCGTTGCAATGCCGACGCAAGGCGAATCATCGAACGGTGATGTCGCCGTGAGCGATTCATCGGACACTTCCGCCGATGCTAAGTCTGAACGTCGCTTGCGCTGGCAGTGGTTTCCGTCAGTGGGCGATACTCCGGTACCCATCGACATCGATGAGGAAAAAACGAATCGGTCCGAGCGTGTGATTGTTGGCCAGATTGTCCACAGCGGTGTCCATTGGATTCGTGGCGGACCACCGGGCCTCGGGTTCACTGCCAACTTGGATCGACAAGCCTTGACGCGATTCAACGGGGCGGGCGCGGAGATCGAAGTGCTCGAGAGTGAACTCGGCTTGTCAATAATCGACGCGGTCTCGCAGATGGAGTGGACGGGAGCAGAAGAATCACCTGCGGTTTCCGTTTGGTCTCCCGTCATGCTGTTCGCGATGATCGCTTTCTTGCTCGAGCAGATCTTGGGTAACCGTTTCTATAGCAATGCCGGGGCGAAGAAACCGGCGTCGACGATCCGCAAGGTCGCCGCATGAGCCGCATTGCGATCGAACCGCTCTACGGATCCGGCTGGGTGATGGCGTTGGTCAGTCTGGTCGTCGTTGTTTGCGTGATCTTTGTCACGCCACCCACCAAAGACCCAAGCCAGCGCAAGTGGCTGATTACGTTGCGTTGCATCGCGGGCATCGTTCTCCTGATCACGGCGATTCGGCCGACCTGGATTCGAACGGATAACCAACCTGCAGCGGCAAGCTTGGTCATTGCCATCGACCAATCAAAGAGCATGACGCTGCCCGACGGTGACTCCAGTGATCGCTGGACGACTCAGCAATCTGTGGTTGAAAAGCTGGCCAAGGGCTTACGATCCTTGGACAGCGATTTGTCGATACGTTTGCTGGCTTACGACCAACAAGCAGCGGTCATCGGCGAATACGAGAGTGCAGATCAATTCGCTGAAATCCCGACATCAGTTGACTCTCTA
>JBCCOI010000731.1:0-3428 GCA_039025515.1 Planctomycetota bacterium
CAGCTCAGGCTTTCGCTTGTCGAAGCGATGTACGACGCAGACATGTTCGAAGACGCGTTCGCCGATGCGGCCGCACTGACGGAAAAGGATGCCTTCGCGCCGCAGGCTCACTTTCTTCGGGCAAAGTGCCTGATGGCGTTGGGCAAGGATGTTCCCGCGATGAAGGAACTTCGGTCGGTCGCCATGCGACGGGCAGTCGTCGCAAGTGTTCCGTTCCGTAAGGCAGCGCTGTCGACGCTGTGCGAACTGGCCGAAAAGCACTCCCTCGACGCGACAGGTGCACAGTATCGCGAAATGCTACAACGGCTGGAAACTACTCAAGCTCCCGACGAGTCCATCGCATGAATCAAGCCGTTGTCGACCCCGAGCAGTTACGCCAGTTCGCGGCACATCTCCATCGCTTCGTCGAGGAGTTGAAGGAACGTTCGACCGCACTCGGATCGCAAATGAACCAACTCGAACAGTCGTGGCGCGACGAGCAACAGCGAAAGTTCGCCGGCGAGTTCTCAGATCAGATGCGGCAGCTTTCACGATTGGTCAAAACGACCGAGCAACACATACCGTATCTGTTGCGAAAAGCGGAGCAAATCGACGCCTATCTCGGGCGCTAGTCCAGAAATCACTTCGCTGGGTCTAAAACTGGGTCTAAAACACTCCAAAATGAGATCGAATGCAGTCGTTTTGACTGCGCTCCTTTCGCCGTTTGGATGCCACGCTACTTCTTTCCCGCTGCCCTGCATTTGGGCACGCTGATTGCTACTCCTGCATCGTGACTACACCGTGCGGTTCGGCTTGCGATGTGCGCAAGCTCCGAGCCTGGGGGCACGGCGGTACTGCAATAAGTAATGAAGCAGACACACGAGCCCGGGGAAAAATATGACTCTTAAAGCAACACGACTTGCTGTTCTTGCATCCATTTTCACGACAGCGATTAGCGTTCCAGTTTCCTGGGCGACCGCCCAGTCCGTTCCATTCGGTGTGAGCGCGTCATTTTCGTCGCCGGAATGCACGATTCCAACGCCATTTCAGCCTTTCCCGTTTCAGGGATTTCGGCCGGGCTTCGGCGGGTTCCATGCGTCAACTTTTGCCGAGGGCTATTTGCGCGGCGTCGCGGCAGTCACGGCGGCACAGGGTCAGGCAGCGCTCTATCAAAGTGAGGCACTCAAGAACCAAGAGGTCGCCCGCAACATGTTTTTGCAAAACCGACGCTTTGAGATGGAGCAAGTGTTCGAATTGCGGCGGCTACGCGAAGCCGAGCGAGAACGATCGATTGCCAAACTTCTCGCAAAGAATGTTGAACGCCGCCGCCAGAAGGAGTTGAAGAAGGAACAGCAGGCGCCGGCTCCTCCACCGGCGGCCGTCGCGCAGTGGCCGTTTCCTCTGAAGGATGACGCCTTTGAAATGCATCGAGAACAAATCAATGGCCTCGTTTCACTCCGAAGCAAACTTCCGGTTCACAAGCAAGGGCCGATGAATCAAGCGATTCAACTCGCACTCAGGGATCTGTATGAAGAGCTTAAGGCGGATCCGGTTACTGACTTCTGGTCATCGGAACAGAAGCAGTCCGTAAAGGAATTTTTGGACCGGACCTACGCGTCGACCAAGACCGGCACCGCGACCGAGCAGTTGGCGAGTGAAGATGTGGGACGCCTTGCTGCCTACGAGGCCGAGATTCGCTAGCGAAAACAACGAACTCGCCTGAGCCGACATCGCTAGCCGCAGGCTTGAACGCCAGAAAGGTGTCACATCAGACTCCCGCAAGCGCCGGCAAGCTCCGTTGGCTCATCAACTTGGCTAGAAGTTGATTGAACGTTCGTTAGCTTAGTCGACGCGGTAAGAGCGGCCGATTGCGGCGAACCTCTTTCTGGTGACTACGAGAGAGTCACCAATTGTTCCGTCAGTTTCCTGCCGGGTCTTTCCCGTCGATCCATGGTCCCGCTTGGTCCATGTAGCTCGGTTCGTCCAACTTGCTACCAAAGTCACCGGCTTTCCAACCGGGGATGTGGTTTGGCAGCTCACGCTTTGCCGACTTCTCTTCCCACCGCTTTGCCCAACCGGGATCCGTGGTCTCGATATCACGGGAACCCGAGCCGACGAAGTAGACTTCGCCGTTTCGATAGCTTTGGGCACCGAGGTTAACGACGGCCATGGCCGCAGCACCCAGGTCCGGCGGGTTATTGCAAAGCATTGGATCACCGGCTTCGCACGCATCGACGAAGTTGGCAAAGTGTGCTTTCGTCGTATTCTTCACGCGCTCGGTCGAGATCCGCTCATTCTCAAATGTCCTCTTGCTGCTGTCACCGGAGGTCGTGACTTGGCGTCTTTCGGGGACGAAATCAAATCCATCGAAACCTTCGCCGTTGCCGAGCAAAAACGAACCGTAGTGGCCACGAATGAGCTGATTCACGCGTGACTCTTGGTTGCACATCGTGGCGGTGATCAAGCCTTGAACTCCTTCGTGGAAATCCGCAACCACGGTCGCAACGTCGGGCACATCACGCCCGTCATACTCGAGGAAAATTCCGCCCGCACCGACGACCCGTCCGGGAATGCGGAGTCCCGTTGCTTTCAACATCGAAGTCGTTCGGTGAACAAACAAGTCGGTAAACATTCCGCTTCCGAATGGCCAGAACCGACGCCACTGCTTGTAGACGGCGCGGTCGAAAGGCATTTCGGGAGCCAAGTCGGCTTCGGAACCCAGCCAACGCGCCCAGTCGATCTTCTTCGGATTCATATCCGAAATCAGCTTGTAGTATCGCCACTGGCCCACGTTGCTGTTTCGAAAATACTCCGTCTGAAAACCGAGTACCTTGCCAAGCTTCCCGTCTTGGAGCAACGAACGAATCTCGTCCCAGACTGGCAAACTGGTCGATTGAACGCCGACCTGCATGACCTTGCCCGATGACTTCCATTTTGCTTCGACGTTGAAGGCTTCTTCGACAGTCTTCGTCATTGGCTTTTCACAATAAACGTGAAGGCCAGCATCAAGCGAGTCGATGATTTGTTTGTGGTGCCAGTGATCGGGTGTTCCGATGCAGACGGCGTCGAGATTCTCTTTCTCGATCATGTCGTTGTAGTCGACATAGCGACCAGGATCCGTGCCGGTCTTCTCGTTGATGTAGTCGGCGACCATGTCGCGTTGGGTCTCGTAGACTTCGGCAACGCCGACCAGGTCGATATTACGGCCTTCGCTGTGAAGTTCGCAAAGTGTCTTGACGTGCGCACCGAAGCCGCGTCCTCCGGGACCGATAAAACCGATACGAAGTCGCTCGTTGGCATTGGCTGCCGCCGCAGCTCTGCCAGGTAACGCGGCAACCGTCGAAATTGCAGCCGCGCCGGCACCGGTGGCCAAAAATCGACGGCGAGAGGGGGAAGCTGGCTGCTCCGTTGACATGGTGGGACTCCGATTGAGCGTCAGGTGGGGAATG
>JBCCOI010000732.1:0-3424 GCA_039025515.1 Planctomycetota bacterium
CCGCAGGAACGCCGAACCCCCGAAAGACCCTCCACATGCCGCAGAAGAAATGCAAAAGATCGCCAAAGCGTGGCCACCGGTCCGCCATCGCCGAAGTCAAAAAAAGAGCCGAATCGGACCTCGGCGTTCGCTTGATTGAGGCCTAGACAGGAATCGTTGGCGACTCGCTTAATAGGCTGCGAACCACGTGATGACGATGGAAGCAGCGGTGGTCGACGCTCTCGTAATTGAGAGTCGCTCGCCGCCGCCCGCGTATCGCTGGCGTTCGCAGGCAGATACATGCCAATGCTTCGTGGCATTCCGAACGCAGTCGCTGCTACGACGATCTGTACACTGATCGCTTGGGTTCTAACTCGGCGTTCAAGTCACGTAGGAACCAACTGCACGCAATCGACCACTGATTCGCGCGACCGCAGGCACGCGCTCACTGGCAATCCGTACGAACCTCGGTTCGCTACGTAAGAGTAGCGGCGAACCATGGCACGCACATGGAGCGGGGCTTGCGGCTCAAATTGGAATGGACCACTTTACTCTCCCCGCCCGGTGACGGGCACCGTTCTTGGCGAGAGATGAGGCCGCACTATGAAGATCGCCGTCGCTCAAACACGACCGAGCATTGGGCCAGTTGAGGGCAATCTTGCCGGACACCAGTCCCTCATTGACGTTGCCGTCCGAAACGGTGCTGGCTTGATCGTATTCCCGGAGCTTTCACTCACGGGCTACGAACCGCGAATGGCGGCATCATTCGCGAGGACGCGCGACGATTCGTGTTTTAAGTGCCTCCAGACAACTGCGAATCAAAGCGGGATTACCATTGCGGCTGGCGTTCCCACGCGAGGCCATCGATTGCCACGTATTTCCACGTTGCTGTTTCGGCCTGAGTCGGAGATTCAGGTCTATTCAAAACAATTCCTTCACGCAGATGAGGAACCGTTTTTTGAACCGGGTCCAACATCGGATGGTCTGATGCATGAGAATCCCGCCATCGCGTTGGCAATCTGCTACGAACTGTCCGTTCCGTTGCACGCTCAGCGAGCAATGGATTCCGGTGCGTCCGTTTACATAGCGAGCGTCGCAAAAACTTCTCGAGGCGTCGATGTCGCTGGCGAGCGATTGTCCAAGATTGCTCGCGATCATTCGATGTTGGTGATGATGGCGAATTGCCTTGGGCTGCTCGATGGTGCAGAATGCGTTGGCAGGTCGTCGGTTTGGAGCCGCAGCGGAAACCAGCTAATGCAGCTTGAGACGGAGCATGAGGGAGCGATCATTCTGGACGACGAAACCGAGGATGTGGTCGTCGTGACCTTAAACGCAAGCAGCCAATAACAACGCGTTGGACGCGGAGCCGCCGACCGCGTCGTTCCTGAAGTCGATGTTGAATGGCGGCGGCCCGGTGATGTCTGATGTTGAAGTTAATCGAGCTGTGTTTTCGGGTCGGCATCCAGCCCAACCGACAAGTTGAGTAGTTTTGGGCCCGTTCAGCGGATAGGTGGCATTTCGTTGCGTCAAGCTTTGGATCACACACATGGGACTGCTTACCTGGCTCAAACGAACATTCGGCAACTCGGATGCATCCGACACGGTGCCGTTCTACGACTTCGATGCCGGTAAGGTGGTCCGGATTCCACGTTGCGAACTAAGCTCCAGCGCGATTCAGGTTCAAATTCGAGGCATGGATGGCGTCGTCTGGGTTCTGCCAGACAAGTTGCAGCAAGGCTCACATCAACACGGGCCGTTTTCCGAAGAAATACGGGGCTATCTACGTCAAATCCAGGCGGCTTTCGCAGAACATCGTGACCTCACGCTCGAAGAATGGGAGGACGGATTTCGGCGCGATGCAACTCCGGAACGTGAAATCGCATTATGGTCACATGCGGCGGACATTTACGAACAATTTACTGATGGCGAATCATCCGCAGACCGTCGCGCGGATGTCTATCGCTGTATCGTAACCTGCATGACCACGGGCCCGGATTCCGTTTGGGACGTGCTGCGACCGCAGACACTTGAACGGTCCTTCGCCGAAGAAGTGGTCAACCGCTTCTACGGGAAAAGGTCGTGACAAATCAATGCACCAGAGTTGTCGTTCCGGGCGTTTTCAAATGAGCAATCACTCCCGTCTCCCGGTTCTTGCCGCCGTTCTTCCACGTGAGGTGACATCGTGACGGACACTTTCACCGCCACATCGAACTCTATGTATCGTCCCGACTCGAATCATGAACCGACGCACACGCCGGTGACCGCGAATTCGTTACCATCGATGCTCGATCAGCATCGCACGTTGATCGTACACTTCTGGGCCATTTGGAACGGTACGGACCCAGAGATGGATGGGAGGCTACGACGCATCAAATCCCGTTTGCCCGTCGACAGCTTCATCGTTTCTTGCAACGTAGACGCGGCAGACTGTGTGGATCTTTGCAACTCAATCGGGATCGCAAACGTGCCAACGATTACTGTGTACCACGACAGACGTTTGCATGGGCTTATCGTCGGCATGCGGAACTGCGATGACTTGGTATCGGCTGTCGAACGGCTCTTGAAGACGCCGGCAAAACCTCGTCGCTGGTGGCACTCGATCACTGGTGGATGGCCCTTAGTGAGATAAACAAAATATGCACCGGATGGATTCGTCTGGAACGATGAGCATCAGATCTGGCACAACGAATTGACGCGCACGAGTGTTACATTGGCCCACGCACCTGACACGACATTTCAAACCGTTGTCGACGACTTTGTATCGGATCGGATGCTCGGTTCCGGAATGGAACTGACAAACAAAGAAACACGCGACGTCGGTGGCCGCCCGACGCTGTTGGTCAAGGGAAATCGGGTCAAAGCGAGATACCCACAGCAATTCTGTATCGTGGCGTTTGGGACGACGATCGGTTGCGTGCAAATTACTGCCATTTATCCGGCCAACTCGCCAGATCAGATGAAAGCGCAAATCGAACAGTCGCTCCTTGCGTCGAAGTATGAAATTCCAAACTAGGCAGGATAACTCCATGCACCCGAGTACGGCTTGCGAGGCTTCGCAAATGGAGAGTACAGCGCCCGTGCCCGATGATGGCTACCTGCACTTGCTACGGCACAGCATCGCAAGGCGCCACGATAACGCCACCAAGACCTATGATGTCTTCGGTGTCGCCCTGCTCGGCGCTTGCGCTTTCGTGGTCGTGCTGCCGCTGATGACAACGTGGCTTTGCGTGCCTTCGTTATGAGGCTCGTCGAGTGCATTTGCTCCGGCACGATTTGTTACGGCGATGGATTCGTCGATGCGGTCCGCTTTCGCTTGCGGTACACTGGAGTCACGCGATTTGGGTGCCGACCATCTGTCAACGGCAGGCGTGCACGCTGCGTGAACGATGCTGTGCATGGGAGCGTCCAGTCATCCCCGCCACGCCATTCAGCCGATCTGTTCCCA
>JBCCOI010000733.1:0-3417 GCA_039025515.1 Planctomycetota bacterium
GCGTAAGCTCCGCAGCCTCGATGAGATCGAGGCCAACGCCGCCGGCATCCGACGCGTGTTCGAGCGCTACCTTGCCTTCGGCGACGGGCCGACCGACGCGTTCATGCCCAACAATGCCGAGTGGCTCGACAAACTGGGCTACATCGAGTTTCTGCGCGACATTGGCCGGCACTTCACGATCAACCGCCCGGTGTCCGCTGATTATTCCCACCGTCAACCTGACCGATGGAAGGACTTACGTTTTTAGAACGCCACACCTTTCGGATCCACGTCCGGAATACGACTGGCCAATCGCCGATGTCATCGTGGCATCTACCGCCGCGCCCACGTATTTCCCACACAAGGAGATGCCGGACGGCAAGAGCTATGCCGACGGTGGTCTGTGGGCGATCGATCCGGGCGTCGTTGCCCTTGCCGAAGCCGCGCAGATGATCGATACGGATTCGCAATGTCGAGGCAAGTCGGAGAGATTGGGAGACGTTCACATGCTCTCCATCGGAACCGGTCAAGCCTCGTATATCTTGGCTCCACCAGGCGGGGATGCGGGCATGCTCTTTTGGGCGCCTCATGTTGCGGAAGTCATGAGTATTTCTCAGGTCCAGGGAACGCAACTGCCTTTGGAAATGATGCTTGGTGATCGCTACCGTCACCTCGATTTCCCTCTTCCCGACCCAAGCTGGACGCTCGACAACACGACGGTGACCGGAAATATGTTTGAAAAGGGGCATGAGGTCGGCAAGCAGGTCTTCGAGGAACTGCAGCCGAAGTTCTTCGAATCTGCGGCTGAATCGCGGGAGCGGGGTTGAAAAAGTTTTTGGTTTACATGTAAGGTATATGCGGGCGGGCGGTATTCCTTTGTGAGTAGCCAATTACCGACCAGCAAGGAGACTTGTCATGAAACCCACACGCCGAAACATGCTTTCTGTCACCGCAGCGGGACTCATCCACGTCGCGGGACCACAGTCGATCGCCAGTGCAGTGGAAACGGAACGAGAATTTTCCGATACCGACCTCTTGCTACGCCAAGCGGCCGAGCGTGGTCACACGGATCTCGGCTGGCTGAAGAGCTTTCACACATTCTCGTTTGGCGGCTACTACGACCAACGCCACATGGGTTTTCGTAGTCTTCGCGTGATCAACGACGACAAGATTGCCGCCGGGCGTGGGTTTCCGACTCACCCCCACCGCGACATGGAAATCATTTCCTACGTGCTCGACGGTGCACTTCAGCACAAGGACAGCACGGGAAAAGGTGCGATCATCACGCCGGATGACATTCAGATGATGTCCGCCGGTACGGGAATCACGCATAGCGAGTACAACCCGTCCGCGAGTGATTCGAATCATTTCCTACAGATTTGGATCGAACCGGCACTTCGTGGAGTTCGTCCGCGATACAGCGACAATCGTGTTTCCATTGAAGAGAAGACGAACACGTGGAAGAAGATCGCGGGACCCGACGGTTCGGACGCTTCGGTGTCGATCCATCAAGACGCCAACATCTACGCAACGCATTTGAAACGGGGGCGTTCCGCCGCTTTCAACGTCGAGCGTGATCGGCACGCGTGGTTGCAAGTTGCGCGGGGCGAATTGGTGGTCAATGGAACCAAGCTGAAGTCGGGCGACGCGGTCGCGACCAGTCGCCCATCCGCATTGCACGTCGAAGCGAATGAGGATACCGACGCGTTGCTGTTCGATCTGGCCTAGCGGATAGTTCGTTTCATGTTCATTTCAAGGAGTTCGAATCATGGCTAAGCTTCTCTACATCGAGTCCTCACCACGCAAGGCTCGTTCCAAGTCGATCGAGGTTTCCAAGGCGTTCGTTGACGCCTATCGTTCGGCAAACCCAGAGGACGAAGTGGAGACAATGGATCTGTGGTCCATTAAGTTGCCGGAATTTGATGGGTTCACGATTGACGCAAAGTACCAAGTCCTCCACGGCCAAGAATTTGATTCAGCTCAGGCGGAAGCTTGGCAAGCCGTGGTGGATGTTTGTGATTCTTTCAAAGCGGCTGACAAATATTTGTTCAGCGTTCCGATGTGGAATTTTGGAGTTCCCTACAAGCTGAAGCACTTCGTCGATGTCATCGCTCAGCCCGGGCAGACCTTTTCGTTCGACCCCGCAACCGGGTACAACGGTCTGGTTACGGGTAAACCTGCCGTCGTGGTTTCCTCACGCGGTGGTGCGTACACGGGCGACGCGGAGGCGATGGATCACCAGAAACCTTATGTCGAGCAGATTCTTGGCTTTTTCGGCTTCACCGAGATCCATCAAGTCGTCATCGAGCCGACTCTCGCCGGTCCCGATGATGTGGCGAGTACGGTTTCTTCGGCGATCGACGAAGCAAAAGCAATCGCGTCGAGGCTTTAGAGCTGCATTCAACCTTCAACCACGAGGCCTTTCTTTGGCTTCGTGGTTTTCTGTAACGCAAGAACAGACTCGACGATAGCCAGTGGCACCAGCCAGCTTATCCAGGCCGAGAACTGGTAGGTGAACTCGTGTCCGAATTCTAATTCGGTGAGACTGATGTTGGTCAATCGTAAGAAGATGGCGGAGAGCATCAGCGTGTAGCTGCGAAGCATCCATCTTGCGTGCGATGCATACTGCGAACTTCTTGCCGTTCTCCAGCCCATGAAGGTCGAAAACCATGTGAAAATGGCGATCAGCGAAAAACAGCAAACGCCAGACCATCCGCCATACGCTTTCATCGCCATCAAGAGTCCGCCCGGGGTTACCAGCAGCAGCACAAGCACGCAGTAGAGCCTTCCCAGGACACGATGGAAGTACGGTCGCCGGACTCTCAGCGTCCGGCTAGCTTGCATGGCGCCCGGCAAGAGTGCGAGAGGAGCGGCAAGAATGTGTGCGAAAAAGCCAATGCTGTATCCGTTACGATAGAAGAATTCGCCCTTACCTCGAAGGAAACCAACGTCGAAGTTCGGCGGCAGGTACTGAGGATAGGGTGCTAGAATGTGCCAGCCGATCCAGGCGACGAATGCAAGAAAAACCCACTTGGTCAATCGCGCCGGAGTGATCGATGGACTGACCGAAGTTCGGCGCATGGGTTGTTCCCGACGATTGGAATTTCAAATTGCGAATCGTTCGTCGTATCGTTCGTGTTACTTATACCGGAGTGTCTTGATGAATGCCGAACAATCGGATCTCGATCCCTACAAGTCACCGACAGAAGTCGGCGCTAGTGCGGGAAAGCATTCGTTGATGCCGTTGGTTGTCTTGCTTGTCATTGGAGGAACTCTCGCCGCTGCGGCGGGTGGAGCCGTTTATTTTTGGACCGCACGGGTCGAGGAATTTGGTGAGTTCCGACGTGGTCCCGTAGAAATTGAGGAGTCTCTTGCTACCGATTCGCCGTCTGAAGCTCAACCATAGCCGTCGGGACAACCATGATGGTTCCAAATCCC
>JBCCOI010000734.1:0-3414 GCA_039025515.1 Planctomycetota bacterium
CAGCCTTCCAATTATCGAAACGTTGGAAGGCGAAGTTTCGGCGTACATTCCCACGAACGTGATTTCGATCACGGACGGTCAGATCTACGTCCAGCCGGACTTGTTCTTTTCGGGTGTACGTCCCGCGATGAACCCGGGCATCTCGGTCTCGCGGGTCGGCGGTGCGGCACAGATCAAGGCGATGAAGAAAGTTGCCGGCGGTTTGCGTCTCGACCTCGCAGCTTTCCGGGCACTCGAAGCATTCGCACAGCTGGGAACCGACCTCGACCCCGCGACGCAGGCGCAGCTCGATCGTGGCTACCGTATGGTCGAATTGCTCAAGCAGCCACAGTACCAACCGCTTTCCGTTGCCGAACAGGTTGTCAGCCTCTATGCCGGAACGAAGGGCTTCTTGGACGATGTCGATATCAAAAAGGTACAAGTTTGGGAAAAGGATTTCTTGCAATACGTTAACGACAAACACGGTGGTTTGTTGACCGAACTGACGGAGAACGGTGAGCTTAGCGGCGAGATCGTCGAGAAGCTCGAATCGGTCATCAACGATTTCAAGGCCGGCTACAAGCCCGCCGAGTAATGCGGCGATCACATTGGACGCGAGCAGTGATTGCCGCGTTCATGGCGAAGACGAATTAGCCGAAAACGAATCAGTAGATTGGGAACCAGAATCGATCCATGGCCAACGCAAGAGCGCTCGATAAACGACGCAAATCGATCAAAAACATCCGTAAGATCACGCGGACAATGGAGTTGATCGCGACGGCCCGGTACAAGAAGGCGATGGAGCGTGCTCAAGCGGCAACCGCCTACACCAATCAAATCACGAAGATCGTCAGTCGGCTCGCGGCCGCGGGGCTGGATGTGAAGCATCCGCTCCTGGAACAACGTGACGAAGTCCGCAAGGGCTGCATCTTGGTTCTCAGTAGCAATCGTGGCCTTTGCGGAGGATACAACGCGTCGGTTTTGCGTGAAGCTGTGCCGATGGTGCAGTCGTTGTCCGAAAGTGTTCCCATCGACGTTGATGTGAGCGGTAAACGCGGCATCGACGGGTTGGGCTTCCGCGGCATCACCGCCGAGCAACGATTCCTCGACTTCGAGGACCAACCGAAGTACGACGAGGTCGAGGCGATCGCCGAGGGCTATTTGAATCGCTTCATCACGGGCGAACTCGATCGTCTCGACGTGATCTACACCAAATTTGTGAGCACTGCGAAGCAGGTGGCGACCGTCGAAACGCTCTTACCGCTCGGCTCCCTAGGAAGCGATGAAGCCGTCGATGAGACGGAAACGGGTGTGGATTACGAGTTCCTTCCATCCGCCGAGAGCATTTTGGAGGAAGTCGTGCCGACGAGTTTCAAGGTTCGACTCTTCAAGTGCTTTCTCGACGCGGCGGTCAGTGAGCAAGTCGCGCGAATGGTCGCTATGAAAGGAGCTACCGAGAATGCCGGCGAGATGATCAAGGAACTCTCGATGACGTACAACCGCGCCCGACAAAGTCAGATTACCGGTGAAATCATGGAAATCATCGGTGGCGTGGAAGCACTCGAGGGCTGACCACACACCGCGAAACGGTTAAGTCTAGCGCAGACGTACATCGCAACAATCAAATTTAGCAATCCGATCCATCACTAGCAGAAAACAAGCATGTCCACCGCAACCGAATCTCGCGTCGTCGGCCAAGTCACGCAGGTCATCGGGTCCACGTTCGATGCCCAGTTCCCGGAGGGAAGCCTCCCCGAAATCTACAACGCGATTGAGATCAAGAGCGAGCACAAGGGCGTGAAAATCGACTTGGTCGGTGAGGTGCAGCAACACCTGGGTGGCGGACGGGTCCGCGCGATCGCCCTTGGATCGACCGATGGAATGATGCGGGGCATGGACGTCGTCGATACGGGAAAGCCCGTCGCCGTGCCGGTCGGGAAAGAAACCTTGGGTCGCGTTTTCAACGTTCTAGGCGATCCCATCGATAAACGCGGCGATGTCAGTGCCGAAGACTACTGGCCGATTCACCGTGAAGCCCCACCGGTTAATGAACTTTCAACCAACACCGAGTTGTTCGAGACGGGTATCAAGGTCGTTGACTTGCTTACTCCGTTCGTCCGCGGTGGTAAGGCAGGACTGTTCGGTGGAGCAGGCTTGGGCAAGACGGTGATCCTGACCGAGCTGATCGCACGGATCGCCAGCAGCCACGGCGGTTACTCCGTCTTCGCGGGTGTCGGCGAGCGAACTCGCGAAGGCACCGACCTCTGGCTGGAAATGCAGGATACCGAAATCGGTCAGACCGGCCGTAAAGTGATCGAGCAAACCTGCATGGTTTTCGGTCAGATGAACGAGCCGCCGGGGTCTCGTCTTCGGGTCGCGCTTTCGGCATTGACGATGGCGGAGTTCTTCCGTGACACCACGGGTGCCGACACGCTGCTCTTCGTTGACAACATTTTCCGGTTCTCCCAAGCGGGCTCCGAAGTATCGGCATTGTTGGGTCGGATGCCGTCTGCGGTCGGTTATCAGCCGACGTTGGCAACCGAGATGGGAGCACTTCAGGAAAGAATTACTTCGACAAAGAAAGGTGCGATCACATCGGTGCAAGCAGTCTACGTCCCTGCGGATGATCCGACGGACCCCGCTCCCGCGACCGCGTTTGGTCAGCTGGACGCGTTCATTTACCTCGAGCGTTCAATTTCTGAGAAAGGGATTTACCCCGCGATCGATCCGCTCGCCTCGAACTCGCGAATTCTCGACCCACAATACGTTGGGGATCGACACTACGCGATCGCTCGTCGTGTGCAGACGATTCTGCAACGTTATCGTGAGCTCCAAGACATCATTGCGATCCTTGGCGTTGATGAGTTGAGCGAAGACGACAAGACGGTCGTCCACCGAGCTCGCCGGATCGAACGATTCTTGTCCCAGCCGTTCTTGGTTGCCGAAGTGTTTACCGGAAAGGCGGGTGAGATCACGCCGCTGGAAGACACGATCCGAAGCTTCGAAGAGATTTGCGACGGTAAGTGGGATCACCTGCCCGAGCAGGCCTTCATGTACGTCGGTTCCATCGAGCAGGCGGAAGAGCAAGCCAAGAAGATGGAGAAATAATCGATGGCTCTACGCTGCATCGTTGTCACACCCGAACGAACCGAAATCGACTGCGAGGCCGAACGAATCACGCTGCCGATGTTTGATGGGCAGATGGGAATTCTGCCGGGCCGCGCGCCGTTGATCGGCAGACTGGGATTCGGCACGCTCCACTTAGAAACCGCCGCGGGCCCACAACAGTATTTCGTCGACGGCGGATTCGCACAGGTCGAGGCGAACGTCGTGAGTCTGCTGACGGGACGCTCGATTGCAGTCGACTTGCTGGACGTCGGCGAGGCCGAAAAAGCTCTCGAAGATGCACTGCAGCTGCCCGCCAACTCCCCGGAG
>JBCCOI010000735.1:0-3408 GCA_039025515.1 Planctomycetota bacterium
CATCTCGAGTTGTTTCGGCAACTCAAGATGCAATGCGAGGTACTTGTGGAATGAATGGGAAAGTGGACTGTTTTCGATCGCGGACTCTTGAAACCGTATTGCTTCTTCAACGTATCCCTCGGCTGCGGTCAGACGAGTCTCTGACTGATCGATGGTCGCCAAATTGTGAAGCACGCTCGCAAGCCGACTCATCAAACGACCATCGGCCCGCTCTGATTCCAGTAGCTCTCGAAAGATAGACGCCGATTCCAGCAGGGTTTCTCTTGCTTCACTGGTTCGACTCAGCTGAAAGAGAATCCTTCCCTGGTTATTGAGGACGACGGCCCGTTGTCTTCGGACCGTCCGAGTCGGAGGCATTTGATCCAGGTCCGAGAGTGCCAGCGTCGTAAGATCGAGCGAAGCCGCGTCTTCGTTGCGTTGACTGAGTAGCGTGGCAAGGTTGTTTCTCGCGATCGCCAACTGGCAACCGTGATTCAGCCTGGTCGACCGGAAAACGCCGGCGGTCCCGAATCCATTTCCTTTCAATGAGCCTAGCCGGAAGGCCGACTCGTTCTCCGTCGTCAATTCATCGATCGCCCTTCGCAGCAGCAACTCGGCGAACGAAGCATCTTCTTCCATAACGTGGGACACCAACGCATTCCGTGTTTCGATGCGCTGCGCTAACAGGCCTTCCGCCTCGGGGTGTTTTTGGATGCTGTCTTCAAGCCGTTCGAGTGCGGCGTCGAGCCGGTCCATCGCTTCACCCCGTCGACCGCCATCGCTTAGCAAAGACGCCAAATTGGTTTGTGTTCCGGCGGACTCCGCAACGAGCATCGGATCTTCGGGCGATAGACGAGTGCTCTCGTTCTGATGGCTTTCAGCTTGTCGATAGGCATGAACGGCTTCCAGATGCCGACCAAGTTTGTGTTTGAGTCTCCCCAGATTGTGATAGCACAATGCCAAGTCGCCGTGCAAACGACCATCGAGAGGCGATTCTTCAACGAGAGCGAGATATTGCTCGATTGCCGCTCGATAAGCATGAGTCGCCATATCGCTTTCGCCCAGAGATGCATGAACGGATGCCAGACGATATCGGACTTGCGCCAACTCTCGGGCCAGCTGCGGATCCTCATCGGCGTATTGCAAGAAGCCGACATAGAATCGGCGCATTTCAATGAGCGCGTCGCGACGCATCGTTTGAGCTTCCGGAAGATCGGCAAGGCTGGTTTCGACAAAAGCACCGAAGCGATTGATCGCAGCATGCGCTTGCTGCAGGTGGTGCTTCGCGCGTTGATTGGCTTGCGATTTCTCACGAGACTCGGCGTGAACGGAGACAAACGCCATCGCCAAGATGCCGCAAATGGCGAGTAACATCGACGCCACCGAAAGGACCAGAGCACGTTTTCTCAACGCCCATTTGAAAGCCAAATCGACAAACGAAGGTCGCCTCGCCAGCGTCGGATGCCCCGCTAAAAAACGTCTCAGGTCATCCGCAAACTCGGCCGCCGATTGGTAGCGATCATCTTTGTCTTTCGCGATCGACTTGAAGAGGACCGTCTCCAAGTCGGTCGGGATTCCCGCGTTCAGCCGGCGCGGAGACAAAGGCATCTCGCACTCAACCGATCGCATCAGTTGCTCACGGTTTCGTCCACTGAATGCCGGTCGCGATGTGAGCAACTCGTAGAGCGTGATGCCGAGCGAATAAATATCGGTGCGATGGTCGATACCGCGCGGCTTTGCGGCGACTTGCTCGGGGCTCATGTAGCGAATCGTGCCCAAGAGGCTTCCTTCGGCCGTTAGATTTCCGGCGGACTTGCAGCGGGCCAGTCCGAAATCGGTCACCCAGACTTTTCCGCTCTCGTCCAACAACAGGTTGGACGGTTTGATATCACGATGAATGACGCCCTGCTGATGCGCGTAGTCGAGTGCATCCGCGACAGAGACAACCAACCGCACTTCATCACGAATCAACCCCCTCGCTGACTTGGAGGGAATCGTGCTCCTTCCCGTTCCGACACTGACTCGCGTCGAACCGCTCTCGGGTGTGCAAGGCCGGTATAAATGGGCATCACTCGTTGGCTGTTGACATGAACGCGGCCCGGCTTGCGCTGTCGTATCAAAGTCGGGCTTCTCCGCGTTCTCTTCCCGCATCTCTTCGATGCGTTCATTCAAGGCCGCGTCCCGCCGAGACCTCTGCACCTCTTCGAGCGACTGGCCGTTGATCAATTGCATGCTGTAGTAGTGAACACCCCGTTCGCATCCGACGCCGAACACGGGAACGATGTGCGGGTGATGAAGTGATGCCGCCGCATGAGCTTCGTTGCGAAAACGAGTGATCTGGTTGGGATCGAGCACCGACGCGAAGGGCATGACTTTCACCGCGACCTCTCGCCGCAATGAAATCTGCATGGCCTCATAGACGATCCCCATGCCTCCGCGACCGATCTCACGTCGCAGCTGGTAGTCGCCCAACAACTTCGGTACGAACGAGTCGCTTTCCTCGTCGCCATTCGTGGACACTTTGTCGTCTCGCGTCGCCGTCCTTAAACGACTTAGCTTCCGAAGGCTGGACAAATGTTGCCCGAATCGCCGTTCCAAAATCGGATAGCGAACGAGCAACCTTTCGGCAGCCACAGCGTCGCCGCACTCCAACGCGTTTGCATACGCGTCCAGCTTTTCAGCAAGGCTCTCTTCGTCAATGTCGCAGGCATCATTGCTTCCCCGCACTGATTGTACCTGACCGTGAATTGCCGAGAAGTCTTGTGGAATCGATGGCTTCGTCATGTTTCCTTTTCCAATTCGCTCCGCAGCTTGCCGATGGCTCGCATCCAGATCATCCTTGCCGCGCCAGACGTGCGTTTCATGCGTTCCGCCACGTCGGCGAATTCCAGCCCTTCGATGTGCCTCAACAGGATCACTTCGCGATAGTCAGTCGGTAGGCGATCAATGGCGGCACCGAGTTGGACTAAATCATCCTGAACCTCGGCCTCGGTTGCGGGCCCCCGATGAGAATCCGCTAACAACGACGAAAGCCGATTTTCAGCATCGGGGGACGATGAACGTGTACACCTCTGCGGCTGCTCCCGACGTAGATCCCGTTTGGCCGTCAGCACATTGCGTTCGACGGCCCTGCCGATGTTGTGAATCAGAATCTGACGCAGCCACCCCGTGAATTGCGCGGTCGTCGACCCTGAAAAACTCTCGAAGTCGCGGAATGCCTCCAGTAACGTCTCCTGAACCAAGTCGGCGGGTCCGACACGCTGTTGAAGCCGAGCGTCACAGCGAGCACGTGAAAGGACGATCAGGTATCCGTGATACCATTCGAGCAATTTCTCTAGGCTGGACGGATCTCCAGCCAACGCTTGGCGGAGCCAAACGGCGGCATCATCGGAAACCGAAACTTCGCTCATGAAGCACTCCATACTGAAC
>JBCCOI010000736.1:0-3403 GCA_039025515.1 Planctomycetota bacterium
CCAGTCCTACATCTCCAGGTCCGACTCGAGTCGTCTCAGTTACTCCTTCAATGCATCGATCTCCGAACGCAGAACTTCCTTGGAAACATCTTCCTCCGAAGCTTTCTCCGGCAGAGGGAGTTCGAGATCGAGCGGTTTAGCCGGCTCCGTGTCCACTTCTGGCGTCGGCGCGTCTGCCTCGGACGTGCCGCCGAAAAAATTACCGAGCAATGAACCGATGTCGGCTACGTTGGACTGAGCAGCAGTTGTCTCTTCGGATGTTCCGGAATCAACACTTGGTGCCGGTGAGGTCATCGTTTGAGGTGGCTGTTCGTCGAATCGGATTGGGACATTCACGAGACGTCCGCCGCGAATCACACGGGCCTCGATGGCATCACCCTCCGAGGTTGCGAGCAGTCGGCGAAGCGCTATTGAGTCGCTCACCAAGTCTCCATTGATTGCAATGATTTGATCACCAACCGCCAAACCCGCTCGGGAAGCAGATCCGGCCGGGTTAGTCGACTCGACCAATACGCCGCGTCGACCCGGCAAATCGGTGACCTCCGCGCCGAGCCGTCTATCCATATTTTGTGTTGGAGGTGGAAGCGGAGTTCGCAATGTTCCCGCATCCCTACTGGCTTCAATGATCGGCCGATCCGCGCTAACACGTGCGACGGGAGACGCGACCAGCGGCACATCGACCTCAAAAACTTTCCCATCCCGACCGACTCTCAAGCTGACCTCATCGCCAGGAGCCCTTCGCGAGACCTCCGCGGCCAGTGCCGGAACGTCGGGCGTAGGCTTGCGATTGAGGGCGAAAATGTAGTCACCAACACGCAGTCCCGCCGCCTCTGCTTCGGAGTGCGAATAAATCTCCGTCACACGTACTCCCGGGTACCCTGGATTCGCGGCGACACCGCTAATCCCAATGGAGGCGTCACCACGATTTCTTTCGTCGTTAGCGTCACGCAGAGGAGACAGGACCGAGCCGCCGAACTGGTTCGCGGTTCGCGGCGGACGAGACATCTCGGCGTCTGGAGATCGATTGCCGGGCGGAATTCGGTATCCTGCGGAGGGCAAGTCGTCGCTCGCGTCTGTCTCTGTATCGCCGGACTGGGACTGGGGATACGGCCTTGCCGGCAGTGACGGTGCGGGCGAAGCGGTCGCGTCTGGAGCCCGACCTGAAGCGGCGTTCCCGATTCTTTCTCGCAATCGTTTGAAGAGGCCCTGCGCGGAGGCGTCTTCGGCCAAGAGGGCGAAACCTAGCGCAAGCAAAACGACGACAGTTCGCTGGTTTGATAGTCGCATTCTTTCACTCGTTTGGTAGAGAGTGCTTCGTCAACGTTAAACCTTAGGATTGAGCCATACACGCATCTTACGCAGTAGCATGGAAAAATCGAGGTGTTGTTCAATTCATCTTGCCTCCGGGCGATCCGATCGCTATTCCGTGAAACTGGAGCGTGGAGTTCTCAAGCTTAGGCTGCGTGCAAGGCTGCCGACTCACCCGGGAGAAAGAAATGGTCGCTGGATGGATTGAACCGAATCAGTGTTCGAGCTTACTCGTTCTTATAGAGTCCGTGACGGCGCCGCTGTTGATCGAACACGAGTCGCCCGTTTGCCTGGAATCCGATGTCGACATGGATTTGCAAATTCCTGGCGATCCGAACCAAACGGCCGAGCTGATTCGTTCGCTGGCCCAGCAAGCCTTAGAGGCGATGCCAGATGGTGGAGATCTTACGGTGACCGCGTGCGTCGTGTCTCAACGGCTCGAACTGGAAATCGCGGACAACGGCTGTAGTGTGCAAACGCGACCAAGAAACTTTCCCATCGCGGCCGCTTCCTTGAAGGCCGAACTGCAATGGCAAGACTGTCCGCAGGGTGGCGGAGCGGTGACGATCGTCTTTCCGGAGACCAGCCGAACGAAGCGGGCAGCGGCTTAACGCGACTTGAGAGTCGACTTCATTGCACCAGAACGACAAAGAAGTTCCGAGCGTGTTACGTCAGCGAAAAGAATCACTGCAGTCAACGCTCGACCAAGTTCCCGCGTGGTCGGCTCTTTCCAATCGTCGCCCCTTGGTTTGGTTATTAGCCTGCGCCTTGATGGGGGCCGGCATCTTGCTGGTCACACGCACGTCGACACAGCCCACGATGACTTCGCTGTTGGGCGAGGCGGATCTGAACGAAATTCAGATGATTCGCTTTGAGACTGCTTTCAGTCGGGCCGGACTTCGCGGGGCGCAGCGGCAGGGAAACAGAATTGTCGTTCCGACCGAAACGAGGAACGACTATCTCGTGGCGCTTGAAGACGCAGGCGTGCTCCCCTTCGTACAACCCGCGCACGAAACCGAACCGCTCACGCAGAACTTGTTGGTGTCACAAGAGGAACGGAACCGCCAACGTCAACAACAGAAGGCAGACCAGCTGGGACGAAAGATCACGTCTTTTGCTGACGTTGCTTGGGCCAGCGTCGAATACGACGAACTGCAACTGGGTGGGTTTCAGCCGCGGCTGATCCGTGCGGCCAGCATCATCGTCGTACCAAGCAATAATACACCCTTGCCCGCGGACCGGATCTCAATGATCCAGGACTTGGTTCGCGGTGCCTATGCCGGCATGACCGATGAAGAGGTGACCGTCACGGACACGGCTGCACATCGCGCATACACGGGGCGGGAAAATCCCATTCTCTCGAAAATCAAACAAGCGGAGGCGGACCTGGAACGTCGGCTTTCAAAGTTGCTGGACGCATTTCCCGGTATCCGTGTCGCCGTTACCGCGAAGCCGCCGGTACAGAATTCTGCTCAACCAGCTGAATCGGAACATCAGCTGGCACGGATGGAAATGCGTGTCTCGATCGGGGTTCCCGACAGCCAGCTTCGAATGCAATGGGAGCAGCAGCATCCCGAAGCGGAGGAACGACCGTCAAGCGATCAACTGCTGGGGGTTCGCGAGTCGACGTTCGTCAACATTCGAGACGCCGTCGTGCCGTTTATCGGAGATTCATCTGCACCGGAGTCGATCCAGATCTGGAGCTATCCCGACCTCGTAGCAGGCAACAACGCTCCCGTTAGAGAACGCGGCACCGAGTCGACTGCGTTTTCTTGGTTGTCTCTCTCAAGGCGAATCTCATCGATCAAATCCTTCGCGACGGAACACGTACTCTTCTTGGTTCCGGTCGGTGGCTTGGTCTTGCTCACACTCGTTGTCTCGATTGCCGCTCTAAAAATGCGCGGTCGGACCAGTCAACCTGATCAACTGGCGGCGACATCGGACGAGGACATTGGGGATGAAAGTTCAAAGCAGGGAAGAGATCAGCGACACCTCAAAGAAGACTTGACGGAACTCGTTGACCAGAATCCGGAACTCGCGGCTCAAATCGTCCATCGATGGGTTTCAGACGCGGCATAGCGAATTGACGCAAAGG
>JBCCOI010000737.1:0-3400 GCA_039025515.1 Planctomycetota bacterium
GAAGTACCCCTGCGCCATCGTGATTTGATAGAGATCGGTGCAAAGCGGTACTTCCATCAAGGAATTGAGAACCGGCACTCCGTGTTTAACCTCTTTTTCCGGAAGGCTCCATTCAAGGGCGGATACGCAATCGCTTCGGGCCTCGCAGATGCGATCAAATTCTTAAGCAGCTTTCGAGTAACAGACGACGACGTTCAGTTCTTGTCCACGCTACGTGGCAATGACAATTCGAGTCTGTTTGACGATGCGTTTTTGGACGCAATACGTGGACGGACGCTTGAACTGGACATCGATGCCATGCCGGAAGGTACGGTGGCGTTTGCGAACGAGCCGCTGATGCGAGTGAGTGGACCGCTTTGGCAAGCCCAATGGGTGGAGACGGCTCTACTGTGCATCATCAACTTCCAAACGCTCATCGCAACCAAAGCAGCTCGCGTTTGTGAAATGGCAGGTGAAGACGCCGTGCTGGAGTTTGGCCTTCGACGTGCGCAAGGCACAAACGGAGGTCTCACGGCGTCACGCGCTGCGTTCATCGGTGGATGTGCCGCAACTAGCAACGTTTGGGCCGCACAGGCATTCGGAATCCCTTGCAAAGGCACTCATGCTCATAGCTGGATCATGAGTTTTGATGACGAACTCACAGCCTTCTCCGCTTACGCAGACGCGATGCCTAACAACTGTGTGTTCCTTGTCGACACATACAACTCCATCGAAGGAATCAAGAACGCAATCACAGTGGGCCTGGCACTGCGCGAAAAGGGTTTTGAGGTCGTGGGCATTCGGCTCGACAGCGGCGACCTGGCGGCATTAAGCATTGAAGCACGAAACATGCTGGACGAAGCCGGGTTTCCAGAAGCCGCGATCGTCGCAAGCAATGATCTAGATGAGCACAAAATCCAAGAACTCAAGCAGATGGGATCAAAAATCAACGTTTGGGGTGTCGGAACGAACTTGGTGACCGCCGAGGATCAACCGGCACTGGGAGGCGTCTACAAATTGGCGGTGATCGAGAATGGGACGGGAGATCTTGTGGACCGGATCAAGCTTTCCGACGACCCGACGAAATCGTCCATTCCTGGCATTCAGCAAGTGCAACGGACTTGGGTCGATGGCCAATGGTCACACGATGTGATCTATGATCCCCGTGAGCCACAGACGACGAAAGGCGAACAAGACGTGGATGACGCTACCACCGTGACACGCGATTTACTCGTTCCTTTCATGAGGCGGGGTCAATTGGTTGGCACTCTCCCCACGCTACCACAAGTTCGAGATCGGGCGATCAAAAACCGCAAGCAGCTTCCGTCGGAGATGCGGGGATTGTCCTGTGGCCTGACGGGTCGCGTTTCACTTTCGGACTCACTTCAAAAACGCAGAGCAGCCATGGTTCAGAACGGGAAGGAGTGAGCCAACGATGACGATTCAAGTACTGATCTTGGTGGACCTCCAAAATGACTTTATGCCAGGCGGTGCGCTCGCCGTACCCGATGGCGATGCGGTGATAGCCGTTGCAAACGATGAGATCCGACGAGCCGACGTCGTTGTTGCGACGCAAGACTGGCACCCGGAAGGCCATGGCAGTTTCGCGAGCACTCATCCGGGTAAAGTGCCCGGGGATTCGGTAAACCTCAACAATCTGGAACAGATTCTGTGGCCAGACCATTGTATTGCCGACTCGAACGGTGCCGCATTTCACAGCGGCTTAGAGACCTCCAAGATCGATCACGTTGTCAAGAAAGGCGTGGACCCAGGTGTCGATAGCTACAGTGGTTTCTTCGACAATGATCATAAGACCACAACCGGCCTTGACACTTATCTTCGTTCTTTGGCTTCAACCGCCGATCACACCTTCCAACCGATACACCTCACTGTGATGGGGCTTGCGACCGACTACTGCGTAAAATTCACGGTCTTGGATGCATGCACGCTCGGATACAACGTCACGGTTCGCCGTTCGGGATGCCGGGGCGTCGGCTTGGCAACGGGCGACATCGCGCAGGCGTTCCAGGACATGCAGGCCGCCGGTGCGAAGCTGGCGTAGCAAGCGTCCTGCTCGCACTTGAACCGTTAGGTTGTCAACGTCTAGATTTTTCGTAGACGTTCATGGAGGTTTCGGCTCCAAACCTCGGCCGCTACAAAGACATCATCCCAGTCAATGCTCTGAAGTGATTGTTGATCCACTCCCGGGGCAAGACCACGTTCATTCCTAAGTTCGTCGAGTACCTCAAAGTGAAGCAGTGTTTCCAAGAGTTCGTCGAGTAATTCGCGTCGTAACTGGTGGTTTTCCAAAACTTGAAGATCGCGACGCAGTTGCCGGATTTTGCGGTTGGGCGCTCGAACAACACGCTTGGTGTCGTTGCGAATCAAATCGAGTCTCATCGCCGAGAGCTCATTCGACTTGATGCGGATCTCTTCCCCGATGATTCTTACCCTGGAAGCAAAGTGCTGGAGATCATTCTGTATCGAATGCAGTTGAATGCTCAAGCTCGTTCCGACATCGACGAGGTCGCGAAGTGACTCGATCGAGTGCGGATGATCGTATTCCTTTAAGTCCGCGAAAATCCGGTCGAGCTCAGGTGCGTTCGTGATGAGCGAGCGAATCCTCTTGTTGTTTGCTGAGTTTGTTTGCACGGCTTGTACGTAGTTCTCGATCAGCGTCAGGTTCCTTCTGATTGCTTCGCCCGGGCGAAGCCAGTCCGATATCTCGAATCGAACGGGCAACTCAATGGGTGACAGCGAAATCTCTCGGTTGTCGGCCCAACGGAAAACTTCAGCGAGAGCTTTGCGTGCAGATAGCAGCTTGCGGCCCAATTGTGACTGAACATCGCGCAGCTTCTTTAGGACGCTGCTGACGGCTGATAGCTCTTGGCTCTGGACCTGTATATGAACTGCTGTCACTTTGCTGACGGCGTTGCCGACCTTAAGCAGCGATTCCTGTCGTTCACGGGCACCGGCAAATTGTGAGGCGAGCGTGTCTCGTAGCGTGTCGATCTGCATTGACCACAGCGCCAGCAACATCGTCGACTCATCGAATTGCGAATCAGAGCGACGTTCAATCGCTCGCGAGAGACCGACGCTTGTTGGTTCCAATGCGGACATGGGTCAATTGAGGATCACTTGTAGACGGCCCGGCCACCGATGAATCCTCCACGAGACATCCATCGTTCCAGAGGGGATTCGCAGGCTCCCGGATCCTGCTGCGCCGCCTCAAAAAAGTTCTCCGCTTAAGTTGTTTGCCAAATGGCTCGGAGTTGAGACCCTTCGCTGAGGCTGCCAGAATGAATGACATAAAACTGCCGATGACTCAAACTGCCTCTGTCCGCGAGCGAACAACGTGCCCGAGTTTCCAAACACCCGCTGGTCGTTGATTGATACCGTCGTCACCGAAGCGCCTACGGGC
>JBCCOI010000738.1:0-3390 GCA_039025515.1 Planctomycetota bacterium
GTCTCATTGGTCGGTTGATCTGATGTTCCGATTCTTGCCTGATTTGAGGCGTCGATCGAGTTCAGGTACGCACGAAGACCCACTGACCGGCACGATCGACGAAGTCGCCAAAGCGTGGCCGCTCTCGTCGGGAGTCCGTCTCGAAGACGACAAGCTGAATTCCACCGCATGGGAAACGATCCGTGCCGACAGCACGCTTCGCCAGATTTCGGAAGAGAGGTGGAGCGGTAGTGATAAGCGACCATCGGTATGCGAAGAAGAAAAGCTGCTGAAACTCTGGATGTAAGCTCAACGTCTGTTGGTGAAGATGATGTCCGTTGGTGAAAACACAGATCACTCTCTCGACAAACCTGGCAATGACGAGTCATTGGCGACCCGCTTGCGGCGGATCGTAATCGATCCGATCCGGCAGAGCCTGATTGGGAAAGATGAGATCGTGGAAGTGCTGGCCGTGACTTTAGTGGCCGGTGAAAATGCATTCTTGCTGGGTCCTCCCGGCACAGGCAAGAGTGCGCTCGTGCAAGAGTTTGCGGCGCGGATCCGCGGCAACGCATTTGACTACCTTCTGACAAGGTTCACCGAGCCGAGTGAGCTTTTTGGTCCGTTCGACCTGAGACGGCTGCGGGACGGCGATTTGGTAACTAATACGGATGGCATGCTGCCCGAAGCCGACTTGGTGTTTTTGGACGAACTCTTCAATGCCAATAGCGCTATTCTGAACGGTCTGTTGCTCGCACTGAACGAGCGAGTGTTTCGTCGTGGTCGCGAAACGACAAAGTTGCCCATGCTGATGGCCGTCGGAGCGAGCAATCAGTTACCCGACGATGAAGCTTTGGCTGCGCTCTATGATCGATTCTTGCTTCGCGTACGGTGTGACAACGTCGAGCCGAGTCGTCTGTCGGAAGTCTTGCAAGCCGGTTGGCAGCGGTTTTCATCTTCCATCGATCAACAAATGACGATTGAAGATGTTCGCCAGCTTCAGTCTCGTATCAATCGCATTGATCTGAGCGATGTCAGTCAGGCTTTTCTGAGTTTTGTCGGTCGTCTGAGAGAATCTGGATTACCGATTAGCGACCGACGCGCCGTGAGGCTGCAACGTGTAATCGCCGCGAGTGCCGTCTTGTCGGGACGCGAAAGAGCAAGTGTTTCAGACCTTTGGGTGCTGCAGTACTCATGGGAGACACCCGCGCAGATCGAGATGCTGGCCGCTCACTTTGATTCGGTAAGGCAAGAATACGAGAACACTGAAGAGCTTGCTCCGTCGACCGATTCATCGTCGCACCCGATGGCCGACAAAGGCAAGGCGCCCGATCCCAACGCCATCGCGCGTATGGTGGAAAAGATTCGGTCAAATCCGGATCATCATGAGAGTGCTCTCGACGCGCTAACTTTGCTTTCAGCACGAGCCCACTGGATCGCTGATGCGACTCCGCGTGAAGATGTTTTGCGACAGATCGAAGAGGCTCGTTCGCAAATCACAAATGCCGAGAAACAGACGGAAAGCGGTGATGGCTGATTCAAACTTGGTCATCGAGCTAGCGGACTCGGTCACTCTGCAACAACTGGTCGGCGTCGTGGGGTTTCGCGGAGAAGTCGCGTTGGCGAACAAGCGGTGGTGGTACCGTGATCACTCAGGTGAGAATCGTTTGGATTGCCTTCATGGCATACGATGGCAAATTGGCAGAACGGGTTTGCATCGACCCGGCGAGTTCGTCTCGCGATGCGAGCTTCCGGAATGGAACTGGCAAACTCTTGAGGAACGCGTACAAGTAGAACTTCCTCGTGCCGGGATGGCTCGGCCGATTCCGGCGACCTGGAGATTCTCGCTATCGCTCGCCCGAGATCATGAGACACGTCCTGTCGGCGCTTCAGTCATCTCGATTCATGAGTTGGCTTCGTGGACTTTGCGAGTGCCTCGTCAACGGTGCCGCGGACTGCAGTGGGTCGTTGCCGATGATGACGCATGTGTTCGACGAACTGCCGGCAGTGAATTCTTACCGCCGCTGCCTGGAAAACCGTTCGTGATTCACTCTCTATCCAAGCAACCGTTTCCTGAAACACCGCCCGCCGTTTTGATTCCGGCCGGCCTGCAATGGCAGCCAACCATTCCGTTATCGGATGTGCTCAGTGTTCTGAATGGGCAAAACCAACAGGGACGCCAAGGATGGTGGATGTGGACCCAGAATTCGCTGGAGGCCATCGAAGATGATTTGTGGAAACCGTTAGATCGTGCTTCCATTCGATTGGAGATTCGCGATGTCGGCTGAATCCCAATTGTTCACACCCGTGATACAGTATCTGGGGCCTCCGGGCCCGGAGCTTTGGTGTTGGCTCGACGATGGTGATACGCTCGCTTGGCAGGATGATCTCACCACGGTGACCTTTTCGAAAGAGGTCAGGCAAGTCGTTTCCATCCTTTCGTCAACGCATCCCGGACTTCCATCGTTTACCGCGATCATCGTTCCCCTATCGATTGCGTTGGGGCGGGTAGGGTCACAGGATATAGAGAGGAGAATGGTTCATTGGTTGGAATGTCAGCGGATTGACGGGAGGCACGTTGATCGTGTGATTGATGTGCTGTCTGGCTGGCCGAAGGTTATCGAAGCTGTGGATCAGCTTTCCCCAAACGCTGCCGGTGTCGCCGCGATCATCTCGTTCGGCCTGCGCGATGCCCGGGATTGGCTGAGGGACACGGCAAGTATTCCATCAGCAACGGTGCTGGAAGAACTTGATAAAGACCCTCGCGACCGTGTTTCGACGCGAGATCTAGTGGATAGCTTCCCCAGGTCTTTTCGGCTTTGGCAAAGCATGTCGAAGCGGGCGTGGGAAACGCTGTTGCATTTTTCGCGGCAAACGATCGATCCGTTAGAACTATCGACATGGTTGCGAACGGGTTTAATTGATCTTCCCGCGCCCGACGAACCATCTCCGATTGATCGCACGCCGATCACCAGCCTGCTTCGCACACTCAACGAGAAGCCTGATAGCCACGACATTGTGGGGATGGTTGCGTCCACCGCGACTGCGGTTTCAGCAATGGTCAGCCTGCCGAGAAAGCCGAGTCAGCCGGATGAATTGCCACTGGGTGGCTTCAGCGACATCACCAATCGTGGAACCCCGGATCGTCTGCTGATTTCGGAATTGGCTTCACCGCCCGAGCTGTTGATGGCACGTATCGCACAAGGCGAGGCTCTGTACGTGCGTCGTGAGATCCCGCCAGGCCCCGCACCTCCGATTCGTCCCGTTCTGATCGAGCAGTCGTTGCGTTGTTGGGGTGACACGCGTGTTCGCATGACTGCGCTGGCGCTCGCATACGGTTCGCTGGAAGAACGCGTTTCGACAACCCGTTGTCAATTCCATGTAGTCAACGGCGGCAACCATATCGGGGAA
>JBCCOI010000739.1:0-3390 GCA_039025515.1 Planctomycetota bacterium
CAACTCGTAGCGTTCGCTTTCGATCCGAGCGATCGGAGTTCCGGCAATGATCAGTTTGCCCGAGGCATCGGAAGTTCGGCCTTCGATCTCCGCGTTTTGATCGACGACAAACTCCACGCGTCCGGATACTTCGAAGCCCAAATCCTCCGTCTTCCAAGCCCCGGCAGAGGCAGTCACGAAGGCTGCGTTGGGCGAGAGCTGTTGAATCAGCGTGCGAGTTGCAACGGGTCTAGGTCTTCGCTGGATAATCGCTTCATCCGACGAATCGCAACCAACGAGTGCAAGGCATGTTGAAAGCAACAGCGTCGTTGAGCGGCACGGGGCGTTTTTCATTGGTTTCCGTTTTTCATGGTTGCGAAGCGTGCTGAAGGATCATGCGAGCATACCGAAGCTATTGCACTCATCGTCCACACAATGACCGCGGTATCGAGGACAGATCACGACACGGATGGGTCCGCTTACGACAACTCAGGCCCGCAACGACGGCAACACGTCGCTTGAGCACATCGATGAGGATCAGTAGATGAATGCCGACACCCAGCGATACGCCAACAAGATGATGGACCCAGTGGACAAATCCGATGTCCGCCTGATTCCCAAGCCCCCGTTGGGTTGATGTATCGCCAGTCGCGATTCATCACGGCGTATTGGCCAGGTTTCATGTATGGCACGTAAGCCGTTCGGTCTTCGGCTTTTGATGCCAGCGACGGCTAGGAAAACGACGTTTGGCGGAAGATCTGCCCCGCCCGGCAAGAGGAAGGGCGTGGGCACAAAAAATGGGTGAAAGACAGACGAAACAAGAGGTCATCAGAGCTTTCCTACTGTGCCGTCGCTATTTTGCCGCTGACTGTTATCAGGATCGACGCTATTTCTCATCCTCTGCGAGTGGCCGACTTTCTTCGAATGCGCCCCACCGTTCGCGTTTGGCATACTCTTTGTTCGACTTGTACGTGTTTGAGTTGTAATCCGGATTGAGCTTAGGGATCCGCGCCCCCACCTCTGCAAAATAATCCATCATCCTCCGATACATCATCTTGTGTCTCTCGAGGTTTTGCTTCGCGATGTTGTTGACTTCACCCATGTCCGTGGACAGGTCGAATAACATCGGTGTGCTCGGACTGTCGTAGAAGTGCAGCAATTTGAAATCACCGGCGACAACGGCGGAGTGCGGCATGCCGGATCGATAGTGCGGGTAGTGAAAGTAAAGGTATCGATTCAGAAACGCTTCATCAGGCTGCTCGCCCGCCATGTATCCGGCCAGACTTTGACCGTCGATGTCTTGAAGCTCGCTGGGATCACCGCCAGCCCAGTCGACGAAGGTTGGCAGGAAGTCATAATTGACGACATTCCCGACAAAGACACTGCCTGCGGCGATACCCGGGCCTTTGACGATCATCGGCACCCGAATACCGCCCTGCCAGACCCACCATTTCGAAGCGTGATGCGGCTGCGTTAGGCCAGGTCGTAGACCTAGTTCTTTGTGTCGATACCCATTGTCGGACACCATAATGACGTAGGTATTGTCTCCGATACCAAGCTCTTCGATGCGATCCAGAACCGCGCCGATTCGGCCATCAAGATCCTCCGCCATGCCGAGCCACACTGCGGGGTCCTCTTTGACGCGAATGGTTGCTGCACTTCTACCGTTCTTTTCATACCAAGCTTTGACCAACGGATGATTCACGTACTTTTCACGCGTGTCGGGTAGGCATTCCCGACCGGCGTGCATCGCGTAGTGTGAAATTTGCAGATAGAACGGTGTGTCGTCTTGCACCTGCTGCTCCATGAACCCGATCGCCTTATCCGTGACGCTGAACATCAATTTCGGGTCCATCAGATCGGCGGGTAATCGTTTCGGTTTACCCTGGCCCGGCTTTGCAAACACAGAAAGCGTATTGCCGGGATTATTGTTGGTGTCACCATCGTGCAACGCGTATCCTTCGTCACCCGGATCGCCCCTCATGTGCCACTTGCCAATGTGAGCACAGACGTAACCGAGCGGAGCCAAGGCTTCGGGAATCGTGACCGCGTCGGGATCAATGGTCTGGTCCGAGACGCAGGGAACAACGGGAAAATTCTTGTACTGGCGGCTCGTGTCGAAATAGTCCTGACCGCGGTCGTTCATGTAAACGGTGAAGCCGTTTCGCGGAGAAGACTGCCCGGTCTGCACGCAGACTCGCGATGGAGAACACTGTGGCGAAGCATACGCATTTCGAAACTTCATGCCGTCTCGCGCCAAACGCTCAATGTTGGGCATCTGCACGACTGGCATCCGCGAGTTGGCGAATGCATCGTCCATGGGAACGGGAGACCCATTCCATGCCCAATCATCAATGAAGAACAACACGATGTTGGGTTTGTCGTTCTCGGCATGCACCCGCTGCGGCGATGCGATTACAATGAACGCGATGAGAAGAGCGAAGAGTAGAGTTTGATTCAGTTGGGTCATGGCAATCGGGTGCGGCAGTCAGTCTCGTTTATCTTTGGTTTTGGCATAGTCGCTTGGAAGCGTATCCAACCACGCTTTCAGTTCAGCCGACAGCGTTTTCAAGACTTCGGGATTGTGATCGGACAAGTCCGTGCGTTCGCTCGGATCAGCATCTAAATCATAGAGTTTGGGCTCACCACGCTGTTTTCGTGGCAGATGCAACTTCCACTTCCCTTTTCGCATCGCGGGTGTCGACCCCTTCGCACTTGTCTTCCAGTACAGCGATTTGACGCGCGGTCGACAATTTCCTCGCCAGATGTCGGAGATGTCTTCGCCGTCTAGGCCTTCCGGAAGGTCTTCAATTCCAGCGATCGAAGCCAACGTGGGCAACCAATCGATGAACGAACAAACGCTTGTCGAATCGACTCGCCCGGCGGGCACGTTGCCGGGCCAGCGAACAATGAAGGGGACTCGTATTCCACCTTCAAATTGCGAGTGCTTGCCGCCGCGAAATTCTCCAGCATAGCCGAGCATGTTGTTGGAGTACTTGCGTGCTACCTGTTTCCCCAAGATCACCGGGGCGGGTCCGTGATCGCTTGAAAAAACGACAATGGTGTTGTCGCTGAGCTCCAATTCGTCGAGCGTGGCCAAAAGTCGTCCGACGTTTTGATCAATCTGGTAAACGTCACCCAAATACTGTTGCATCGATTGATCAAGATCACCGCCGATCTGCACGCACTCGTCAAACTTGTGATACATCGCTGATGCAAAGTCATCGCGATCCACCTTCACATCATCAAATTTAGCCACGAAGGGTTCCGGAGCATTGACGGGGAAGTGAGTCGCGTGTCCCCACACGTTGACATAGAACGGCACGTCTTTGTTTTCGCGAATGAAGTCGATCGCGGCTGAGTAAAGCAACGTGTCGCGACCGATCGACTTGTCGCGACCTCTACCGAGCG
>JBCCOI010000740.1:0-3385 GCA_039025515.1 Planctomycetota bacterium
GCTGTTCAGCAAGCTTTCTCACGAGCGGCGGAACCGAATCATGCTGGAAGTGCGTGAGACAAACCTGGAAGCCCAGCTCTTTTTCAAGTCACTCGGTTTCCGTGCGATCAGCGTACTCCGCGACTTCTACGATGATACCGTTGAAGACGCCTACTTGATGCAGTTTCGATATCGTCCAAGCGTTACCGAAATCTCGCAACCGAATGATAGATTCCGCCGAATGGCGAGCTAACTGCGGTCCGGTTTCCACCAAGGAATCCAGTCACCGTCAAATCGGTGTCCGCTGGCGTATGACCCGGTTTGACGTTGAGACCGCAGAGTCTTCCTGTCGTTGCGGTCGCTCTCCTCTACTCTTCGCAAGCACCACCAACGAGGCCTGTCATGGATGACGCGTCGAATCCAGATACGAACGCGAAGGAGGCACGGCCACTGCCGGGAATTCGAGAATTGGTGACCAGCTACCCGGTACGGTTGGCGGTTTACTCTGTCTCTGCCGTCCTACTTTGCCAGTTCGTTTTTGCCATGATCCAAGAACGAGGCCTCGCGTATGCCGCTCGAGAGAACGGCCCCGTGGAGATCGGTCAAGTTGTGTTGGCTATGAGCACGGCTGTTCTCTTTGTGATCGCCGCTTCGTGCTTTGAAAAGAAGTCGGCGACGCTCGCGATCTCTGCTTGCCTGGTCGGCTACGCCGCGGCTCGCGAAAGCGACCAATGGTTCGAAGCAGTCTTCTTCGATGATGCTTACAAGCACCTCGTCGGAGTACCGCTCGCGGCAATCGGTCTGTGGGTCGCCTGGAAACACCCGCGCGGGGTTGTGCACGAACTACTTGATCCGAGCCGCTTTCCGATGATCACGCTGTTTGTCGTCGCGGGCGTTCACATCTGCGGCCTCTGCCAGATCTTTGATCGCCCAGGGCTTTGGAGTGGACTGGGAGCGGAAACGGAGATCACGAAAGCCGCGGTGGAAGAGTTTGCCGAACTCTTCGGCTACTTGCTGCTTGCGTTTTCCTCAGTCGAGTCGCTCACCGATGCGGTTCACCGATCCTCATTCAGCTTCTCGCTGACTCGCTGCAGCAATTCGCGATCTGCTCGCGAAATGGAATCAATTCCGTCGCGGCCGACCTGCTCCAAGACTTGATCGAGCCGTGAGAGATCGACTGCCTCTTCGCGTTCACGCTTGAGTGCAACTTTGGCTCGCTTTCGTTTGCGATGCATCTTGATGTCTTCGAACCAGCCAACTTGAACGTCGCTTCGCCTCATCGGCTCAAAATGGCCGGAGGCGGGATCGGACTTGGAAACTGCGACAGCTGTGAGCCAGTCACCCAAGTCGTCGTAGTTAGTCGAAACCCACAAGTAGACCGCGATCGCGATTAGGATCATCCATCGAAAACTAAATCCGTCATCCCCAATGACGACCGTCACCAAGGCCGCCATGACCGTGGCGATCGCAACGATCTGTAGCAATCTCTTGAGCAGCCTTAGCTGAAGACCGACATCCGCCTCGGACGCAAAAACGGCGACGAGCGAAGCGGCTGCGGATCGCCCGAGATGTTTGGGCAAAGGATAAATCTGACAACAGGCCTGCACCCAAAAAAGCCAAGTCGCGGTGAGGGCGATGTTCTCGATCGCACCAAAACCGAACCCGGTTCGCTGAAACTCGTCACGCCACGCCTGCCAACTTAGCCAGTCCGTCGTCTGCATCGCCATGTGCAAAACGAGGTAACAGGCACCGAACAGAAACAACGCCGTCATCGTGCAAAAGGTCGAAGAGAGGTTGGCAAGAGCCGACCAAGGCGAACGCACCCTCAGCGGTGGTCCCGCTTCAACCCCCAACAGTCCGATAATCAACACTTCACGCCGTGCCGACGTGAAACAATGCAGGCCGAACTGCACCAGAAACTGGACCAGCCACCCCGCCATCCAAATCGTGATGGCGACGATCGTCAGCAGCGGCAAGTCCCCATTTCCGGGGCGGCCTTGGACCATCGTGACCAGCCCGAACAGTGCCGCGAGCGCCACGAAAATCGAGTAGGACACGTACAACCTAACACCCGCGACCCGGCCGATCGGCATCGACCAATGGTCAGCTGGGACGGGGGAAAAATCCCCTCCGGATGTCGGTGAATCAGTATCGAAAGCAGGCATGCGGGCGTCGTCGAGAGGCGTCTGACCCCGCATTATACAGCGGGATCTGGAATGCAAAGCTTTTGCCGCAATCTGAACGGGAGAAACGTAGATGGATTTGGCGTTTCCCACAGTAAATACGGTCCAGTCCGCGGACCGCTTGGATTTCGAACCGCATTAATGCGAATGGACGCGCGAGTTTTGAAGTTGCGTTCTACCGACCAAATCGGGCCGAAGGCCAAGCAGTTTTCCAAAACGCGCGAGCGGCCCCACCGCTAAAAAATCCAGCTTCTTCAGGATTCCCCCGCGCGTATGGGTCGGAATGTGGCGCGTCTGCTCGACTCTGCTTCGTCCCACGCCGTCCGAGATCGTTCGTAGAGTATTTCCTGTGCTCGAACCCGGCGTTCTTTGGATTCAATCCGCTTGTATTCCCCCGAATCCAACATTCGCCAACTCTGAGTGTTGTCTTGAAAGTACGTTTCCAAGATCGATGTGAGACGGGCAATGGAAGCTCGGTCCTTCACGGGGATGAGTAGCTCGACACGTCGGTCTAGGTTGCGAGGCATCCAATCGGCGCTGCTGATGAAAACCCTTTCATCACCTCCCTGCCGGAAACTGAGCACGCGGGCATGCTCCAAAAATCGGTCCACGATTGAAACGACTTCGATTGTTTCACTGAGTCCGTTCAGCCCGGGTTTGAGACAACATTGGCCACGAACATTCAAACGTATTGTGACTCCGGCTTGACTTGCACGGTACAGCGCATCGATGACCTGCGTATCGACCAAAGCGTTTAACTTGGCCGTGATTCGTCCTTTTTGCCCCTGCAAACTTCGCCGCGTCTCTCCTTCGATCAAGTCCATGATCTTCCGCCGCATCGTCGTCGGCGCGGCGGCAAGTTCCTGCATCGTTCGGGGTTGGCTCGCGCCGGTGACGGCGTTGAAAAATGCGCTCGCATCCTGTCCGAAGGCGTCATCGCACGTAAGTAGAGAGACGTCGCTGTAAAGCTTCGCGGTTGCTTCGTTGTAGTTGCCGGTACCGAAATGCATGTAACGAACGATCCCTTGCGGCTCCCTGCGCACGATGATGCAGATCTTGGCGTGGGTCTTCAGCCCATGAATTCCGTAGATCACTTGGACGCCGGCACGCTCCATCTCGCGCGCCCACTCGATGTTACGTGCTTCGTCAAAACGAGCCTTTAACTCCACGATTGCGGTCACGTACTTCCCATGCTTTGCCGCACGTTCCAACGCGGCGACGAC
>JBCCOI010000741.1:0-3380 GCA_039025515.1 Planctomycetota bacterium
AGCTTTAGGAACGAAGGCGAAGCTGCCGATATCCCTTGTACCATGGATTGGGAGGGTGGAACGATCGGTGCCATCGTTCCAGCACTGATGGGCCATGGTGAGGCAGGGAGGGCTTCACCATGGCCCTTCTCCTTTTCCAGACCGCGCTTCACGCATCTACGGCTTCGACTACGCCAAGGACCGATCATCCGCTCCAACAGGTGCGGGTTTCGATCGAGAGCAAATCTCTTGGTAAACCAAACTCAGACATTCCAGCAGCTTGTAGGCACTACCGCTCTGTTTGAAGACCATCTCGCATAAGAAGTGGAAGCTTGGATCGTCGTCAACGATCCGAACTGTCTTCATTTCATGCCCGCAATGCTGGAAACGTCATCTCGAATGTCGAGCCCTTCGCGCGAGGTCGATAAGTAAGCAGGCGATCTCGGTATTGCGAGTCGATGCCGAACCCGTTGTCAGCGACGGCTACGTGACAGGTGCTATCTTCAACGGTTGCGGTAAGCGTCACTTGAGCGTCCTCGTTTTCTGGATCGCGATACTTCACGGCGTTGGAAAGCAGGTTTTCGATCGTCTGCTTCAGGTACACACGTTTCGTCCGAACTTCCAACGATGCATCGCAATCAACTTGGAGTGTCACCTCGTTGAAATCTGGAAGATTCCCGATGGTCTCGATGCACTCTTGAATCAGATCTTGCAGATGAAGGTCTCTGTCGGCACTTCATCATGGCCCCGCCGTTGCAAATCGTACGAGTGAAGGATGGGACACAAATGCACCCGCCCCCCAACGATTCCATAGCTCACTGGCGAACTGCGGGACAACCGTCAGAGCGGCAAGCGTGGGGCAAACTGGCAATGTGGAACAAACGTTTAGCGTCGACGTTCAACTTTACGGTTCAGCCGCGCGCCCCGCTAATCGAGGTCGTTCCCAAGAAGCTAGGCTATCCCCCATCGGCTCAGGCAGCACGATCGCAAGCTCAAACGTTGACGATGCACTAGCAGGATTGCGGCAATCGTACTTGCACCTGCAACCCGTCGACGAGATGCTCCTTAAAGAGTCGTCTTCGAAACACTAACACGCCTCCATGAAGTTCGACGATGGATCGAGCCATGGTGATTCCCATTCCTACGGTCGATCCTTTGGGCTTGGTCGTGAAGAACGGTTCTTCAAGTCTGGCGAAGACTTCATCCGAGAGAGTCGGACCGTTATCATCGATCTCGATTGTGATTTCCTGATTCCTAAGCTTGCAGAAGACACCCACAATGCCGTCGGGGCCCCTATGCTCCACCGCTTCGATACCATTGCGTACCAAACCGATAAACATCTGCTCCAACTGAAAGGGATCTCCTTTCACTGTCAGCTTGTCGTTCGGTACCGAAAATCGCAACGAAGTTTGCATCTCCGGGCCGCATTGCCGCAAGTTAGAGATCACACGATCTAATAGCTCGGAAAGATCAATCAGCTCGGCTTCTTTCTGGGGCTTCCGAATCCGCTGCCTCATTTGGCGCACAATCTCGATGGCGGAATGAGTCTCGCGTTGAATCGACTCCAGTAGCATCTCCGCGTTCGGGTTGGATGCAAGTTCGAGTTGCGAACGCAACGCGGCTTCATAGCTTGAGATCGCCGAAAGTGGCGCGGTGAGTTGCTGCGACATGATCGTCACCAGCTCTCCGAGAATGCTCTGTTCCCGCAGCTTTTGAATCTCAGCGTTATAGCGTCTTGCCATAATCTCACGTTCAGCTTCCACCAGTCGTTGCCGCGCACGCATTCGCTCGATCGAATGCTTCACCGTGCGATACAGAAGTAATCCATCGCCGGACAGAGCAGCATCCTTGCTCAAGAAATCCTGAGCTCCACTTGAGAGCGCATCTTGCAGGAGCGATTCGGATGGGTTTCCGGTGAGAACAATCACCGGAATGCGAGGATAGTTTTGACAAACAGCCTCAAAGGTGACCGTGCCGCGTGCATCGGGCAGCGTGAGATCCAGCAGAACCACATCGATCGGCAGACGTCCCAGCATCTCGAGTGTTTCGACCAACGACGTCGCGAACATGATTTCGAGTTCGTCGTTGACCGAGTGATCGCGCAGCAAAATTTCGATCAGCTCTCGCTGAGGCGGATCGTCTTCCACCACCAGAATGTGCGTCTGTACGGCCAGCCCCGGTTTCAGATCGATTGAATGCATGCAGGAATTTGGCGTTGCACGAAGTCTTTCTCCGGCCAGCCGGCCGCAAAGACAAAAATGGGAGCGAGTGCTCAATCCGCGATGAGTTTGGAAGGGGACCCGACAAGAATTTCACAAGCAATCTCATAGAATTTCTCTATAGAGGTTGCCTTACAGTTTACCGATGGTCAAACGGTAGGGGTGTCTGTCAACGGTCATCAGGGAAATTGCGTGGATCCCACCGACATCGACTCGGGTGTGGCGATTTCACGGATGCTCGATTCAGGTTTTGGCAAACGACTCCGTGACGTACGGTGATGTCGCTCGCCGTGTCTCGCAAACAATTTACTGATTGAGGGCGACGTCAATAATCTCGCGATTCGCCCGGGTTCCGAGCGATCCGATGATTCCGTAGGGGCTGGGTGCACCGGCTAGGATCCCATCGCCCTGCCCGACTCGACCTTCACCAGCGTCAATCGAATCTGAAATGAAGATCACCGCGCCGTCTCCCATCAAAATGTGGGCACCACCGACGTGTCGACTGCTAATTGACCAGTTACCCGAGGTGCGTTCGTTGGGACCGTGAAGGCAAAGTTCAGTGTTGGGGCCGCGGTTCGTGGTCACTCCGCTGTGAATACTCGCATAGTTCGCCCAACTGAACCCTCGACGTGTTCCCTGCGTGACGCCCAACGGGTACGCCGTCCCATCGTCATTTCTTGGATCATGCATTGGGAAACGATCCCACAACCAAAACGACGGTCGCTCAGGATCAATGAACGTTCCGGCATCCACGCAGGCATAAGTCCCTCCCTGACCGGTCACGATTACATTGCGACCACCCGTCCCGGACACATCAAACATCCCCCTCGAGCGCACGTCGTTGTCCAGCAAACTGGTCATGATCTCGGCACACATGATCGTGTTTGATAAGCCATCCAAAACGTCACGAAACTTGACCGCTTTGCGCGTCACGAACATGCCTCGCGACCAACGGCTCACACGCACAGCTTGCGCTGCGGTGGGTGACAAATAATCGCCGTGAAATTGGTTTGTCAGACCGACGTTGCTGGACACTGCGCTGTCGCCCAAAGAAGCCGCATAATTCGTGCGACCCAACGCCGGCAGCCCGACGCCGGGATCACTCGGGCAACGGAACGTCGGAATCTCAGTGATCCAAGGCAGATAATTGAAGTGTCCGGGTTGCGGGTTTGGTCCCATCGG
>JBCCOI010000742.1:0-3367 GCA_039025515.1 Planctomycetota bacterium
CCTCCCCTTGGGATTGTTCTCGCATGCCGATCTTCAGCGTCACTGGATGACTTCGGTTCCCCAAACACGCGCCCAAGTCGACGGCTGGGCGGGACGAATGGCGGACATCGTCAACGGGACGACGAATACGAATCCGACCGTGTCGATGAACATCGCGATCGACAACGTCAACATGCTGCAGACCGGTGCATCGGTTGTGCCCTATGTCATCGATCGCAACGGAGCCCGCGAAGTTCAACACTATGATCAACCATGGACCCGTGAGACCATCTATCGAACCCTGAACGATGACGCGCTTTCCAGATCCTATGGCAACTTGGTTGAAAGAACCTTTGCCCAGACCAACCGCAACTCGATCGATGCTGCGGTCGCCTTCAACGAAGCCGTCAATATTGCCGAAAACCCGGTGGACGATTTTTTCCCAATCGATGGCGGAAATCCGGCCCCGACGCGGCTTCAACAGAACCTCCGAATTGTCGCTCGAGCAATTCGAGCACAAGAGACGCTCGGCCAGAGACGACAGATCTTCTTTGTGAGCGATGGCGGATACGACAACCACGACGAGTTGATCAACAATCACTCCGGCAACATGTCCGACATGAGCCAGTCGCTGAAGAACTTCCAAGATGCGATGGATGCGATCGGGATGACGGACAACGTCGTCCTGTTCACAGCCAGCGATTTTGCTCGGACGCTCAACAGCAACGGACGCGGCAGCGATCATGCTTGGGGCGGAAACCAAATCATCATGGGAGGCCCCGTCACGGGTGGCCGACTCCATGGGACCTATCCGGAATCCTTGGCCCCAGGCAATGACCTAGACCTCGGACGAGGCCGGTTGCTCCCGACCACTTCGGTGGACGAAATGGCTTGCGAATTGGCGATGTGGTACGGCTTGCCCAACGACGGATCGATGACGAACATCCTGCCCAATATTCGCAACTTCACGGCCGCAGGAAGCAGCTACCCGATCGGGTTCCTGGGTTAGCGGGACCGAGCAACGCCGCTCGGTGACGGCCGGTCTGTTCCGTCTTTGGTCGTCACACTCTCCGTGCCGCGTTTCGTCACCGGAGGTCCCTCCAATGAAGGCCTACGTTTGGGTCTCGCGATGTTGCAGGCGGTAGCGATTCTGTAGCCTGTCTCTGTGAGGCCGGAAGAGCCCTGTAGCCCGGCTACAGCAGAGAGCTCAGCTACAGAACCCAGACCCAGCTACAGGAGAAAGCGGATCACCTACGGTGCATTACGGGTTACCGAGATCTTGCCGTGATCGGTTTCGACCGAACCCTCACCGGCGCTGCCGACGACCAGCGAGTCAGCGAGTGTCTCGTCGCAAATCATCTTGGAGTGAGTTTCGATCGCGCGTTTCACGTCGGCATCTTCGGTTTGCACAACCACCTTGATTCTGTCCGTGTATTGACAGCAGATGGCTTTGCGTTGGTTTTGAATCGCACGAACAAGGTCCTTGGCGATGCCCTCTTGCTGCAACTCCGGCGTGACTTCAGTATTGAGAACGACGACGCAGGCCAGTCCTTGAGCCGCAGCCCAACCGTCCTTCGCTTTCAATCGTACTTCGACGTCTTCTCCGTCCAGCTCGATCGTTTGATCACCGGCGGTGACCTGGACGACACCGTCGGCCTGCAGCTTCTGCAAAAGGGAATTCCCGTCGCATTCCGCCAAGGCTTTCTTGACCGCCGGCATCTGCTTACCGACTTTGGGACCGAGCCGTTTAAAATTGGGCACAACGGAATACTGAACGTACTGATCACCTTCAGTCGTATAGGTCACCGACTTAACGTTCAGTTCTTCACGGACAAGTGCGTCGTGATCTTTCAACCAAGGAATTCGCCGGTCATCTGCCAGGATCACCGTGACCTCGGACAAGGGAAGGCGGACCTTTAGCTTTTCCGCGGCGCGCGCCGCACGTCCGAGCGACGCGATCTCGCGCAGCAACCGCATCGACTCGGACAATTCCTTATCGACGCGTGACGAATTCGAGCTCGGGTAATCGCAAAGGTGAACGCTGCCGAGCACACGCTCCCCGAATGGAGCGGTCAGTTTTGCCCAAAGCGTCTCTGCAATAAATGGTGTGAACGGAGCCGCCAACTTGACCAGTTCAAGAAGTGTCTCGTAGAGCGTCCAATACGCATCATGCTTATCTTGCGAGTCCTTATCGGCTGCCCAGAAGCGATCTCGGCTACGGCGAACGTACCAGTTGCTCAGCCCATCCAACAACGTCGAGATCGCCTGACAAGCGTTGTAATTGTCTAGCACATCCATCCGGTCAACGACTTTGTCGATCGCTTGATGCAGCTCAGACAGAATCCATCGGTCGATCTCGCTGCGCAGGGCGGCATCTCGGTACTTCGGCGCGGACTCGAGCGATGACGGCGTCAACTGTTCATCCGCATCAACCGCGTCGCATGGATCGAAGCCATCGATCTCGGCATAGATCGTGAAGAAACTGAACGTGTTCCAGAGCCGGAGCAGGAACTCAGGGATCGAATCCTTGATCGACTGCTCCGCATAGATGATCGAGCTCCAAGGGGCTTGGTTGGCAAACAAATACCAACGAAGTGCGTCGGCACCGTAGCGTTCGAAGATCTCCTCGGGACTTCGATAGTTGCGAAGACTCTTGGACATCTTGCCGACTTGTTTACTGAACTTGCCTCCGTCGGCGTTCACTTCGGCTTCATCGAGAAGGATGACTTTCGATTGATCCTTTCCTTCACGCTCCCACCACTGTGAGAGCATCAGCCCGAGCACGATGCAATTCCGAAACGGCAGCGGGTAATCGAGCTTGGCAAGCGAAGCCGAAGTCCCGTCCGGCTCCGACTCGCTTGTCGGTTCCTTGATCGCGGCACCCTCACCAAAGAGCATCGTCGCGATGGCGAGTTGGCTGTAAAACCAGCCTCGCGTTTGGTCGATGGCTTCGCTAATGAAGTCGGCTGGAAACTGAGCCTCAAATGCCTCGGTGGACTCTTCGGCATGCGGCCACCCCCACTGCGCGAATGGCATCGCACCGCTGTCGTACCAACAATCGATGACTTCGCTGACCCGCCGCATCCGCGCGTTTTCGTCAAACGGCGATTGATAAGTCACTTCGTCGATGTAGGGCTTGTGAACTCGAAGGTCATCAACCAGTTCCGGGTTGGCCTCTTTCGCCTTCTGCCAAACGTCCGTTCCCTGAACGTCAGGCTTTGCAAGGAGCTCGTCGTAGCTTGCAACGGCCTCCATCCGACCGGTCGACTGGCAAACCCAGATCGGTAGCGGTGTTCCCCAGTAGCGTTCGCGCGAGAGTGCCCAATCGACGTTGGATTCCAAGAAGTTCCCGAATCGGCCGTCCTTGATGTGCTCGGGTTGCCATCCG
>JBCCOI010000743.1:0-3362 GCA_039025515.1 Planctomycetota bacterium
GAGTACATCCAAAAAAGGACAGAAAGTTCCGGAGGGCTGAAAAAGTTGCAACGTTTACTCGCAGCTTCGATACCGCAAGAATACCGAGTCGCCACATGAACCAAGGTCCAAAAAGCGCAACTTCAAAACGCGTAAGCGAGGTCAACTGATATTGACTCGAGTCTGGCCTACGCGTCGGGTTGTAAGAACCAACGCCTGAAGCAAAAGCGCAACTTCAAAACTCCCGTTACGCGGGGCGGGAGAGACGGTTTGAACGTCTACTCATTGATTGCCCGTTTCCAAGCTTAGTTGAACCGCTCGATTGATCGAACATCCGTTGATCAACCGCATTGCATGTGTCGTCCGTCCGACAATCCTCTAGCGTCTAAGTTCCGCACGGTCTTCGACCGCGCCAAAACGCGACGCAGCTTCCAATAGAGAGCAGCATGATCAGGCTGCTGGGTTCGGGTACGGCTGACACATGAATCGCGATGGATTGACTGTTGAGAATCTGGTCATCGAAGTCAGTGGAGATCCCATCGAATGAAAACTGCGTGAGTCCTACTCGATCGATATTGGTAACGATTGTCGTCCCGACGGAATTTCCCGTAAACGTGAATGATCCGATTTCGATTGATGCCGGCAAGCCGCCCATTGCGGTAACGCCCTCGGGGTCCAAACTCAAAACGCTTAGGATTGGGCTGAAAGGATCCGCGAGATCAGAAAACATGAACAGATCGGCGAATCCGTCGCCGAATTGAAGATCCGTCACGCCCGCTGAAAGTGTGTCCAGTTCGAGGTGAATTTCGGCGCCGGTCAAACCAATCGATGAGATGTCCACCGGCGTCGCGGAACCGGTTTGCGTCAACAACACATCGATGTCGATGGTTTCCCCGACTCGGATCGATGCATCATCTGCGCTGAAACTAATCATCAACGCCGAAAATGCGTTGCTTTGAATAGACGCAGCAAGTAGAGCCGTAACGAAACACCTGGCGAGTATACGCGTACAAATCATCAAGTAATCTCGAGGTTAAAGAGGTAGTTAAGAATCGGGACGTCCGTAAAGCTTCCATTGGAGAAAGCCAATGTTCGCGGTCGTGGCAGCGAACGAATCGATCAGACGCAAGAACTACGCATCAAGACGTTGGCGATAGTTGGTGCGGAAGATGTTCAGATCAAGCAAGTCGACGTCACCGTCGTTGTCATAATCAAACGCCGAGTCAAACCCGACCTGCGAATCAGTACGACGATATGTGGCTCGCAGTGCATTGAGATCCAACAAATCCACGTCACGATCACCGTCGTGATCGCCAAAGAATCGGAAGAACTCGTCTGTCACGTCGTTGGCCATCGCGGTGGAATCGATGGTGACCAAGCCACTGTTGATCGTAAGCTGGTAGTTACCGTCGGCTAGCGAACCGCCGGTAAACTCGGAACCTTCGAACGTCAACGTCGCCACCGTGTAACCCGGGCTGTCATCGGTCGACACCGTCGGTGTGATTGCTTCGGTTCCGTCCTTTAGGATCGTGAAGGCTCCGGGCGCGATCGACACCACTTCATTGAAAGTGATGGTGATCTCTCGAACAACCGAACGCTGTCCCGTGCCGTCATCGATCGTCAAGTCAACGACTTCCGGCGTCACGATGGACTCATCGACATCTCGCAGTCGGATATAAATCCGCCGCGTATCGGTCTTTCCACCGGTGTCGGTCGCGGTGACATCGACGGTGAAGACCGGCGTGGTTTCGAAGTCGAGTCGGCTGCTGTCGGCGACCGTGATCACACCGGTGTCCGCAGCGATCGCGAAAGGCATTCCGGTATCGAGACTAAAACTTACACTGTCGCCAAAATCATCATCGGTCGCTTCCGCCGTGTCGATGACTGTTCCGTTTGCGGTGTTCTCATCGATCTCAAAGAAGTACTCGTTGAGGGTCAGCACCGGTGCAAACTCATTGACATTCGTGATGTTAATCGTGATGGTGGCTTCGGAGGTTTCGCCAAAGAAGTCGGTCACGATTGCGGTCACTTCATACGTCGCATTCGTTTCTGCATCCAGCAAGTCATCCCTGACCGTGATCACTCCGGTGTCAGGGTCGATCGCGAATTCAGCGGGCTCTGCGGATGCACCAGGAGCTGGCATTGCATTGGGATCGACGAGTTCAAAGGTGACGGCCGCTTCGTCGGTTGCCACAACGGTGCCGACGATCGTCCCGACGGGCGAGTTTTCCGCAACGCTAAACGTTTGGTCGGCAATGACGGGAGCATTGTTGGTGAACGTTCCCACCAAAGCTCTCGCCGACTCACTCGCGGAAATGCCGCCGTCGTCATCCGCGACGGTGATCGAAATGTTGTAGATGCCGTCGGATGAATAGGCGTGCGTTCCTTGTACCGTCCAAGTTCCAGTGAGAGCATCAAAAGAGAGGGTTCCGCCCGACGTCGTGGTATCACCCCAATCAATCGTGACAGTGTAATCGTCGTTTTCCAGTGCAGGATCGCTGAAGGTCGACGTGAGCGTCACGTCCTCGCCGATCGCGACGGCGTCAGCGATATCCGCAGCCGACGAGACGATGGTCTCGATCGTGGGAGCAACGTTCAGCACTGTGATCGTCTCGGACTCGGTCACTGAACTGTCGGGGTCGTCGGCATCGACGACGCGGACGGACACCTGATAAGGATCAAAACTTGGATCGTTGTCTGCATAGACATGGGGGACGGAGAAAGTCCGACCGGGCAGGGAAACGGTCGTGACTTCTCCATCGCCCCAGGTGATCTCCACGTTGTGATCGTCATCCTCGCCGATGTCAGCGATCGTCGCGTTTAGAACGACTTCGCCACCCTCTTCGCCGGTCGTCGGCGTGAGCGTGAAAGCAACCGTGGGGGCCGCATTGTCAACGATGACGGTCACTTCGGCGGTCGCGGATAACCCGTCATCATCGGTCAACGTGATTGCGACGTTGAACTCACCATCGTTTCTGAACCGATGAACCGCGTCGAAGCTGGTCGTTCTGGCTGGCAAGTCCGATTGATCGACGGGCTCGTCATCGTCCCAGTCGATTTCCAGGGTAAAGCTATCCAGTGCACCGACATCGGCGATCGTGCCGGTCAGCGAGACCGAGTCACCTTCGACGATGACGTTCAAACCCATCGACTGCATCGCCGCCAAGTTGCTCAAGGTTGGAGCGACGTTGTTGACGGTGATCTCTTTGGTCACCGCATCGTACGTTCCCTTATCGTCGAACGGAACAACCGAGATGGTGGTGGTTTCACCGGGTACCGAATTGTCCTGATAGGGACGTTCCACGGTGATGGCGTTGTCGGTACCGGTTGGCGGAACAACCGTGATTGGGCCACCGTCGTCCCAGTTGATTCGGTAGCCGACC
>JBCCOI010000744.1:0-3350 GCA_039025515.1 Planctomycetota bacterium
CGCGGCGGAACATCGGCATCGCGCCGCCCTGGAAGTTCGGCTGTCGGCTGTAGCCGCTACGGCTTTTATGACCCTTATGGCCACGGCCAGAAGTCTTTCCGGTACCGCTACCCGGGCCACGGCCGATACGTTTTCGCTTGCGGTTCTTCTGAATTCCGCGATGGACGTCGTTGAGGTTCATGATTCGACCGGATGGATACGCTTTCTAGATTGATTCGGCGTTGGCACCGGATTCTTGGATCGGGCCGCCGGGAGAGGGCCATGTATTTATGCGGAAAGTTCTTCGACCGTAAGGCCTCGCAACGCAGCGGTCTCTTCCCGAGTTCGCAATTGACCGAGAGCGGCGACCGTCGCTTTGACCAGCGTCACTGGATTGTTGGTACCGAACGACTTGGTCAGGATGTCGTGAATTCCGCAAGCTTCGCAAACGGCTCGCACGGCCTGCCCGGCGATAATTCCGGTACCCGCCCCGGCGGGAATGAGCGTGACCTTTGCGGCACCGAACTGTCCCCAAACCTGATGCGGAATGGAGCCTTCGACGAGCGGGACGTTGATCATGTCTCGAGTCGCCTGCTTCGTTGCCTTTTGCACGCTGGGGGGAACTTCGTTTGCTTTTCCATATCCCCAACCGACGCGACCCTTGCCGTCTCCGACGACGACCATGGCCGCAAAGCTGAAGCGGCGGCCGCCTTTCACAACCGCGGCGCAACGCTTGATCTTGACGACGCGGTCAAGCAAGCCATCGTCTTTCGGCTCTTCGGCCTGCTGCTTACCGCCGCGACGACGCGATTGGTTGTTTGCAGTACTAATGATTCCAACCCTCGTTGAGCTTTGCCAAAGTTAAAGGACCAATCCGGCTTCGCGAGCCGCATCGGCAAACGCTTTCACCCGACCGTGATATTTGTTGTGTCCGCGGTCCAGCTTCGCTTCCTTGATGCCCGCCGACTCCGCTTTTGCCGCAATCGCCTTTCCGATCTCGGCCGCCGCGTCGCAATTACCGCCGACCTTCACAGAATCCCTGAGCGACTTGTCACGCGTGCTCGCGCTCAACAACGTCTTTCCGGAACCGTCGTCGATTAGCTGCGCGGAAAAATGCTTCAGTGTTCGCTGGATGCAGAGGCGAGGCCGGGTTTCCGTGCCGCGCAAGACGTTCCGCACGTGATTGCGACGCCGCGTCCGCTGCCGATTCAGTTTCTTGTTTTTGTCCATGACCGTTTCAAATCAAATTCTATTTGGTGGCCGACTTACCGGGCTTAATCTTGACGTGCTCGCCCTGGTAACGGATGCCCTTGCCCTTGTACGGTTCCGGTTTACGAAGAGCCCGTACTTCGGCGGCGAACTGGGTGACCCTCTGTTTGTCGCAGCCTTGAACCACGATGTGCGTTTGGTCCGGACAAGTGACCGAAAGGTCTTTAGGGATCTTACGGTGCAGCTCGTTCGCAAACCCGACTCGCAACTGAAGAGTGTCTCCACTGATGCTAGCCAGGTAACCGACACCCACAATTTCCAGCTTCTTCTCGTATCCCTTGGTCACGCCCTCGACCATATTGTTCACGAGTGCACGCGTCAGGCCATGCAACTCTCGACTGGTACGGTCGTTGCCGCCACGAGCCACCGTCACCTGCGCGTCTTCAACCTTCACGATGACTTCGGGTCGATGCGTGAAAGAGAGCTTACCTTTCGCACCTTCGACTGAGATCACTCGGTCGGCGACGGCAACGGTCACTCCGTTTGGAATCTCGACTGGTTTCTGTCCGATACGACTCATTTCAGATCACTTACTGTGTTTCGACGGTGAGGCTTCCTACGCGACTTCGCACAGGATTTCGCCTCCGACTTTCTCACGTCTTGCTTCACGATCACTGATCACACCCTTGCTGGTGCTAATGATGGTGATGCCCATGCCGCCCAGGACGGGTTTCAAGTCCTTGCAGTGAGCATAGAGCCGACGCCCCGGCTTGCTCATCCGGCGAATCGATTGAATCACTCGCTCGCCGTTGCTCCCGTATTTCAACTCGAGCCGCAATTGACTTACTGGCTTCTGCTCGACTTCTACCCAGTCCCAAATGAAGCCTTCACGCTTGAGTACATCGGCGATGCCACGCTTCACACGGCTCGCGGGGATGTCCACGTAGGCTCGCTCCACGCGCACCGCATTGCGGATTCGGGTCAGCATGTCGGCAATCGGATCAGTCATCATGGTATTTGGGTGCTCCGCTGTCTTACCAACTGGCCTTACAAACGCCGGGGATCAATCCCAGGTTGGCGATCTTGGTTTCACTTGCCACGGGCTGTCTTCAGGGTTTGAAGCTATAAAGTGTGAATTGTCTCCGAGCGACCTTACGCGGCCGCGTCGCTTTTTCCGGGGACTGCCTTGAATGGCATTCCCAACATTTCCAACAAAGTTCGACCTTCGTCATCCGTATTCGCGGAAGTGACGAACGTCAAATTCATCCCCTGCGGGCGGGTGAACTTGTCCGGATTGAGCTCTGGAAAGACCAATTGCTCGGTCAAGCCCATTGTGTAGTTTCCCTTGCGATCAAACGCTTTGCGGCTGATTCCGCGAAAGTCACGCACACGGGGGAGGACCAGTGAGACAAACCGATCGGTGAATTCGTACATCCGCTGACGGCGAAGTGTGACCATGCAGCCGATCGGCATTCCCTCGCGAAGCCGGAACCCCGCGATCGACTTCCGCGCGAGCGTCACGACCGGTTTTTGGCCGGCGATCTGCGTCAACGCATCGACGGCCAAATCCAAAATCTTCTTATCACCGATGGCCTGACCGACACCCATGTTCAGGGTGACTTTCTCAAGCCGGGGGACTTGATGGGGATTTTTGTAGCCGAACTTTTCGACCAGCTGCTGCCGGACCGTGTCTTCGTACGCGACTTGGAGTCGAGGTTTGTTGCTCATGATTCAATCAGGCGCTCTTGTAGCTGTCTCGTGGTGGCGAGATGCGACCCAAGCTCGCACCACTTTTCTTGGCGTAGCGTTCTTTCGTTCCATCTTCCAAATAGCGGACACCAACGCGTGTGGGCGAACCACTTTGTGGATCGATCACCATGACATTGCTTGCGTGGATGGGCATCTCCTTGCTGAGCCGCCCACCCTGTGGATTCTTTTGGCTTCGCCGGACGTGCTTGCGGACTAAGCCGGCACCTTCGACGACAACCTTATTCTTCTTCCGATCGACCACCAGCACCTTCCCACGGTGGCCCTTGTCACCGCCGGCGATCACTAGCACTTCGTCATCTACTTTCAACAACATGATTTATTCGCTCCGATCCTCAGACCACTTCGTTGGCAAGACTGACGATCTTCATGTAGTTCTGTTCTCGTAACTCCCG
>JBCCOI010000745.1:0-3319 GCA_039025515.1 Planctomycetota bacterium
CTGTGCTACTCACTGCGGAATCAACCACTGACGTAACGGAACTCGCCAAGAGTTCTCACGCGGTCGCGGATGCCCAAGTGCGTTGATTCCTAGCGGCTGATCGGCCCCCACTAAGCCTCATCCGGTGGACGTATCCGGCATGAGCAAGGCTGATGTTCCAGTCGGTTTGCCGAATGATTTCTTCGGCGAAGTTCGCCGCGCCGCAGCAAGATTCTATGGCGGCGTGAACGACGACACCTTCGGGCACCACCTCGCTGACGGCCTGCCATGTCCTGACGGGTAACCGTTTGGGTAATCTATCAATGGCTTAACCCGAGCAGCGAGTTCTTTCATACCCATCTATGTTGGGCGACCGGCTATCTCAGATAACGGTCAATGTCCATAGCACCATGAAATACGCCAAGAATCTCGATTCGATTATCGTTAACGATTAGATACGGAATCCGATAGTGTCCATACAGAATTTCGCGGACTTCTCGATCAGTGATCGGTGCGTATCGCTGACCGATCCGAGGATGTTCGCGAAGCAATTGGATTTTGTCATAGATACCAGTGACAACATTCGACGCCGCAGACGCGGAGTCATCCGCGATGTAGTCATGAATTCGTTCGAGGCAATCGGCTGCCTCCATTGTCCAAACTATTTGCGCCACGATTCGATCTTTCGCTTGATGTCATCGTCGGTAACGGTGCGGCCGTTGGCCGAGTCGTCTAGCCCACGCTGGATCATGCGAGCATAAGCGAGTTCGCGGAGGATTTCATCGTAACTACTGTCATCGGGTTGGCGGGCAATAATATCCGCCATCGTCTCTTTTGCTATCGACATTGAAGTCTCGGTTGATCTAGCCTTTTGGAGTGATCTCAGCTGCCTATTCTGGCCATCGATCTTGGAAAGTTCAAATCTGTTTCTTGCTACTTTGACTCCGAATCCGATTCCAAGCAGTTCCTCACCTTTGAATCCGATCCCGCTCAGTTCATCGCCCTACTCAAAGAATACCCCGCCGATCTCGTCGTCTTCGAAGCCTGCTCGATGGCAGGCTGGGTGAGCGACCTCTGCCAGCAACAGGGACTCCGAGTGCTCGTCGCTTCCCCCCTTGAAGACGCTTGGCCATGGAAGAACGTCAAGCGAAAGACCGACCGAGACGATGCCTTGAAGCTTGCCAAGCTTGCGGCACTCAATGGTTCAACCCGAACAGCGAGTTCTTTCATAACCATCTATGCTAGCGGCCACTGGAATCAGCATTCGACGTGAAGGTTTGCGTCGTTTTGTCCCATTGAACTGCGAGTTAACCTTCTCGGCAGCAACGAAAAGGTCTCCAGGGACCATTGGCGATTCTCGAAGGCGAGCGTGTTTGTCCGCCCACTCTATTAGAGTAGCTCTGTGTTCCCGGCATGCCCGACGTGCCGCCAATCATAACGGTGTGGAACGGGATCCCGTCTTCGATTGCGATCCAATACCGCCAAGAATCTTCGGTGAGTGCGATCCCTTCACTTGGATCAAACCAATTCTTGGGTGTCGGGTATTTGTCATCAGGATTTCGCCGGTCGAATAGAAGCGGCATCACCAATTCGAGAGATTGGTGGGGGCAATAGTAACCCTCGTTAGGGTATTTGGCGTCAAACTCTCTGAGGGCGATTAGTGCGTCTTTGCGTCCGAGCGAGTGGAATGCGTTTACAGCACGGATAAGCGATGCTGGATCATAGTCCCAGCCAAGCGGATCGCGTGCTGCAACTATCGCCGCAATCGCGGACTGGCGATTTGTTGCGCGCTGAGCATGCCAGCTCCATACCGCCAAGCAGCATGCAACGAGCAAGACTAGGCCAAGAAGAAAACGTAGACCAAAGCGAAATCGGCGCGAAGATTTTGAATCATCATTCACATTGTGGCCGCCAACGGAAGGTTTTTACGACGCCGTCCTAAACCAAGCGAACGATGTCTGAACTACGAGAAATTGTACCAAGGCCATCGATCGTTGCCAAAGAGCGAAGGTGTGCCGAAGGCATAGCGTAAAAACCATGTTAGCCGCCCGCCGCGATGGGGTTAGATATAGTACCAAAGATATCGCCATTCGCAGCCAGTGGCACCGGCAAGTGAGTCGAGAAATTGATCGGTAGGTGCAGCCTCGCCTTCGTAGATTTGCTGAATCGTGATCCAGTAACGGGCAAACCCCGCGACATGCTGCCAGTTGAGATCGGGGATTGTGCATCCGTGGCCGCATTCAGGGCAGTTAGATTGTGCATTTGTATCGTGCCAAACGCCAATCAAATCGCCCCAATCTCCTACCGGATTTGCACAGACGGGACACAACGGATCGCGGATATTGCAACCGCACGTAACGCCCGTTTCCTCTGACGAAGACAGCTCGATTTGTACAAAGCTTCTGCTGTCCTGCGGAGGTAGCTCTGTTAGGCCGTCAGCAGCGGGCCTGAGTTCGATAACGTTGTGAGTGCGTTCAAAACGGATAAGGTCGAAGAACGAAGTTCCGGGACGAAAACGGACATCGCCGAAATAGTCGAACTCATCACCGAGGAAGTCAAGGAGGCGCAGCTTGTCGGCGAAATCGGGTGGCGGTCTGAAGGCAGGGTCAGCCGGATGCAGAGATAACGCGTGAATCGACATGATCTCGGAGCGGCTAACGGAAGGTTTTTACGACACCGCCCATGATTTCAGTGAGCGGCTTGAACTACGAACAAGTTTACCACCTCGGCGAGGCATGCACAACAAACGCAAGTGTGCCGAAGTCCTAGCGTAAAAACCATGTTAGGCGGCGACTAGCACCCGTTTGGTGTATCGCATTCATAGGTCCCGATGCCCCGGTCCTGAATGCCGACATGCCATGTGCAATCCTCGGCGACACCAAGTAAACGGCGCACATCTTCGAGCAAGCGAGCCATCAACTTGCGAGTTGTTTTGCTGGGGTTGCCACCGAAATTATTGGACGATGAAAACTTGGTGAGTTTTGGATCGAGGCATGCGCGAACGCACAGTTTGTATTCGCCGTCGCAGGGATAGTGGACGTCGACCCAACCCATCAAGCTAGATTCCCACCGGTTATGGCGGTGATATAACGCGAAGACGCAGGAAGTTTGCGTCGCGAACTCGGTCTCGACGTGGTACGCCCAATAGCTTGGCTTTGGAATTCGGATCGGTTTGCATCTGTGATGACTGCCGCCGCCTAACGTATGCGGATTGGCGGCACCGCTTCCTCCGTAATCACAGGGTGCCAAACTGTAGACCAGTTTAGCCGAAGCGAGCTATTCTTCACCAGTGAGCGGTGACCCGGCGTCAATACCAGGAGAACCCACCATCCGCTTCAAA
>JBCCOI010000746.1:0-3318 GCA_039025515.1 Planctomycetota bacterium
GGCTTTGCCGGAACGACGCCACATTGGGTGCAAGCGAAATGGACCATCAAAACGTCGGAAACTCGCATCCCCCGGGTGATAATCGATCGGGCTTTGCCGGAACGACGCCACATTGGGTGCAAGCTCCTGTGACGACCGCCCGAACAATGCCCGATCGATTATCACCCGGGGGATGCGAGTTTCCGACGTTTTGATGGTCCATTTCGCTTGCACCCAATGTGGCGTCGTTCCGGCAAAGCCGAAGAACTTATCGATTCCGATCAGAAACCGGGAGTGCGACGCTCCGACGGAGTTCAGGAGCCTCTGGCCTGCCAATCCTGCGTCAACGATGACGCAATTCAGCCACAAGCCGAAGGTCCTTCTGGAACTTCCCCTTCACATCGCTTGTTAACTGCCTTAGCGGTGTTGAACCTTCTCTTATGTTTCTGCAGTGTTAGATTATTCGCCTTTTGGCCGTTTCAGAGGCCCGGAAGGAACCGCCGCCCTCGGGGAACGAAATCGGTTTGGTTGGGGGGCTCCTCTTGTCGAACTCGTTTCCCCAGAGCTACCCTTCCATGAAGGATGAAACGAATGAACTGAGTGGGATCACCAGGCAAGCTGACTCGAAAAGCAGAGCTTTATGTCGGATTCAAAAACCATCTCCCCTGACGAACTGAAGCAACTTGGTGAAGTTGAAAGAAAGGCTCAGGTGGATGTCGACAGCGCGGAAACGAATGAATGGCTGTCCTCGCTTGAATACGTGCTGAAAAGCAAAGGCCCCGAACGAGCTCGATTCCTGCTCGAAAAACTGCGTGATCGAGCCGCACAGGAAGGCGTCGTCGCGGCGGCCGACACGACGACACCGTACCTCAATACCATCCCGGTTCACGAGCAACCGGCCTATCCGGGTAACCGTGACATCGAGCGGCGGATTAAGTCGTACATTCGCTGGAACGCGATGGCGATGGTCGTCGGCGGGAACAATCGCGGTGGTGGAATCGGCGGTCACATCAGCACGTTTGCTTCCAGCGCGACGCTTTACGAAGTTGCATTCAACCACTTTTTCCGTGGTCGCGGCGAAGACGGATACAGCGGAGATTCGGTTTACTTCCAAGGCCACGCTTCGCCCGGGATGTACTCGCGTGCTTTCATGGAAGGCCGCCTCAGTAGGGAGAAGCTGGAAAACTTCAGACGCGAACTTTCACCCGGTGGCGGACTGAGCAGCTACCCACACCCCTGGCTGATGCCGGACTTTTGGGAGTATCCGACGGTTTCCATGGGCTTGGGGCCGATCATGGCGATCTATCAAGCTCGCTTCAATGAATACCTGCGCGACCGTGGCTTAAAAGACACGAGCGGCCAAAAGGTCTGGGCGTTCCTTGGCGACGGGGAGTGTGATGAGCCCGAAACGTTAGGCGCGATCGGTCTCGCTTCGCGTGAGAAGCTCGACAATTTGATCTTTGTCATTAACTGCAACCTGCAACGTTTGGACGGGCCCGTTCGCGGGAATGGCAAGATCATCCAGGAGCTCGAATCGATCTTCCGGGGCGCTGGGTGGAACGTCATCAAGGTCATCTGGGGTCGGGACTGGGATGAGCTACTCGCGCGTGATTCGTCGGGTCTGCTAGCCAAGCGGATGGGTGAAGTGGTTGACGGGCAGTATCAGAAGTACACGGGAATGCCGGGCAGCTACATCCGTGAGCATTTCTTCGGAAAGTATCCGGAACTGCTGGAGCTGGTCTCGACATACAGCGACGAAAGACTCGAGAAGCTTGGTCGCGGTGGGCATGATCCTGAAAAGGTGTATGCCGCCTACAAGCGAGCAACCGAAATGAACAACGGGAAACCGAGCGTTGTTCTCGCCAAGACGATCAAGGGCTACGGCCTGGGAGAAGCCGGCGAAGGTCGAAACATCGCACACAATGCTAAGAAAATGAATGAGAACGAGCTCATCGAGTTCCGTTCGAGGTTCGGCATACCGATTAGTGATGAAGAGGTCATTCGGACGCCGTTTTATCGGCCACCAGAGAACAGCAACGAGATCCGCTATTTAAAGGAGCGTCGAGAGGCCCTGGGTGGCTATTTGCCGTCGCGCCCTACGGAGCACCCGACCCTTGAAGTCCCATCTTTGGGTGATCTGGCCAAGCTAAGGGGCAAGCTCGAAAAGGAAGGAATCAGTACAACGTTTGCGGTTGTGCAAACACTCGTCGCCCTGTGTCGAGACAAGAAGATCGGGAAGTACATGGTTCCGATCGTTCCCGACGAATCGCGGACGTTCGGCATGGAAGGCATGTTCCGTCAGTTCGGAATCTATGCTCACGCGGGCCAGCTCTACGAGCCCGTCGATTCGGAATTGGTGACGTTCTACAAGGAGGCTCAGGACGGGCAGATCCTTGAGGAAGGCATTACCGAAGCGGGATCGATGTCTAGCTTCAATGCGGCAGGCACGGCGTATAGCTGCCACGGAGTCAACATGATTCCGTTTTACATTTACTACAGCATGTTTGGCTTTCAACGGATTGGAGATCTGATCTGGGCTGCGGCCGACATGCGTGCCAAGGGCTTCCTGATCGGTGGTACCGCTGGACGCACAACGCTGAACGGCGAGGGGCTGCAGCATCAAGACGGTCACAGTCTGCTAAACGCGATCGCGTTTCCGACCGTTCGCTCTTACGACCCCGCGTTCGCGTACGAGGTGGTCGTCATCATCCAGCACGGGCTGCAGAAGATGTACGCCGAAGGCGAGCAGTGCATGTACTACTTGATGAGCGAGAACGATCCCTACGACCACCCCGCGATGCCCGACGGATGCGAAGAAGGCATCGTGAAAGGCATGTACAAGTTCCGAAGTCGTGATGTCGAGGGTGCCAAGGCACGCGTACAACTCTTCGGGAGTGGTGCGATCTTGAACTGCGTTCTAGAGGCCCAAGAGATGCTTGCCGAACAGTACGGCATTGCAAGCGACGTTTGGAGCGTGACTAGCTACACGGAACTTCGCCGTGATGCCGCCGCGTGTGATCGCTGGAACATGCTGCACCCGACTTCGGAACCGCGGAAGAGCTACGTCGAGAAATTGTTCGAAGGAGTCGAAGGGCCCTTCATTTCGGCGAGCGATTACGTGCGTGCCCTCGGCGAGCAACTGACCCCTTGGATCCCCGGCGACTACTTTGTTCTTGGCACCGACGGCATGGGGCGAAGCGAGACCAGAGAAGTTCTTCGGCGACACTTCGAGGTCGATGCGGAGTCGATCACGATTGCCACGCTGAGCCGTTTGTCAAAAGCCGGTGTCTTCACTCCAGCACAAGTGGAAAAAGCGATCAAGGATCTCGATTACGACCC
>JBCCOI010000747.1:0-3317 GCA_039025515.1 Planctomycetota bacterium
ATTCCCACGCCACGACACCCTTTAGGGGTCGTGCGTGGGGATATAAACAGGATCACCCACGGACTCATGATTCATTCCCACGGGGCTTCAATTCGAAGACATCTATCGTGGCGTTCTTGTTTTTGGGGTTCTGTCGCTGGGACTCAAGGATCTCATCGGCCAGCCGGAACAATGACGCATTGACGCGACCAGGACCCATGCCGCACTTCTCAGCCAAACGGTTACGAGTCATTGGGATTGGGGATTCACCGAGCACCTTTCGCACCGCTGAATCCGCTTCCCGATTGAGTGACTCCTGCTTTTCCGCTCCAGATGGCTTCTGCCTTTTCAACTCGGGTTCGTCGGAAACCTGATCCCACAACGGAAACTCAAACCTGAGCGATTGCGGTTCAACTGGCGGGAACGACCTCAGTGTCGCATCAAGAACCGCGAGCGATGGGTCTTTGTGTTCTCGGATGATTAGGTGAGTGTCAGTCGCTCGGCTGATTGAACCCGCACCGCTTCCGACGTCGGTGACGCGCTTTCCGGATTGATCCCCTTTCGAACTGTGATGGTTCAACACGAACGCGGCGTCCAGTGATCCAGCTAACGCGTCAATCATGTTGTACATCTGAGTCATGCCTGCGTTGTCGTTCTCAGACAAGCCCTTGGGGATGAATCGATAGAACGCATCCATTGCAACCATCGAGACACCATCCAGATTCTCAAGTGGCTCCTGAAGCTCACGCAGGCCTGCAAGGTTTCCACGTAACGACAGAATGGAAAGGTTGCTGCGTAGAATGTCATCCTCGACCATCATCGCGCTAGCAACGCGTTTAATTCGTCCCGAGAGGGTTGCCGGTTGCAGCTCGTTATCAATGAGTGCGACCTTGCCCTGTTCTGTTGAACGTCCGAGCCACGGGCGACCATCGGCGATCGAGAGAGCCAATCCAAGCATCAACCAACTTTTACCCATCTTGGTCGAACCGATGACGTTGACGGTTTCACCGCGACGGAAAAGCCCATCGACAATCGGCTCGGCTAGCTTCGGATGCTCTTCGATGAACTCAAGAGCCGAAGCAAACTTATGCCTTTCCGTAATCGATTCGACATCCGGGGCGAATTCCTCAGAGACAACTCTCATAACCCCTCCCGTAGCCAAGCTTGATTGCTTCCTTTGCCGCTTTGCTGCGGTCGCCTTCGTGGTCAAGAAGTGCGAACGCACTGAACTTGCCGTAGGTTTTGTTTTGCTTAAAGGGATACGCCGATGACGTGAACACGCGAAGCACTTCGCACCCGGTCTTATTCGAGATCACAACCCGGGCCGAACGACCGAAGTCCTTTCCCGGGCGTGTCCAGTCGCGTCCGTCACGCGTACTCCAGTAGTGGGGCTGCAGGATGTCCGACCAGTCAGCACGGGCGTCGAAGTCATCCCACGGCGTCGTTAAATCAAGGTTGATGCACTGCGAAGGGAACAGGCTCTTCTCTGCCGCTCGCTTTTCGTCCTCCAGCGTCTCGGCTTCGTCGAACGTTCTTGCCAATTGCCAAAGCAGCTTCCGCTCTTCTACCGTTAGCACCGGTATGTTCTCCGGCAACTCAGGCCCCATCACCTGAATGTAGGGTTTGCAGGATTCATGGACGCATACAGGACTGCCGACACCAATGATGTATCCGCCCTCGCCGCGCGTTTCGATGTAAGGCTTCGATGTGCCTCTGGGCGTTGCAATCTTTTTGTTGCCGCACACCCGTTCGCATCGATACATGACGTGATAACCACCCCCGCCGGTTTCAACGACAGGAAGCCGCGAGCGAATCGATAGCGGAATTTCCGACCACCAAGACCAGAACACTCGGTCTGGATCCAGATCGAAGTCGATCACCTCAAGACCGGAACTCACGACACCGCAGACAAGACCGAATCCGACGCCGCCATGGGCGAACCACTCGACCAGTTCTTCATCAGTGGGAAGCCGCTTCATGTAGGGCTTCCAAGCCCTCGCGGGCCTCTTGCTGCCGTCCAGCATGACAGGCACCACGCTTACGCCCGCTGAGAGCCAACCGCGTGCATTGCAAACTTGAATGCTCACGATTGAGCCTCTTTCCTTGAGGCTGCTTTTTCCGCCGCCACCATGTACCGCTGCAATTCGGCAACGCGGTATCGGTGATGAACTCCGACGCGGAAAGACTTAACCTTTCCGGCTTTGGTTAGGTCCTGAAGTGTTCGGACCGAGATTCCGAGAAGATGAGCCGCATCCCGCCGACTGACAGCCAATGGGGCCGCAACCTGATTTTCCTTTTGCATGTTTCCGATTGAAGAAAGGGTCAATGAACCCGATCGGAAACGCTCGCCGAGAAGGAAGGTGCTTCCAACCGGGATGAATCAACCACGCGCATGGATAGCACGAATGTTGAACAACCTGGTTGCAAGCAACTGCCGGCGATGGGAAGCCCTTACAAGGGAACCATGGTCAGTCGACGTGAGATAGACCACAGTCCGATTGCGTTGCGGTAAGAATACGGAAGCACCCGAAAGCGTCAACCTTTTTTCCACGGAATAACCATGTTTTATGTTGGCACCGTTTAACAGTGGTTGCCAACTGCATACGATTCTGCAGCGCCCGACTAGCAACATGCTTCAAACGCGGGGAAAACCGCAACTGTTGGTATCCTGCCGGGGGAGGGTGTAGACGATTTCGCGACGCTTCGATTTTGGTTTTTTCATCCGCGGGATTGGGCTCACTGCCAAATAGCCCTGATCGACAGACCAATTCAGCATGCGTTGCACAATCGTGATTGCATCGTTGCGGCTCGTGGAGTTCCAGGAATCCTTGTTTGTCCACTTGGTCAGATGGTGTGGCTTGAGAGCGGCAGGCTTCAGCGTCCTCCCAGTCGTCTCGATGAAACTCTTGAGGTAGTGCTTGTGCTTGTCGTAGGTGACCGGCTTCCGATTTTCGCGCACCCAATCCAAGTAGCTTTGAGTGAGCTCGTATACGGTGCAAAGTTCAGCGCGAACGGACTGCCGATCGAGCATGAGGGCATGGTACTTCTCCATTGCCTGCTGCTTGCTTACGCCCAATGTGATGCGGCGTCCATCAATCGTGCAGACCCACCGCTTCTGGACTTTGCGGTAGTACGGCTTTGGCTGTCGTGGCATGGATCGCTCCAGAATAGGGTACCGAAAGAGGTATCTTCTGGAGCAAGACTCGCAAGAAAAGCGAGGAAGACAAGTGGGCGATACTGGATTCGAACCAGTGACCTCTGCCGTGTGAAAGCAGCGCTCTAACCAACTGAGCCAATCGCCCGGATACGTGTTTCTTGTCACGCTTCGAAATCTGGAA
>JBCCOI010000748.1:0-3316 GCA_039025515.1 Planctomycetota bacterium
AGGCGAGTGATGCGGGATTCGTTCGGCGCACAAGAATCCAAACTCGGTTTTGAAACGCCGCCTCACAGAAAATTCGGCGATCCTGGGGGCGCATCGATCATTCCTCAAGCTTTCTACAAGGTGACAAGCGAAATCAAAGACACCGCGTCCAACTGAGTGGCAGGGTGTTGGCTTGTGCGTCGTCTATTATCGTCGGGGCTGGCTATCCGTTTCGTCAATTCTCGATAATTCGTTCAAAGGGTGAAAAGCGTAATTTTCAGGGGGCCTACGAAGATGCATCGCCCACGCTCTCGTGACGACTGGGGACAACCGCGATCACAAGAACAAGAAGTGACACGAAACGGACCGGCCAATCACCGTAACGGACGGCAATGCTGACCGGTTGGTTTCGCGGCGGCGTCGCGATTACCGCCCCAGATTGGCCTTGCGGAAGCTCCTCGACGACTTGCCCGAAGCGATCAATCCAAACGGTTGGTCCATTATTGGCGGCAGAGAGGATATCTCGTCGAGTGGCGACTGCGACCAGTTGCGCACAGCGTTTATGGTGCTGGACGACACTCGAATCGTCGAACCAGCCATCGTTCGAAACCGACACAACGGCGTGTGGCAAAGGTTGCTCGGATCTGAGCAGCGTCCTGAAGTGATTGACTGTAACACGTTCGACGGCCGTCTCGACGCAGATGTTGGGGCAAACGGAATAACCATCCACATTCATGGGTCGCGGCCCGTCTCCCGCCGTGAGTCCCATGTTACCCGGCACCAAACTGCGAATGCCGGGAATCGAAGACACGATCGGCACGTATTCGCCGAACATCACCAAATGCATCTTGGCATACCACTCCGCCACACGTCCGTTTGAATCGATGTGTACGACGCCGCTGTGAGGTTCAACCTCATCCCCATAGTTGATCACGCCGCAACCAACCAACAGGTGCGGAATCTTGCGTGCGACCTGCAACTCGGAAGTGGAAGAGGCTTCGGTGAATGTGTTTGATTCTGACAAATAGTATTGCAACGACCGTGCCCGCATCTCGAAGGAATCTCGGCTCGATTGCAAAGACTGTCGCACCTCCGCCGGAGTCAGCCCCTCCGCTTCGGCTATTCTTGAATTGCCATCGCCGACGTTCCAAGCCAGGTCGGCGGTAAACATCGATTCCGGCCACACCACCACATCGACGACGCGATCGGTGTTTCGGAGGGACGCCTCCGATTGCCTCGCGTAAGCTTGATAGAGTTCGATCTGGCGGTCTTTGTCTTGTATGTATTCGACGACTTCGTTGCGACCGATCAGAGCAAACGTTGTCGAGCCCGGAGTGGTTTCTTCGGCTAATCGCATGCGGCCGTAGAGATAACTGAAGGCAACCACGACCAGCATTAGCCCGATCGCGGGCATCGCATGGAGTAAGGCTTGGCGATGAACGACTGCCTGAAAAATCGCGACGTTGACAACAATCAGCATCGCCGAGACTAAATACGTTCCGCCCAAATCAGCGATTTGAATCAGCGCAGGTATGTCCGCAAGTGAGTGCCCAAGCATCGCGGCGGAGAGCCCTGTCAGCAGGTAATTGCGCAGACATTCTGCGGCCACCCAGACCATCGGCGCCGCCAGTTCTAGCGGCATCCAACGTCGAACGCGTCGCAGCACCAGCACGAACAGCACGGGGTAAATCCCAAGGTAGCCCGCCAACACGAGCCAACAGGGATAAATCAACGGATGGGCATGCCGTAACCCTTGCAGCGTTGTGGCCCAGTAGATCGCCGATGCCGCGTAGAGTCCAAGAAACTCACGACGTGAGATCGTGGGGCGGTTCGATAGCCAAAGCAATGGAACGACGGCCAAAAGTGAAATCGGCCAAAGGGCAAAGGGCGGCTGAGCCAACCATGGAAGCAATGCTGAGAGGAGAATGACCCATCGCAGATTCCATGAACCCTGCCCGCGTCGATCTTCTGATTTGGCAGTTTCCTGGGTGTTCATGCCAAAATCGTAGAAAATTCAGGGTCGAATTGGAATTGCAATCATCTGTGAGGCACTCGCCAATCGGAACCGACTCCGTTTACCATAGGTCTTTTCCGATCGTCGCGATTCCGTGTTGATTTCCGAATGAAGCCGCCTGAATATCTGGGTCCCTACCGAGTCGGTGAAACGCTTGGCAAAGGCGGCATGGGGACGGTCTACGAAGGCCGGCACGCGAAATCGAATCAGCACGTCGCAATCAAACTGATTTCTCCGCAGATCTCTGACGAGATGCGGTTCCGCCGCAGGTTCCACACCGAAGTCGAGACGCTCAAACGATTAAACCATGACAACATCGTTCGACTGATCGGATACGGAGAAGAGCAGGGAATGCTTTTCTACTCCATGGAGTACGTCAAAGGGCCTTCGCTGCAGCAGCTCATTCGCAAGGAAAAGAAACTCGCCTGGGCGACGGCCTTAGACATCGCAATTGAAATCTGTGCGGCACTCAAACACGCGCACGATCTCGGCGTCATTCACCGTGACTTGAAGCCTGCCAACCTTCTGTTTGCGGAAGACGGAAAGATCAAACTCGTGGACTTCGGGATTAGCAAGATCTTCGGTTATAGCCAAACGGCTGCCGGATCGATCATGGGAACTGCCGACTACATGGCACCCGAGCAGGCGTCTGAACAAGGCGTCACCGCGCGAACGGACCTCTATTCGCTCGGCTGTGTTTTGTACTCCATGTTGATCGGCCGACCTCCGTTTCGCGGTAAAAACATCACCGAAGTGATTGCCGCAGTGCAACATCAAAAGCATGTTCCGTTGGACATGGTCGACCCAGAAATACCCGAGGATATCGTCCAGATCGTCGATGAGTTGCTGGAGAAAGAGGCAATGAATCGGCCACCGACCGCACTGGCGACCATGAATCGGCTCAAAGCCATGCGGGAGGGACTCAACCGTCAGAAGACGCTCTACGACACTGAGAAAGAGGAAGACGATCACGACTCGTCCGACTTCGAAGTCTCTGGAGATACGTCGCCGACTCGCGGTCGCAAAACCGTCGTGAGCGACCAAACGGTCGTTGAAGGTTCGACCCAAGTTCCACAAGTCGACCCCGAAGCCGGAACGGTCGCGACCCGTCGATCCGATTCCAAAGAGAGAACGATCGCCCGAACACAAATGCGGAGCAATGGCCTTGATGTCACTGCGGCTCCCGCTCGAGGCACCGATGACTCTGGATATGAAACGAACGATACCTTCAGCTCCAACACTGGAAAAACACACTTTCAAACGGTTTCGGATGGTGATGATCGTGGAGGTTTTTTTGCACCTCCAGAACCGGCACCCACAAAC
>JBCCOI010000749.1:0-3315 GCA_039025515.1 Planctomycetota bacterium
AAGATCTCGCACCGGAGATGGCAGGTCTCCTGACTCGCGGGTCGCCGCTCGCCCGAACCTTCCCGAACCCATCCGGTCCAGTGGTTTACCTCGGGGTCGCTCGCCGCTCACAGTTGCGGGGGCAGTTGCGGATTTGGGCCGTGACCCTCACCGCATTCCCTTTTCAGTCGGCTCACGTTGAGCCGACCACCATCGGCCTTTTCATCGCATAGTGGAGAAGTTACGTCCACAATGATTGCTGTCGTATTTTTGGGCGGGAGGTCGTGGAAACAGTATTGAGACCTGCTATCGTTGCCTGGAGCCAATGCGACTGGGCTCAGGTGATCAACGTCTGCTTTGGAGAAGCTGCGTCGCAGCATTTGGCTTCAACTTCAGCGGCAGCTATGGGCCGTTCACAGCGATCTCCTTGCTGCCCGCACGGAGCATTCATTGCTTGAAAATGTTCGCTCGATGCCAAGCCAGAAACTCACTTCGAGGCCGGTCAGCCGCTCGAGCCGGAGCTAAGAGTTTTCCGGTACTGTTGATCATCGACCCGACAGCTTCTGGGTCATTGCTTTGTCGAGAGATCATTACTGTCAGATCGTCCGAAAGCCCGACAAGACCGCGGTCAAACATCCAATGCACTGTGCCGGTTAGCGCGATTCCGTTGCCTAGAATATCTGGACCGTCACGTTCGACGGGTCTTATGTGCGCTGCTTCAACCTCCGCCCGTCCGCCACCGTTGATAAGACGCAGTCCAGTCACAGCGCAGCGTTCTCCATATGCGCGGAGGACGTTTCTTCTAAAGTTCCGGTCGCGAACCGCTCGGTTGCTCAGTTGTTCGACACGTTCTCTTGCCGAAAAGTGTCGGTAAGTCGCCTCCGGCTCGCGGAACCCATCCGGCGCAACGTTCAGATCGGTTCTTGGCAAGGTATCCACTTCTTGTCCCAGTCCAAGCGTTACGATTCTTGAGAAGTCGTCTGGCGACAGTACCCGTACTGCAGCTTGCGCACGGCCAGAAATCCCCCCTCGATCATTGAGGAGCCCACGTTCAGCCAAGCCTTCTTCGCTTCGGAATGGCACCGGATCGCCGAAATCGAGGTAAGTTCCGGGCTCAATAATCGCCAAGTACATGTCCTCGCTTCGAGGGTCGGGGATTATCTCTTGCACTTTGGCTACGGCGAAATAGCCTTTGGTGTCCTTCACTTTGCTGGGTTCAAGATAGACGACCCAATCGCCCTCGCACTGCTGCGCTCGCGATAGGTATTGCTTCGGAAACTGGTATCTCTCCGACGGCACGTCGTCGTAGATAGAGTCCGTACGATGTATGAAGATCCCGAAACTCATATGGACTCTTCAAAGACTAATTCCGGGACAATGACCTCCCATTCGTCTCGCTTCAGCAGATGTTGGAAGGCTTCCTCGTTGTCATTGCGATATCGACGCAGGACAGCCGCAACTTCACCACGGGCAAATTTTGCATTGTCGGGCGCCGAATAGTTCTTCTTTGCCATGCGTCCCAGAACGCGACCTTTGGCATCTGCTAGAGCCCACACTCCGTTCTCCTGAAACTTCAGTGTGAGCGGGTCACCTATCCGTGCTTCGGAAATCGCCCGTAGTGAAGGGTTGGTCTCATGTAGGCGACCAGCGAACGATAAGTCGACCATACGCGCTTCAGCTGACTGAAAGAAGCGTCTCGGTTTCGGGAATGCACCGACATCCGGGGCAACAGTCCGATTGACAATCGATGGCGATCGCGTTGGGAGATACTCGTGGTTATCGTTGCTCATAACGATCAGATTTCGGCGAGCGCGCGTCATCGCAACGTAAAAGAGTCGACGGGGCGCATCTTGATCCTCGTTCTTACCTGGCCGTTCCCAGCCTCCGTCGAGAATAATCACATCATCGAATTCTAGGCCCTTTGCACTGTGCGCGGTCACGAGCTTAAGGCCACGCTGCTCACCCCAAGCCTCGTCTGCCCACTCTGCAAGCCATTCGATGATGTCCTCAGCGGGAAGCGCGCGGTTGTCGATTTCCCTTGCGAGAAGGCCAAGACCTTCCCCAATCCGGTTTGTCCATCGCGAAGAAGGGATCCGATTAAGCTCTTCAGTTAGATCAGTAATCCTGAGGAGGTCGCCTCGTACGTCGCGCAGCCCTGCGATGAAGTCCTGCATCTCGCGCATACGCCAAATGCCAGGCAACCGCTCGTTGGCAACCTCTACTGGAATACCCAACGCCTCAGCGTAATCCCGCACTGGTGAGAGTTTTTGCCAATCCCGCGAGATGATCGCCGTTCGCGACCAACTCCAATCAGGAATCAGACGAGACAGCCGCTGCAATTCGTCCAGCGCAGCCATCGCTTGAGCGTCATTTCCGGTTGGACATTCCAGAATCTGCACCCGGCCTTGAGCCACGGGATCGAGGTCAGACATTGCGCCGCCCGCCGGGTCCTTTCGGCGGGCTTCGTCGATGATTATTGGATGATCCATTTTCATTCGATCGCCGGACCGTTCGATCACAGCATTTGCCGCTGTGATTATATGTTGCGAGGAACGATAGTTATCTGTGAGGTAGACTGGTTTCGCGGAATAATCTTCTTCGAATTGCCGAATGTGACGGACCGATGCACCGGAGAACGAGTAGATGTTTTGATCGTCGTCGCCGACGGCAAATAGGCTTATCCTCAGATCCGGATCGTCTAGACTGCGTCCGGCAACGGCGGCAATGAGCGCATACTCCTCCGGTCCTACATCCTGATACTCATCGACCAAGAGCCAGCGGTACCCCTGCACCAGCGTCTCGCGCAGAGCTTCTGCCGCAGTCTTGTCCAATCCATCTCCACGGACGAGTTTGACGGCATCAAGAAGGAGAGTGTCGAAGTCCTGGCGATCTGCACTATCGCGGCCGGCGAAGCTGGCTCCGACGAGTCTCATGGCCAGAGAATGGATCGTTGAAATGGCTACAAAGCGTGCCTCATCCCCAATGAGCTGACGAAGTCTTTCCCGGATCTCCGCAACAGCATGCCGATTGTAGGCAAGAACCAAGATGCCCCTTGGATCTTCCCGCTTGATCTTTACGAGGTATGCGATGCGATGGACGAGCACGCGGGTCTTACCAGAGCCTGGTCCAGCCAAAACGAGAACGTTTGTTTGTTCGCGGTTGTCCCGAACAATCTGCTCTTGCGTTGCATTGCCCAATGCATCGACGATGCGGGACCAGGTTTCGCCGGTCGCCTGCCGTCGGAATTCAGCTCCGCGACCTGGCATCCAGCGTTGCATAAAGCGGTCTCGATCGAGGTCAAAATAGTCGAGTGCCAGCTTTTCGGCGTCTTGCATG
>JBCCOI010000750.1:0-3310 GCA_039025515.1 Planctomycetota bacterium
CACCCTGCTTGATGCATTCATCGACATTGCCTTCGTACCGATCACTCAACTTGACTGGAGCACTGCGAAGGGTAAACCAAGGAATGGGTTGTTGTGGCCAAGTGCCAAAGCTGAGTAACGATCCAGTGAAATCTGATCCCACTGCGGCCGCTGACCAATAAAGCAGCTCATCGTGAACGTCGATGTGAAAAACAACATGACCACGACCGTCCGGCACCATCCCTCGGCCAAACCCATTCAGTCGGTCATTCAATAGCTGCCGGTTCAACGACAAAACGGCATTTGATCCTTGGCGTTCAGGCCTATTTTGACACTCCGATGCGAAGACTTCTGGACCATCATCAATCAAAATGTTGATCGCGTGCTGAGTCGCGGAGATCTCATCGGGCTCAAGTTGAATGTTCTCCCATTCTGGCTGTGAGCCGAGGTCCATTACCTCTTGGTGAGTCCAGTAGTACTCCGTTGAAAGATTCTTCGCACGCTCTTGTCCATCCAGATCGTCCGGGTCATAGTCTCGGCGGATCTTCGCATAATCAATAAGCCACCGCGTATCCAAATTGTCGGGTAAACGGTGAAGCATCGGAACGCGAACAGACTGCCATTCAGGATGCTGTTGCGGATCTCCAAGCTGATCAACCAAATCGTCTTCTTCAATGACGGTTGCATTGATCACGACACTGACTTGCCTTCCATGCCCGCCAAGCCGCAAAACGCTTTTCTGGATCTTGCGTTTTCTCACCTTGGTTTGGGTTGGGCTCTTTGCAGAGTCGTCCGTCTGGGGATCGTCAATCACAACAAAATCGGGGCGGACGTTCTTGCCGTTCTTCTTGAATCGTAGACCTCTCATTGAAGCCAGCAGTCCGCGCGATGCAACGCGAACACCAAACGACTCGTTGCCCTCAATCGATGGGAGGACAATCAGGCCATTGGCCCATTTCATCTTTGTGCGTTCGCCCTGGTACGTTTGGCTCGCGCACCTCTGTGACTTGCCCTCGATCTTCTGAACTGGAATGCAAACTTCTGGAAAGTCTTCTTCCAATAGTTCGTTTTCTTCCAGTTCGGTTTGAATCGACTCGATCGCTGTCTCTGCATCTTCTTCGGTTGCCCCAAGAAAGAGCACGTATCGACGGTGCCCATACAAAGCCATCCAAAGGATTGCGTTCTCACTGATTGTCGACTTTACAAACCCTCGAGGCATCAAGTTCAGAACGCGACCGCTTTTGAGTACGCAGCGCTCAATCCGCCTGATGATCTCGACTTGCTTGGGGCTGAATGGCGAAAGACCAGTCGATTCTGGAAAGTACGTCTGCAAGAACAGTAACAAATCGTTTTTGCACGTTTCTCTACGTTCCGGGTCTTTCGTTTCCGGAATCGCACCTACATCTGCGACGGACGCATAGGTGCGACGAGACCGGGCGGCAGCTCGATCGCGTTGGCGATCTCCTTCTCTCATCGAGGCTTCAATCGTTTCATCGGTCGCGATCATGAAGCCACCTCGGAAGCCGCATGCCCCCTAAGCACATCCAAGAGCGCGTCTGCCTTCAGTGGTGTGGCGATTCCTTCCGCACTAATGTGGTTCATTCCCCAGCGACCGGACTGACCACCCGTGATGCTCAAATGGTCTGCTCTGTCGAGGACAAATTCCGCGTAAAGCGTTCCGCTGATATCGACCGCAGTTCCTTCGACTTGAATCGTCGATCCGTCATTTAGCGTTGCCCCAAACGTCAATGAGTCATTTGCTGAAATTCCCGTAATGTCTGCAAGCGAAACACGCAATGGAACTCCAGGCGAGCCGGCTCCTGATTTGTAATCGACTCCGGCAACCAACTCTAAACCCTTGGCGTCAAGTGGTGAGTTGATTGAGATTTTTAAAGGCGATAACTGAGCCAATGCGTCTGCAGAGAATGAACCGACGATCACTTCGTTACTTGAAGCAACCAAAGTTCCCGTCAGTGAGCTGGCATCTCCGAAGACGACACCGCTTTCTACTTGCTGTGCGGTCGGCAAAACGAAATCACTGCTATTCCCCACACTCACCGCCGAGAAGTCGGCCAGCGAATTCCCCGCCGCATCCTGTACGTTGGAGCTGGTGGCCGCGACCGTCACGGTCTGGTCCTCGAAGTTCACCCCATCAAAGAACAGCGTCAGTTGCAGCCCATCCCAGACGCCGGCAAGCACTGGCACCGTCGTCCCGTCAATTTGAATCGTGAACCCGCTCGTTCCGCTCAATGGCGTGGACTCACCCTCGGTAAACGTAAGCACGACGCGCCCTTCGTAAGCAATCCCACTGGCCAACACCGGAGCCGTGTCATCGACCGGCGTGACGGTGACAGCAAACGTTCCCGATGGGCTGTTTCCCGCACCGTCCGACACCGTAAAGCCGAAGCTATCGGATGTGGTCTCGCTGCCGTCGTGGTCGTAAGTCAGGGCATTGGCATTGATGTTTGCCTGGGTCCATGTTCCGCTCACTGAGAGAGCCGCCCCGCTGAGTCGGAGTGTCCCATTAGTTGGTGCAGTGGTCAGCGTGTAGGTCAGCTCGGCAGGCGTGTTGTCCCCAGCGGTTGTCTCCAGCATTGCCTGAGTAATCACACCACCGGTCGACCCTTCGTTGACTATGACGCCCGTATTCGTCGAGATCGCTTCATCGTCGGTGTTGGCAAGCGTGATTGTGATGAAGAATTGATCTGTCTCGAACAGTCCAACACCATCCGAAACAAAGAAGCTAAATCCGTCGGAGGCCGATGACGCCCCATCTTGATCATAAGTCAGGTTGCCCGCGTTGATGTCAGCCTGCGTCCACGTCGAAAATTCGTCGAGAGCTGATCCACTCAGTCTAAGCGTTCCGCTTGTCGGCGGATTCTCAAGTGTGTAAGTCAGTTCGTCGGGTGTGTTGTCGCCAGCCGTCGTCTCCAACATCGCTTGAGTGATCACAACACCAGTTGCATCCTCAGCGATGGTCATCCCCGTGTTCGTGGTGATTTGCTCGTCATCGTCGTTTACGCCTGAGATATCGACGTTGACCGAGCCGAGATTGGCCGTCGCAATTCCATCGCTAATTGATATCGTGATGGTATCGGCGTTATCGCCTTCCGTGTTTGCCGTGCCGTGGAGATACTGAATATTGCTCGCAACATCAAAGTAGGCATTGAGATTAGCCAGCGTGCCCGTAACCGTACGCGATGTAGCAGTACCGCCGAACGTCACAGTCCCATCGGCCGCCAAAGTCAACTGGCCACCGGTCGACGTTGCCAGCGTCACCGTCAGGTCGCCGGTTGAATCAACGTCCGCAAAATCGATCGATGACAGATCG
>JBCCOI010000751.1:0-3310 GCA_039025515.1 Planctomycetota bacterium
CCTAGCGAAACGGAATTTCCAAGCAAATGGCCAAACCCGCCGTGCAGAAACGGCATCGTGACGACACCAAGCAAGCCCTTCAACTTCCTCGGAAAAAGACCGAATGCAGCTAGGTCGTAGGGGACGGTGGCGTCAACGATTTGAACGAGCCAAAGTGTCAAAAGCGTTATGCCGATCCATCCCAGCGGTCGCTCCATTGCTACGGCATCTCGCTCGAATTCGCGCGAACCCAAGCTCTCAAGTCTTCGATGGCAAGAAGCATTTTCGACTGGTCGATCTCATGAACATCGACGCTTTCACCAACGCCGCGAAGCAACGTGATGGTGAGCCTGCCGCCAAGGTGCTGTCGAAACTCTTCCAAGCCTGACAGCAAGCGATCGGGCGGGTCGATGGCAGGGTGCCACAAGGGAAGCCCGAGGTCTCTCAAGCAGCGACAAACGCGATCAACGTCAGCCAGCGGGAATTCCAGGGCGCGTTGTGAATAGAAACAATCGAGTGCCACGCCAATCGCAACGGCCTCGCCGTGACGCAGTTCATAATCGGTCAACGGTTCCAGCCGATGTGCAGACCAGTGACCAAAATCGAGCGGCCTCGCTTCAAGCATCTCGAAGGGGTCACCTCCTTCGGTGATGTGCCGAAGGTGAAGTCGACAGCTCGTTCCGATTGCTCTTGAGACAAACTCCTTCTCTCGGTTTCTGATATCGGTTGCATGGTCGCAGAGCCAATCGAATTCGGCTCGGCTCTTGAGTAGAGATACTTTCACTGCTTCGCTGAAACCGCTACAGAAATCTCGATCCTGAAGCGACTCCAAAAAAGAGCCGTCGTTGATCACGGCCCAGGGGACGTTGAATGTTCCGACCCAATTCTTCTTCCCGAAGTAGTTGATCGCGTTCTTCACGCCAACACCGCTGTCTCCTTGCGCCAACGTTGTCGTTGGGACTCGAATCAGTCGGATCCCTCGGTGCGCGATCGCGGCGGCGTAACCGACCGCATCCAGCATCGCACCCCCGCCAATCGCAACGATGTAACTTCGCCGATCCAGGTCGCGTTCATTAATCAGCTGCAACAAATGGTGAATGCACTCGGGATCGTTCTTGATCGCTTCCCCACCGGTGACCTTCGCAACGTCACCGCCAGTTTCAAACTGCACTGCGAGCCGACTATAAATGGCCTGCACTCGGGAACCAGGACCCGATAACGCATCTTCAGCTATGACGAGAACCTTCGCTCGTTCCGAGACACTCGGCTGGAGCAATTCAGAGAGGACGTGGAAGTCCTCGTGCGCTAGATCGTTCGTTGTTCTGAGTCGATGGACGAACGGTACAGAAAAGGAAATGTCAGCCACCCCGTCACTCGGGGACGCAGGCACGTTCTTCGCTCGGTCCTCGCGCGATCGTTGCGAGCCCTCTTCAGGACCAGCGAAACTCGATCCCATTCGCTGGGCTACCGATTCGGACTCGAATTGCACTTCTTTAGAGTCAAGCATCACGGTGTCTCGTCTTGCTTTTCACAAAATCCATCGTCGTGAATCGAGGAACGTCTCTTCGCCCTGGGCAAATTCAGGCCATCCATAAAGAAACGCGACCGAAATTCCCGCAAACCCGGCCAATAGGTTCAGACTTCGATTCACATTGGCTGGGGCAGGGGGGGAATCCGGCGATGCGAATGGCGGGCCGACGCATCACAACGGCTGGCAGATCTAACACATGATACCAGCTAGGTCACTGATTTTCCCCTACTTGACTTGGTGTTTTTCGACGCACGTCCCAATCGATTACCCTCGCTTGGACGGCACCGATATTTTGTTCACGGTTTCCGATACTTCCAGTACTGCAGATTTCGGCTCTTGCGATGGTCATCGTTCCGCTCAGCACTGACGCCCCGCTCTATCACATCCCATTCGTGACGGGCAGCATCATCGTCAGCAACATCGTGATCTTTTTTGCGACCACGTTTCAAGTCCTGATCGGAAGCCTCGAGATTTCTCAAATCGAATGGTTGATGATCAACTTCAACCAGATCAATCCGGTGCAGTGGTTTACGGGCAGCTTCATGCACTTGGATTTCGGACACTTGATCGGAAACATGTTGTTTCTGTTTCCGTTCGGTCTCATCGTCGAGGGAAAGATCGGAAGCCTGCGTTTCCTGGGAATCTACACTTTGCTCTGTGCAGCAACCGGCGCGATCACGCAGATCCCGATGTTTCTGATGGGCAGTGAGCAACTCGCCTTGGGAGCTTCCGCCGTGATCGCGGGAATCATGGTGATTGCCCTGATGTGGGCTCCCGAGAACGAGATTTCGATCTTTTACTGGTTCCTCCTCGTATTCTTCGGCATCACCGAAGTGAGGGTCATCACGATGGCACTCTTCTGCATTGCTTTCGATGTGTACGAAGTCGTGTTCAGCGGTTTCGCAATGTCGGGGGCGATGGCGCACACGCTCGGCTCTTTATTGGGCGTTCCGATCGCAGCACATTTTTTGCGGAAGTGCACGGTCGACTGCGAAGGCTGGGATGTGGTGTCCCGAAACCCGTGGCTGCAACAATACAGCTTCTTTTACAGCAAGAAACAACAACAAGCCGATCGATCCAAAGTACAAGAAGTCTACGATCCAATCGGCACCGCGTTAGGTCTTGAAGGAGCCTCAGAGCAATCGAAAAAGAGGTTGGCACTTTCGTCCAGTGTCCCGGTTCACGCGAATCCGGCTGACAAGAAAAAGCCAAACCCGAACCGCGGAAAGCGGAAAGGTCTTTATCGTCATGAGAAACCCGTCGACCCGGTCTTGGAGCGCGAGCAAGCGTGCCAAGCACACCAGGATTTCAACCGGCTTGCGTACGTGTTACGGCAAAGCTTGCAAACCAACAATCCGTGCTCGCTGGAATCGTCCTTCCAACAGATGGAAACGCTGAAGATCTCGTTCGGATTAAACGAGAAGACTTTGTGGGCTTACGCTGACCAACTGGCCAAGCAAAAGCGTTGGACGGACACCATCCGGCCATACAGAATCATTGCTGAGAAACAAGGGTCCTACGCTAATGAAGCCTCCCTCCGGCTCGCCCAAGTTTACCTCAGGGTCGCGAAAAGACCCGATCTCGCGCTGCAAGCCCTTTCCAAAATCAACGATTCAGTCGAACACGGAACGTCGGCACCACAAGTTTCGTCGGCTCGCAAGAAGCGAGACGAACTTGTCCATGCCGCGCAAGCTGCTGCCAGAAGGCAAGATTCGCTTAAGGGCTGAAAAGCTACATCTCCGTGGATGCAATCGGCACATAGTCGTCCGTGATCGGAATGTCGTCTTTGGAGGTCGCGCG
>JBCCOI010000752.1:0-3303 GCA_039025515.1 Planctomycetota bacterium
GCGCTGGACCCACTGGATCATGACGAACTCGACCAGCCCACCGGGGACGGACTGCCCGACACACTGCCGGAATGGATTCGGTTCAACGGCTTGACGCATATGAAGATCAAGCTGAACGGCGATGATCTCGACTGGGATCTCAATCGCGTGGTGAAGGTCGACCGCGTTTCCGTTGAGACACAGACGGAGCTTGGCGTCAAAGACTGGTTCTACTCTCTGGATTTCAACGAGCGTTGCCTGAGCGTCGACTATCTTATCGAGATGCTAAAGCGTCTTCGTGAGATCACACCGGATGGCTTCGATCGCATTCAATACATCGAGCAGCCGACGGCGCGCGATCTGGAAGCACACCCGGAGAACCGAATGCACGAAGCGGCAAAGCTGAAGCCAGTCGTCATCGACGAATCCTTGACGGATCTGGAGTCGCTCAGACTTGCCCACGAGATGGGATACACGGGCGCCGCCCTCAAGGCCTGCAAGGGTCAGTCTCAGTCACTTTTAATGGCGGCCGCGATCAAAGAGATGGGCATGTTCCTCTGCGTTCAAGACTTAACCTGTCCCGGAGCATCGCTCATCCACTCGGCTTCACTCTCCGCCCACATTCCCGGGGTCGCCGCGATCGAATCAAACTCTCGTCAATACTGCCCCGCCGCGAACGTACCCTGGCAAGAGAGATTTCCTGGGATCTTCATCGTGCGCGACGGGCGGATGGACACGAGTTGTCTGGACGGTCTGGGTTTGGGCGCGACCGCCTAATGCAGTGCATGGCGGTATTCAATGGACGGACTTTCGGCCAAACTATCGTGGGCTGCACTTCAGCGTTCGAGACCTCGCGTTTTTCAATCAATCGGTAGTTTGTGATGGTTTTTTGGCGATCGAAAAAGACTGATCCCGACCCCTCAGATGACCAGCCCGGAATCGATGCACCGGATACCGGAGCCGATCCTGATGATGAACCGACGGCCGGAACGGAATCGCAAAAAACCGACGCTCCGGCGGAGAAGGTCGGTCTCTTCGGTCGCTTCCGAAAGGGTCTGGAAAAGACACGAAAAGCACTCAACACGGACATCCGAGATCTCTTCAAGGAAGAGGGAAGACTCGTCGACGACGAGTTTCTGGGTGAACTCTTCGCCAAGCTCATCCGCACAGACATGGGTGCCGGACCGGCGGAAGAAATTCGCGATGACGTGGCGAAGCGTTTCCGTGGCCGCAAAGTCGAAATGCGAGAGGTGCTCGATTCAATCATCGAACAGACTCAAGCAATGTTGCGGCAAGACGCGGCCCCGCTCAATCTGCCCAGCTCTCCAAGCGTGGTCTTGGTGGTCGGCGTCAACGGAAGTGGCAAGACGACGTCGATCGGCAAGCTCGCCTACTTCCTCTCCGAAAGTGGCAAAAAAGTGGTGCTCGGTGCCGGCGACACATTTCGCGCTGCTGCCGTCGAGCAGTTAACCATCTGGTCGCAACGGATCGGCTGCGACATCGTAACCGGCAAGCAGGGTGCCGATCCGGCAAGTGTTGCCTTTCAAACCGTCGACCGAGCAGTCGAATCGGGTGCGGACGTTGCCATCATCGATACAGCCGGACGATTGCAAACGCAAACGAAGCTGATGCAAGAGTTGGAGAAGATTCGACGTGTGGTCGGCAAGAAAATCGAAGACGCGCCGCACGAGGTCATGCTTGTGCTCGACTCGACTGCCGGACAAAACGCGCTCAGCCAAGCAAAGGGCTTTAGTGAGGCAGCGGGATGCACCGGAATCGTCCTGGCGAAACTGGATGGCTCGGCGCGTGGAGGGGTCATCATTCCGATTCGCCGCCAGTTCGAACTTCCCGTGAAGTTCGTCGGTCTCGGTGAAGGCATCGAAGACATTGCCGAGTTTGACGCGGACAGTTTTGCCCGTGCACTCTTTGAAGACTGAAATCCGCCACCCGCCACGGTACTCCGCCGTTCGAGGCACGTTAGTATGTTGCATTTGCAATCCGAGTCGACGACTCGATGGCTCGCTCAGGTGGACGACCATCTGGACGAAGTGTTGATCGATCATGCCCATTGTGAACGCAAGGCGGCATCGACCGCGATGAATTTGATGAACTCGTACACGGACAACCGTCCGCTTTGTGTCGAGATGACTCGCATCATCGAAGAGGAACTCGAGCACTTTCACATGGTGATGGAAGTCCTCGATGAACGCGGCATTCCATTTCGTAGGCTGACGAGCGGCCACTACGGCAGAGAACTCAATGCGTTGGTCCGGCAGAATGAACCTGATCGGGCGGTGGATCGTTTGCTGATCGCTTCACTGATCGAAGCACGCAGTTGCGAGCGATTCCGCTTGCTCGCCAAGCATGTCCGTGAACGCGACGCAAAGCTCGCCGACTTCTATGCCGGCTTGTTCGAATCGGAGGCACGCCATCACACCACGTACGTGAAAATTGCAGAACAATATGCGACGCACGACGTCGTGTTCGCGCGTCTTGACCAGCTGTCCGTCGTCGAGTCGGAGATCATCGCGAAGGGAAGCGAGTTGGCTCGGATGCACAGCTGACTTCACGTTTCACGAAGAGCTGATCGACAGATCGTTGATCTTCGCGAGTTTCACGCCGGTTCATGCGACTCCCGCTCCATCGTTCACGATTCCCACATCAACCGGAAAGCTACTTGTCGCGCCGATGTGTTGGCCGATTCTGTAATCGGAAGCCGGACAATCAGGCTATTGATGAACTCGTTATGAATCTCGAAAGTGGAGCGGCTTGACCGTTGCCTCTCGATTCGCCGTTGCCTCTCGATTCACTGATCAATAGCTGGCGATCCGGACCATCTCAATCATTCGCGCATTCCAGGAAGGATCGCTAGCGAGAAACTTTGCCGACGACAGCGGAATGAATCCGGTGGGCTTCATTGGAGGGTGTCGTGATGAGTGTCAGACGGATCGAGCAGCCGTGCTTAGCGAGCGTCGTTTTCAGCATCTTTGCGCTCGCGCCGAGTTACGTCTTCGCCGATCAGGCGATCGTTCGGTTTGATGTCCCCGCGATTGCACCGGCACGCGTCGTCGCGGCAAATTCGAGCCAGAAGCAGATCACAGTCGATTGGACGCTATCCGCCTTGGTCGTTGATGCGCTCGGCGATGGACATGATGAATCTCCACCCATAGATCATCTGCTGGTGCGATGCCGCCTTCGTGATCGGCTGCCGGTTGTCGGGTTCTCGCCTCGCACCGAAGTTCGATCCGACTACGCCGGCCCGATCTCCGTGACCGAGAAGCGTGAAAAGACCGAAGCCTTCGGGTTGAGTATGGACGGAAAGTA
>JBCCOI010000753.1:0-3295 GCA_039025515.1 Planctomycetota bacterium
CTGAGTCTCATCCATTACCGCCCGTGCGACGTATGCCGGCGGCGCGGAATCGTCGGCAGCCGTCGTCAACTGCGTCGGCAGGCGAACGATTCTGACGGCATCAATGTTGTCCAAGTTTTGAACCATCGGAACCAACATCATCGCAGCCAGGCTTGGCTGATCCGATTCCGAAAGCGCGGCTGCCGTCACCATCCAGCGATGATATCGATCCGAAGCGCCCAACCCGGCACTTGCCACAGTCTCCTCCTTCGATTCACGACTCCAACTGCCCGGCTGAATTGTCGTCCATTGAGTGGCAACATCAAAAACGAAACGGGAATCCGCAGCGTTGCCGGCTTCGGCCACCTGCAGCCGATGAACTTGCTCGTCCGGCGTCGCATGTGCCAAATAAAAGTTCCTCCCGTCGGCTGCAAAATGTGTCGTCCGGAGTAAAGGTGCGAACCAGTTCAAAACCGTGCGGTGCGTTTGAGATGGTTCGACGAGTGCTAGGAAGCTTGCCGTCAACGCGATCAGATGAGCGGCAACGGCAACAAGAAGAACGATGCGAATACCCACACTCGGGATCAAATCACCGGCTAATGGAGGCAGCTTCGCCAAGTCATCCGCCGTCTCTTCCCGCTCTTCCGAGTGTTTCAACCCATCAGATTGTCGAGCCGTTTCACGCTCGCCGAGTTTCTCCCGTGATTTGCGTTTTCGTTTCGAGGAGGCCATGACGGTTTGGGGCAACGTTCGATGACGGCAGCGACAATTGAAGTCCGGGAGGTCGCATAGCGTAATCACAGAACGAGGTTCTCAACAGAACACGACGAAAGCAGCAAAAAACAGCTTCGAGAAAAGAACAAATGGCTTGCCGTTGACCGAACTTTCTGGGGCGGATACAGTCACAGAGGAAGTCCCGGAGCGGTAAAGACTCTCCGGGTACCGCATCACGGTGGGTATAGCTCAGTTGGTTAGAGCACTGGATTGTGGTTCCAGATGTCGCCGGTTCGAGTCCGGTTACCCACCCTGCTTCAAATGCACGCTCGCCATCTTGGCCACGGGCGTTTCTTCGAACCCTGCCGCTCATCATCTCCAGCGGTCGTGCCTGCATTTCGTTGTGATGGTCGCGGAGCGGACAACGCCGACACGGTCCCAATGCACTCGCCTTTAAGCTAAAACAACCCAACGCACGGATTATCTGAATACTCTTGAATCGATCCTTATGAGTGTCCCAACCACCGACGCCGTTCGCAAAGTCTTCGACAGCTATCCTGATCCCGAAACGGGGCGACCGCTGGGATCCATGGGGCAGGTGATCTCCGTCGAGTCCACGACGGACGGAGTTCAGGCGACGGTTGGACTTTCGACGCATTCGCTGCCGATCAAAGACGATGTTCGAGATGCATTGATCTCCAAGGTTGTGTCGGAGTTTGCGGGCACCACCGTTCAAATCGACTTCGAAACTCATGCCCGGCCGGCAGCACGCGTCGGCCAAACGGCCTTGAGAGCCAAAAGTGTGATCGCGGTGGGCAGCGGTAAGGGCGGAGTCGGCAAGAGCACGATCGCAACATCGATTGCGTTGACTCTGCGACGACTCGGCAGCGTTGTCGGGATAATGGACGCAGATGTCTACGGACCCAGCGTCCCACATATGCTGGGGCTTTCGGGAAGACCAGCTTTCAGTGAATCGAAACGCATCGATCCCATCCGCTTGCCTGCGGAGAATGGACTTGCCAGCATGCCCGTCATGTCGATGGGCTTCTTGGTCAATCCGAATGATGCCGTCATCTGGCGAGGTCCCATGCTTGACGGATCGATCAAGCAGTTCCTCGGGATGACCGACTGGGGTGATTTGGATTATTTGATCATTGACATGCCGCCCGGGACTGGCGATGTCGCTCTGACGCTTTCGCAGGCGGTACCGCTCGCCGGTGGCGTCGTCGTGTGCACGCCGCAGGAAGTCGCTTTGCTTGACGCGGTCAAAGCCATCGCGATGTTCCGCAAAGTCAACATTCCTGTTCTCGGCATGGTCGAAAACATGAGCGGGTTTCTCTGTCCCGACTCGGGCAAGACCTACGACATTTTTGGAAAGGGTGGAGCACGTGATAAATCCGAGGAGATGGACATACCGTTCCTCGGAGGACTCCCCATCGACATGAAACTTCGCATCGCCGGCGACGAAGGACGCTTGGCGTCAATGATCAACGAAGACGATGCTGCCCGAGCACCGCTGGAGAGAGTTGCACAGTCCGTGGTCAGGTCATTGGCAGCCAAAGCGGCGGCGGCGCCTCCCAAACCATCCCTACCGACGCTTTAACTCACGGTTCGATAAGGAAACGCCGAAAGCCGACCGGTCATCGAAGCACTCTCGCGAGGACTTCGATCGGATCTGGCCATGTCGCTTTTCGAGTCGCCTTCATCGGCAGCGTCACCGAACCGTCTCCACGGATCATCGTCCCCGCCAAGTCGACGCCCAATGTCGCGGCTGGGACGAAGCAATTGGCAAGGTTGACGCCCGGATCTGTTCCGCCAATCTGCAGCAAGAGGGGGCCCTTCAAGTTCTCTGTGTTACCGACGGAGATTTGCGGATGACCGTCGGCGAGAGGAATGTCGCAATTGAAACGCCAGCGGTAGACGGTACGCAGCGAGAGCTGTCGATCAAAGTAAAGCAATGCAGACCGATAAAGCGTTTCCTCGTCATCTGCCGGTCGTTGAAGTTCTCGCATGAGTCGCAGAAGCAGCTCGCTCGAGACGATTTCGTCACCCCGCTCAAACGCCCCTTCGCTCACCACCCAAGTGATAAATCTCCGATCCAACAGAGGAAGGTCCGACGGCCTTCCAATGTCTCCCAAGAGCCCCAGCCAATCGGAAAGCTGCTGCGTTGACACGCACTTGAGATGACGTGTTTCGGTCGTGGGACTCCGAAGTAGCTTTTGAACCTCAACAGAGTCCGCGCCGCGCCCGAGCACCACGATAAGGTCTGAGAATCGGAGTGCGTCACCCAGCGTGATCGAATTGGCGCCGTCCCTGGCAATCGCCCGACTCAGGGCCACTAGCGAAGCGTCCTCGACGAGACGAACCCGCACGCAATGATTCCGCATCAGATTGCAGATCAGTTTCGACTGTTCCAGGGAAGCCAAGCCGAGTTGCACGATCGGGTTTTGTACATCGGCTAAGAGACCTGCGATCTCATCCCAAGGGATCGATTCGTAACGCTTTTCACCGACTCGCGGTTGACTCATCCATTCATGCCGTCGGCTGCTTGCGAAGGTCCAACCACTCGCTGTGGAATGTTCCTTCGCGATCCACTCGCTGA
>JBCCOI010000754.1:0-3275 GCA_039025515.1 Planctomycetota bacterium
CGCGAAGTTGCCGTCATCGAGGACAAACTGGAGAAGGCTGGCATTTTGCGTTTTGCCATCGTGGCAAATCGGACGGACCATATGCCGATCATTGACTTGGCAACCGACCAAGCCGGATTGGAGAGCCAAACGGAACGTCTTCGAACTACCGTGCAGGATCCCAGTGGCCGCGTCGTCGGTCGTTGGGTCGTCCTCGATCAAGAAGCTGCCGAGGACGCGAACGACGAAGACGAGGTACGTGCCTTCCGTGTGAACGCCGGTGGTGCCACCGTTCGCAATCCTCGAACCGGCGAACTTGTCGAGTTGCCGTTCGACGTTCAGGGAAGGAATGGCGAATTTCTTCAGGCCAAATGGTGCTTGGAGAATGACATTCCCGGTCTCGAAATCCTGATGGTGATCAATCCCGATCTTGAGGTCACCGGTGAAGATCTCGCATTCGCGAGTAACTCGTTCGACGACAGGGGAGCGCCGGCGGTTGCGTTCAATCTGACGGATAGCGGTAGCGGAAAATTTCGAGTTCTGACGACCGAGAACCTTCCTCAGGGAACACGCCGTCGCCAACTCGGCATCGTGATGGATGACCGTTTGCTTTCGGCACCCAGCATCGAAGCGGCGATTTCAAAACAGGGTCAAATCACCGGCAATTTTACTCGGCAAGAGGTCCAGTCGCTTGTCGACATCTTGAAGGCTGGGCAGCTTCCCGCAGCCCTTTCAAAGCAACCCATCGCAAAGAATCAGATCGACGCGACGCTCGGTAAGGATACGATCCGCAAAGGTGTCATTGCGATCGGAGCATCCCTGACGCTGGTACTGCTTTTCATCCTGGTCTACTACCGATTCGCGGGAATGATCGCTGTCCTCGCGTTGGTGCTTAACCTCGCGATGATTCTGGCGACGATGGTGTTGATCAATCAACCGTTGACGTTGCCCGGTCTTGCCGGATTGGTGCTGACCGTCGGTATGTCGGTTGACGCCAATGTCTTGATCTTCGAACGGATTCGTGAAGAAATCAAAAAGGGTGCGAAGAACCGAATGGCGATTCGAAACGGATTTGGTAAGGCGACCATCACCATTGTGGATGCGAACCTTACCACCCTTTTCACCGCAATCGTGCTTTACGCAATCGGGACCGATCAGATTCGAGGTTTCGCGGTCACGTTGATCTTGGGCATCCTTTACTCAATGTTCACGGCGATCTACATGTCCCGAACCTTGTTTGATCTCGCCGAGCGTCATAACAAGGTTAGCTTGGGAATGTCTGATGCCGTGAATTCGATCCGCAGCAGCCTCACCAGCGGTGGAACCTTCGACTTCATTAGCAAGGGCAAACTGACGTTGCTTGCCTCGGCAGTTTTGATCCTTATCGGTATCGGGTCGCTGTTCGCTCGCGGAAGGACGATCCTCGACATCGATTTTGCCGGTGGTTCTTCCGTGCAATTCCGTCTGAGAGAAGTGGCAACCACCCAACAAGTCCGAGACATCGTGGAAGATGGCATTGGTGACTTTGAAGGCACCCCGGTCCAATTCACTGTCAACGGTGTTTCCATGGAAGGCGCGTCCGACGGAACGGTCTTCAAGGTCGATTCTTCTTTGGAAACGGTATCGGATCTCCAGGAGCGATTGGTTGAAATCTTCGGAAACGAGCCAAGTACCGAACTCGTTACTTACAACGTGGCCGTGACATCCAATGGTGGAAGTTCCTCGGAAATGGATCGTACGAACGATGTCATGCTGGTCTCAATGCAAGATGCCGACGCGAGTGAGGCCGACGCCGATGGTGCCGATACAGGCCTAGAAAATCCCGCCGAAACAGATGATGCGGGGACTGCTGATGCGAAGCTTTTGTCATTCGACCCGGCCGTCCGCAAGGTCACACTCGGAATCGAAGGTTCGGACAGTGGCGCCACCATCAGCGGACAGACGTTGAAGAGTCGCATCAAGGAGACCGCCGAATCACTTGGAATGCCTTTGAACGAGCGTGCCGTCGAAATCATTCCCGAGGGCGACGGAAGCGAGGACTGGTCACCCGAATCCAATGTGCCGTTTTCCGTTTGGACGTTAAAACTGCCACTGGACGATTCCTCGGCGGACCAACTCATGAGCGCGGTCCAGTCTTCACTCGATGAAGAGCCCGTTTGGGTCAGCAGCAATAGCGTCGGAGCCCGCGTCGCCGGCCAGATGATCGGACGTGCATCCGTTGCTCTCTTTGCCAGCTTACTCGTCATCATTCTGTACATCTGGTTCCGATTCCAACGCGTGATTTACGGATTTGCCGCCGTCGCGGCGCTCGTTCACGACGTCCTGATTACCTTGGGGGCAATCGCGATCAGCTACTACGTAGCGGATGTCCTTGGATTCCTGCTGATCGATCCATTCAAAATCAGTTTGACAGTTGTGGCCGCTCTGTTGACGATCATCGGTTACTCCTTGAACGACACGATTGTTGTCTTCGACCGCATTCGAGAGACAAAAGGCAAGGCACCTCGTCTAACTGGCGAGATGATCAACTCGAGTATCAACCAAACGCTGAGCCGGACGCTGTTGACTTCGGTCACAACGTTGATCGTCGTTTTGCTTCTGTACGCATTCGGCGGCGAGGGCATTCACGCGTTTGCTTTCGCTCTCGTTGTGGGCGTGTTGGTCGGTACGTACAGTTCGATTTTCGTGGCCAGCCCGATCTTGCTCTGGTTGGTCAATCGCGATCAAGAATCTGCAAAAGCGGCTTAGTGCTACGGCTCGCCGTGAAGTTGGGGTTCGTGCTACCGAAGCCGATGGGCAATAGCCCCGGTTTTTTGGGAACTACCGCCGCGAGCCCGCATGATTCGTGAGTTCCGCACGCTGGTGTACCGGCTTCAGCCGGCCGCGACTTCGTATAATCCGGCTGAAGCCGGTACACCATCAACCCTTGATCAACACTCGGGCTAGCTAGCTAGCTAGCTAGCGCCGCGCGGCTCAATCCTAAACCTGGATCATGCACTAGGAACATGATGACTCCGAAAGCCCGCGGATGTGCAGCGTTCGTACTCGGCGTCTTGCTGAGCGGCGGTCTTCGACCGTCAGTTGGTCAAGAGCGGGTTCCCACGAGCGGCGGACGGATCACAGCGGAAGTTTCCGCAATCGCGGAGTCTTCTGATCTGACTGCCACCGTTGGCAGGCAACTGCGGCAACACATTGCTTATCTCGCGTCGGATCGACTCCGCGGCCGAGGCGTCGCGGAAGACACGATGGTTCTCGCCCGTGATTATGTGCGAGATCAGATGGCGGAAGCCGGGCTA
>JBCCOI010000755.1:0-3267 GCA_039025515.1 Planctomycetota bacterium
AACTGGACGACGAGTTCACCTCGATCGTTCGCAACGAGAGAGACTAACCAAGCTCTTCATTGATCAGCTGGAGGGCGAAAACCTTTCGAGCTGGCAGTACTCGATGTATCTGTGCAACTATCGGTGTTCTCAGGTTGATCGTGACGAGTTAAGGGAGTTCCTCGACGAGGATCAATTCAAGGCCGTCGATGTTCTACTTCGTCAAGCCAAAGCGATGCGTCAAATGCTGCTTGCCCAGGGGTTGTTGAAAGATGAAAAGTGACGCAAGCCGCAACTTACGTCTGTCTGTACCGCGGTCGTTGAGTGTGCGAATTCCACGGTTCTTAGAAGGTACTCAATGGATGCAGCTAGCGCTGCTGGTTGCACTTTTATCGGCTTGGTGCGATACGCCGCTGAGTGCGCAATTCCCAACAATCCAGCACGGCGAGGCGGTCCCTCGCGATGTACGTGAAGTCTACAACAAAGGGCTCAAATATCTGGTTTCCATCCAGGGTGAAGACGGCGCGTTCAGGGGCAGCGGCTCCTATCAGGGTCCGGGTGTGACCGGAATGGCCCTGATGACATTCTTGGCATCAGGCGAAGATCCAAACTTCGGGATTTACAGCAGCAACATCCGGCGCGGCCTGAGATCGATCATCCAAAGCCAAGACGCTGTGACGGGAATTCTAGGCGGAGCTGGCGGCCATACCAGCATGTACAACCACGGGTTCGCGATGCTGGCCCTCGCCGAAGCCTACGGAGCGGTAGATGAGAGCAATCTTTGGCCCAACGGCGCGACAAACAGACGCGGCATCGGACAGGCTCTCGAACTCGCCGTTCGCGGAGCCGTGACCTCGCAAAAGAAAAATCGCTACGGAGGTTGGCGGTACGGCCCAGATGCAACGGATGCCGATACGTCCGTTAGTGGTGCAGTCATGGTCGGTTTGCTTGCAGCACGAAACGCCGGAATCGAAGTGCCCGACGAAGCAATCGACCGAGGCATCGCGTACTTCAAATCGATGACGAGTCCGTCGGGACAAGTTGCTTACGCCGGAATTGGTGGTTTCGACGATTCGGTTCCGCGAAAGTCAATCGCTTGCTTGGTCTATGCGATCGCAAGACGCAAAGACATGCCCCAGTTCAAGGCGACACTGACCTCCCTTTCGAACCAGTTGCAGCAAGACGGTGGCTACTACAAGTCGTACGGTGACTACTATCGCGCCCAAGCATTGTTCCAGGGCGACGTCGAAGGGTGGGCTAAATGGAACGAACGGCTCACCAGAGAATTAAAAGCCGCTCAGCAGGATGACGGCAGCTTCTCGGGTCAATTTGGCCCCACCGTCGAGACCTCTCTGTCGCTTCTCGCGATGGCTCTAAACTTTCGTTTCTTACCGATCTATGAGCGGTAATCGCTGATGTCGAAGTTTTCATTGTCGCTCGTCGTCACGATCTCTTTTTTTGTTGCCGCTTCGAAGCCATGCTTTGCTGATCCGCAGCAACTCGCGGCTTGGCTGAGGCTGGGCAATGGTGACCAGGTCAGGGGGAGTCTTCTTGATTCCACTGGGGCGACGGAAGGTCGCGTTCGATGGCAAATGAATGGATTTGAGTCTCCGTTCTTGATCGGCGTCGATCAGCTAAGAAGCCTCAGTTATGAGAACGATTCGAGAGAAGTTTTGGATCCGGTGAAGGAACCACTTTTTCTCTTCGAGTTAATCGACCAGCAGCGTTTAATCGGAAGGGTCACAAATTGTGACGGTGAGAAGCTGACGCTCGACTCACTATCGGCGGGAGAGACGGAGCTTGCTATCGAAGGTGTTATTTCGATCCAAAGATGGGACACAGAATCCGGCTCAATCGTGCTTGGCGAAGCTCTGTTGCGAGATCAGCCGAACGCGGAGTCATGGGATGCGCGGGGAAATCGACTGTCGACTTCTGCTCAGAACGCTCGGTTAGCTTTCAAAGACGTCCTGCCAACGGATGCAACCATCGAGTTAGAAATCGGTTGGGAAGGAATCCCCAATTTTGAAATTACGTTGGGGGCTGATGTCGATGCCGCTGAAGACTCGATGCAAGATGCCGTGCGATTGGCGGTTTGGAACGGAGAACTGGTGACTTATTGCGAGTCAGCCGAGTTCGCAAATGTTGTTCGGATTGCATCGATTGACGACTTGCAATCACGCATCAAACTTGTTCTCAACCTTAAAAGATCGTCCAACGTTGTCACCATACGGTCCGACGCAAAAACGGAAGTTTCGACCATGGAGTTGCGGAAGCAGCAACTTGCTAATGGCGATGATCCGGTTGAGGGCGGCAATGACCTGAAAATTCGGAACAGACGTGGGACGTTTCGGATTGAGTCCCTCATGGTAATGCCGCTGATTGAGTGGCAAGAATCCCAGTCTGAACAAGAACCCACCACCATCTATCTGACGTCGGGCGGTCAAGCAACCGGTAAAATCAGGTCTGTCAAAGATGGTGTGTGGACGATTGAAACAGACGATTCGTCTCAGGAAGTTGTCGAAAGCGAAATTGCTTTGGTTCGCTTTGAACCGAATACCAACGAGGGCCCGAAGGAATCCGCATCAAGTGTGCGAATCGTGACGCAGGTTGGTGAGCACTTCCATGGGCATTGGGTCGGAGTCGAATCGAATGCTATCAAACTTAGTTCTTCATATTTCGAAGGAAGTACCGCGATCTCCATTGATGAGATCGTGAGAGTCGACTTCGATACCAGTCAGGGAGATGTCCAGAAACAAGTGCGCCCCTCGAGGCGGTGCAAGCTCGAGAGTGATCACGGCGTGATGACCGGTGCATTTCTTGCCTCGCAACCTGAATCCCAGACCCCGATCTCATTCAAACCGGAATGGGGCACGCAAGCAGCACTTCTTGCCGAATATCAGGGGCAAGCAGTTTTTGGTGCCATACCGCGTGGGCGTTCAATATCGGATCGGGAACGTGTGGCTCGTGAGCGAGCGCGTCAACTAGCCGAAGCAGCAAAGAATCGAAAGTTGGCCGAAGCAGCGCAGAATCGGCGAGTGGAGGGCGTGGCTCGATTCAATATGATGAACATGTTCACGAATGCTTTTAGCAAAGATGCGAAGGCAACAATTGCGAACCCGAAAGCTCTTTATCTGGTCAGCGGTGAGATCGTTCCCTGCTCTGAGGTGCAGATCGACGAGAACGACGTCATCTTCACATCGCCGATGACCGAGCAAACCAAGATCCCGCGTAGTGAGGTATTGGCACTTCGCATCAGTTCCGGCTCTTACGAACCGGTGATGGAAGATG
>JBCCOI010000756.1:0-3259 GCA_039025515.1 Planctomycetota bacterium
CCACAGTCACTTCGAACAGTTTCTGCGCACCGCCGCCGAGAGACTGTTGAGTAAGGGGCAACTGAGGTTCCTGGTTGCCACTGCCGAGGATCAGCCCATCGCCGTTCAGTTCGCGGTCGCTGATGAGAGCACTTGGTACTTTTATCAATCTGGAATGGAACCGGAGCTTGCCGAACTCCGACCGGGGCTGAGCGTGTTCTGCTACGCAATTCGATCCAGCATCGCCGCGGGCAATCAGGTTTTCGACATGATGCGAGGTGACGAACCCTACAAACTCAGGTGGCGCGCGTCGCTACGTCCCACTCAGGAAGTTCGGGCGTTCAGCCCCCGGATCTCCTCACAAGTTCGAGGCGGCATGGTGAAAGTCGGCTCGATACTCAAATCGCTCTTTTCTTCCAACTCCACTTCGCCATCTTCGTCCACATGATCGACAGGGAAGGGGCAACCTTAGCGGTCGCCGGGGCGACCACGCCCGGTTTTGAGTTTGCGGCTTCAGGAACTGCAGTATGAACTATCGCACGATCGCACAGCACGTATACTATCGTGGTTCGCTCCCGCTGCGAGTGTTTCATCGGTATCGATCTGCTCGTCGCGGTACCGCTCCGCTTGGTGTTCTGTTCTATCATCGCATTGCGGATACGGAGCCCAACGCGTGGACCATGTCGAACAAGGAATTCCAACGCCAGATGATTTGGCTGAAGAATCATGTCGACGTCGTTTCGCTGTCGGAACTTCAGTCACGCCTGGCAATTGGACGAAACGATCGCATGGCGATAGCCGTTACGTTCGATGACGGCTACGCGGAAAATTGTGACCAAGCGATCCCGTTTCTGGTCGAACACTGTATTCCGGCCACCTACTTTGTCTCGCTTGACTACGTCAAACTCGGTAAGCCCTTTCCGCATGATGCTGCAGCTGGAAAGCCACTCCCACCAAACACACCCCACCAGATCCGCGGCATTTCCGCTGCAGGAATCGAGATCGGGGCGCACACACGCACCCACTGTGATGTCGGCGCTTTGACTGATTTCGATGTGATGGAAGACGAACTGCTTTCAGCAACCGATGAACTTGCCGAGATGGCCGATCAGAGCATCCGCTACTTCGCGTTTCCTTATGGGCTACCGCAAAACCTCAGCCGAGCCGCAGCTGAATTGCTGAAAGAATATGGGCTGGCAGGAGTCTGCTCGGCGTTTGGTGCGTACAACCTGCCAGGACAGGATCCGTTTCATCTTCGCCGATTCCACGCCGATCCAGAGTTCGTTCGGTTCCTCAATTGGGTAACCATTGATCCACGAAAACAATCGTTGTACCGAGACTTTGAAATTCCTGAGTCGGAAATCCGATCGTCGAAATCGCAGCGGCAGATCGAGTTCACAGCATCAGCAAATTGAACCATCGCGCATAAAAAAGCCACCCGCCCACTGGAATGTGGACGGGTGACCAAGAGTGATCCTCAGTCCGTGTGTTTACTGATTCAGCTGTTCCTCAACGACTTCTCGGTTGGTACGCGTTCCGAGGGCACCGATGAGTGGTCCCAGCTGTTTGAGTTGCTCAATGCTCACCAAGAAAGCGGCGCTCGACAAAAAGGCGGCAAGCATCCTCAAGACGTCGAGAAATTTGCGACGTACTGGATGGCGGCGGGAGCCTTGGCCATTCATGAGCGAGACCCAGCTGCGATCACCTGCTTCATTCGCGCAATCGAGCTCGAACCGAACTTTGCGGATGCTTACGACGGGTTGCTAAACGCATTCGAATTGTTCGGCGACGATCTGCAATCATCCACGGGCGTTGAAGTTTGGGAGAAAGCCGTCAGTGACCCGCGAAAGCAAGTCGCTGACACGCGTTTTTTCATCGACCAAATCGGTGCGGGTCAAGATGTCGATGGTCGCATGTCGCGTGAGCTGGGGAAACTACTCGGCGAGATGGGGCGTCCCATGGAGTCGGTCGCTTTTCAAGAACTAAGAGTTCAGCAACAACCCGATGCACGGCGGCAACTCGCCTTTACGGCACAGTTCAAACAACGCGTTTTGACAAAGTTTCCGACCGGCCGCGATCCGTCCGTCATTCGAATGGGCCTGCAGCCGATGGAGCTTCCGGGACTTGAAGCACTCAAGAAACGGTTGCGTGAGAAAACTTCGACGACTCGCCAACAAATAACGAAAGCCAAAGATCGGTTTGCAGATCCCGGCATTCCAGTTTTTGCGAACGTGAGCAATGAAGTGGGACTTCGTCATGTCTACAAGAACGCAGATGCGGTCATTCGGAAACAATTTCAAATCCATCAATCGTCGGGAACCGGCGTCGCCTGCGCGGACTACGACTTGGACGGCAACGTTGATTTGTACTTCGGTCAGGGTGGGTTTCGGCCCTCGAAGGATTCGAAGCAATCGAAATCGGATCAGGTACCGTCGAACGAGCTTTATCGATTACTGGACGGTCGATTCTCGGAGACGAGCTCACTTTCGAATGCGGACGACCGTCGCTATACCCACGCCGTCACTTCGGGAGATTGGAAACAGGATGACTTCAGTGAACGCGGCGTTCCCTTTCAAATGCCGACTCAGGTGCTCCAGCACTCCGGCGAAGGATTTTTCGAACAGCGAGTCGAAGGAGACGACGATTACTGGTCAAAACCTCACATCGGGCGTGCCCTCGCAAAGTTGGATCACAATCGCGACGGGCGAGTCGACTTCGTGTTAACCGATTTACTCGAAGCCACGTCGCTGTTTGAGAATCAAACGCTCAGTTCTCATCGCTTTCTACAACTGGAATTGGTCGGCAATCCCTCAGAGCGGGACGCCATCGGAACTCGTGTGGAGTTACATGTGATGACGGCCGACGGAGAGAAAGCCACGTTGATTCAGTTCGTCCAAACCGGAGACGGCTACATGTGCAAGAACGAATCAGCACTGTTCTTTGGGCTGGGCGACGCGGTTCGAGTCGACGCCGTCTTGCTAACTTGGCCGAACGGTGACCGGCAGTCGTTTGAGCTCTTGGACCCGGACCATCGATACATGTTGGTTCAAGGTCAACGCGCGGCGTGGCTGCGTTGGTGAACCATTTATTCAAACGACTGAAACAATTGATTAGCGGAGATGTTGCATCAGTGGAAACTCGAATCCGAGAGAATCGAGCCGCTCGAATGCTAAATCCGCCGCTTCCTCGCCGCTGCGTTGAAGTTCCCAGTATTCCATGAGAGCCTCGGTGAACGGGGATCTTGACGTCCGTCGTTCGATGTCTTGACTGGCAAGTCGTA
>JBCCOI010000757.1:0-3258 GCA_039025515.1 Planctomycetota bacterium
CCGGGTGATTCGAGGACTGATCGAAGCCCGCCGTGAAGAAAGGCAGAAATGGGGCGACACAAATTATCTGCTTACACCCAACCTCAAGAAGTCACCGGGAGGGCTGCGCGACATCCAGGTCATTCGCTGGATCGGCTTTGCGCGCTACGGCGAAGTCGATCTTGGTCGACTGCGCCGTCTGGGCGCGCTGTCTCATGATGACCATCGAACCATTTGTCGTTCCTATGACTTTTTGATTCGGCTGCGCAACGAGCTTCACTTTCGTGAGAACCGCGCCCAAGATGTCCTCGATCGACCGACACAGATGAGGGTCGCCGAAACGTGGCATTACCAAGGTTCCGAAGGAGTGCTTCCGGTCGAAGCCTTCATGCAGCATCTCTTTGATGTCACCGGTGATGTTCGCTATATCGCCAGATTCTTTATTGACGATAACCGCAGTCGGCCGCTGCTGGGGCAAGCCACCGAATGGGCGAAATCGAAACGCGTCGGCGAGCATGTGGTCATGGGTCCGACACACATCTGGGTTGAGACGCAACACCTGCCAGAGTTTGCGACACGCCTGAAGGATGTACTGAGATTCATCGCCTTGGCGAATCATCACAATCGCCGGATTGGTCATCAGACTTGGCAGACGATTCGCAAAGCAATGACGGAGCGACCGCCGTCACCACCGAATGCAGAAGCCGTCGGTGCATTTCTCTCACTGCTCAGTCGCGGCGCACGACTTGCGCCCCTGCTACGGCGTTTGCACGAGCTGCGGATCCTGGAACAGTTGATCCCAGACTTCAAGCGCACGCGTGGTCTCTTGCAGTTCAACGCCTATCACAAGTACACGGTCGATCGTCACTGCATTCGAGCTGTTGATGCGGCAACGAAACTTGCCGACGAACCTTCGGCGATGGGACGCCGGTACCGACGACTCAAGGAAAAGACACTCCTTCATCTTGCACTTCTCATTCACGACATCGGCAAAGGCCTTGAAGAAGACCACTCGATCGTCGGCGCGAGGATTGCTCGTCGATTGGGCGAGCGATTCGAGTTGGACGCGGGCAGCACGGATATTCTCGAGTGGATAGTTTTGGAACACCTGACGGTAAACAACGTCGCTTTCCGGCACGATTTGAGTGATCCGGAAATCGTTATAGGGTTCGCTAAAAAGGTCGGTTCGATTCGCCGCCTTGAACTCTTGATTGTCCATGCGGTGGCCGATCTCGCAGCCGTCGGACCCGGTGTGCTTACCGACTGGAAAATGAAATTGATCGAGGACCTCTACCTCCGAACAAGGCGTTACTTTGAATCGGGTGACCTGCAAATCGATCAAGACGAGATCGCTGAGGACATTCGCCTGCAAGTGGCCGAACAGCTTCCCGCCCATGTTTCGGACTCGCCCGAATCGACCGCCCGCCGACTACTTGCCGAGCTTCCATTAAGCATGCTTCGGCGGGAGAAACCGGAAGAGATCGCCCAGCAAATTGCTCGGATTGCCGAAGGGCTCGATGCAAACGAAGATCCAATGTGCCTGCACTGCTACGATCCGATCGCATCTGCGATGCGTTATGTCGTCGTACACCGTCAGGGCGAACGGCGAGTTGGCGTCTTTGCTCGCGTCGCGGGGGCATTTCTTACCAGTGGGATCAGCATTCTGCGGGCCGAGATTGTCACCATGAAGAATCTGGTTTGGGATGAGTTTTGGGTCTCGGATCCAGACTATCCGGACGAACCTCCGCAACATCGTATCAACGAAGTTGTCGAGCGAGTGAGGGACCTGCTGATGAATCCGGAGAAACCACTGCCTGCGACTCGCAGGCGATGGACCGGCAAGCGGAGTGATGAGTCAGACGTGTTGAACGTGCTTCCAACCCAAGTCACCTTCGACAACGAAACGCTCGATCGCTACACGATCGTCTCCCTGTTCGCTTACGACCAAACGGGATTGCTCTATCGCGTCGCGTCCACGTTCGCGAATCTTGATCTTGTACTTCACTTCGCAAAGATCGACACTCATTTAGACCAAGTCGCGGACGTGTTCTACCTGACGGACTCGACGGGCCGGTCACTTGACGTGGAGTATCAGCGACGCGTCAAAGGAAACCTTCTAGCGGAAATCGAACGGTCTGGTGAAACCTGATCTGATTGTCCGTTCTTGCAGCTTGCGACGGTTACGACCGCCCGTGACGAGCGGATTTAATCGCTCGTGACATGCGGAGACGTTCGCACCGTCACGACGCGAACATCGAATCGAGAATTCTCTTCGATGGCGACGCTTGAGTGAATATTCCGGTGAAGATCGACTGATGAAGGTTGTCGTGGAGGCATGGATGCCGCGCCGGCAAAGCGGCGAGCGACATGTCGATCGTCATTCCTTTGCATCTCACGGACAGGTCCCATGCGTAAACTCTTCAGCCGCTACGCTGTCTTGGCAGCGATCGCCGCATCTCTCGCAATCGCACTCCCCGCCGAAGCCAAGTACGACTTTGATGCGTTACTGGCAGATGTCAACTCTGGTCAAGATCCGGCAGAACCGGTGGCCCGTGACCTGGCAGGCGATGCCACCACACCCGCCATCATCATGCCGACCAATCCAGGTGCCGAGGAACTTCCCGTTCCCCCCGTACCGGCAACTCAACCCGCCGCCACCGTTCCAAGTGCACCGCCAGCCGCCCCTCACCACGCTCAGGCCGTGCCGGCCGCCGTCAATCCGGGTATGCCGATGCACGTGTCCGCCGCTCCCTGCACCGACGGTTGCTCAGACCTTGGCGGATGCAATTCTCACAGCGGAAAAAGTTGCATCGGCGTTGCCCCCTGTCATCCCTACACGACTCCGCGTCTGCCAGTTTCGACGTTCTACCAGTACTGGCGAACAAATGCTTGCAATGTCAACGTTTGGGACGGATTCCGAAACCGATGCCACACGACGATTGATCTTTCGATCAAGAAGAAGTCTCTTTGCGGCGGATGTGACAGCGGATGCGGCCACGTTTATCAAGCGGTCGACTGCGGACCACAACCGGCTGAGTGGTGCGACGCTCCCTGTGAGGCGTCTTGCGATCAGGCCCCCGGATGCGACGGATAGCTCGCTATCGCGTTTGCAGAAAAATTCCCAACGGGAATTGAATGAGCTTTAGGAACGAAGGCGAAGCTGCCGATATCCCTTGTACCATGGATTGGGAGGGTGGAACGATCGGTGCCATCGTTCCAGCACTGATGGGCCATGGTGAGGCAGGGAGGGCTTCACCATGGCCCTTCTCCTTTTCCAGA
>JBCCOI010000758.1:0-3255 GCA_039025515.1 Planctomycetota bacterium
ACCCGATGCTCCGTGAATCCGCTTGTCAATCGGCAGCATCGCCAAGTGGTGCCTGCACAAGACAAATCATCATCATCCACTGCCCCAAACACACATCCCCGCCTCGCCTCAGTAACGTCACGGATCACGCGGCGGCGACGAACATCAAACCACTCCATCAACCTCGACTTCGCCGCTCGTCGTGCATCCGGTGGTTATCTGATTCGTGAAATGGAACATTCGTACGATCCCAAACGTCAATGCGACGCCTAGAACAACAAAGGCGATAAATGACACCAAAACATGTACGGGCGATGATGACGGTTGCCATTCAACGCCCAATACGATGGCGGCGAAATCCAGCTGTGATTGTATTGGTTGCACGCAGACAATCCCAGCAGCGAAGAATGTGGTTACCACAACCAAATGAAGGAGAGTAAAACGCGAAAAACCATTGGTGCTGCGTCCAATTTGGAGTAAGGCGAAGCCGACCAAAAGGCAACAGATCGAGTTAAAAACCATCGCAGATACGTTCCAAGGTGACATTCTGGTGAACCGTGCATTGGCGACAAAATCAATCACCCGATACTCACGCACAAATGAAATCGGCCAACCAAACACCTTCGACTCCAAAGTAAAGGTATCGCGTTCAGAACCACCAATCGAGGGACGCGGGATAAACTGCGTTCCAGCAAATGCGACGAGGAATAGAATGGCCAACGCGATTGCGACAACTGCCTTCATGACAAACTCAGATAACGTCACGGATCACGCGGCGGCGACGAAAGACCAACCACTCCAACAACCTCGACTTCGCCGCACGTCGTGCATCCGGTGGTTACCCGTTGTGACTTCTAGCCGGCATCAGACAGCATTGTAGCGTGTACGGACACAACCGACGAATGGAGTGCTGGCGAGATATCGCGTGGATAATTCGTGAGTATATTCGCAAGCGAGTCATCGAGTGAATCACCAAGCGCCAAGGAGACAGCAGCAGAAGCGACCACGGGAGATCGGCTCATTCCTGCGGAACAAGCGACTAACGTGCGAAATTCCCCAAGCAAAAGCCGTCGAATACACTCTATTGCTACGCGAATCAATGAATCCGCGTTTGATCCATCATCGTGTAAAGGAAAACGGCAATAGATGATATCTCGGCCGAGTTGAGCAGGCGGTTCACTTGCTGCGAGGTCCACAACGGCAGACACACCGAGATCATACAGGTGACGCAAATCACGAGCGCCTGTTGAGTCGCCAATCAGCAACAGATCGCAGTGCGTGTTCCGTATCAAGGTTGTGTCAGACTTCAGCGGAGGCTACACGGGTAACGTTACGGATCACGCGGCGGCGACAAGCGACTAACCACTCCAAATACCGCGACTTCGCCGCTCGTCGTGCATCCGATGGTTATGGCACACCTTCGGCACGCCTAGTGACGCACAAGGACACCGCCATTGTACGGTGGCCGAGAGGGGACAAACGTGACGAAAAATGCGGCAATTCAGTACGCACGAAATTCCTGTTGTCGTTCATCTCTGGCTTGCTGATTGCAGCACTTTCATCGTTGATCGGGAATACAAGCAAAAAGAAATATGCGTCAACGAAACGGAGTGAATCGCACCCGCTTCGTAACTGCCGGAATGCTCCTCCACTCCCATACGGTGGGTAGTGAACCTGCCTCGTTTATGGTGGGTAACGAATGCTAACGGCGACGTCTGCCATCGTTCGAAACTCTGCCAGATAAGCTGTCCTGCAAGACGCCGAAGGAAGAATCGTCAGTCATGTCAGCGTGACGCTACGCTGTTCTGCTGCCATAACGTTACGGATCACGCGGCGGCGACAAGCGACTAACCACTCCAACAACCCCGACTTCGCCGCTCGTCGTGTATCCGATGGTTACTGTCATGGGTCGAGCCAACGGTGAGGATGCCAGCGTATCGTGTATGGAAGACGGTTACAAATCTAATGCCAGCTGCCCCTTTCCGTCCGATTGAAACCAGCATTGACGAATCGGAGAGAGAAGCGTGGGGGTCGATGACGACAAGGCCGCTCAAAAAGTGTCATTGTCGTCGGCAGCGATCCCGACGCTTCGGACGTCAACACAGATCGCAAGTTCGCACGCCCACGCCTTCGGACATCCAGGTAGGAATGTAGAAAACGCTAGCGAAACGCGATGACGAATCGAAACGAACCTCAACCATGTGTCCCGAAGAAAAGGCAGGAAAGTTTCGAATGGTCATCGCAAACGATGGGTACCGGTGGGCGTTGAAGGTGCAGGAAACAAAAGTGTGTAAACCCGATGCTCCGTGAATTCATTTGTCAATCGGCGGCATCGCCAGGTGGTACCTACACCAAACAAACCATCATCATCTTCCCCAAACACACATCTTCGCCTGCCCTCAGTAACGGTAAGGATCACGCGGCGGCGACAAGAGACCAACCACTCCAACAACCGCGACTTCGCCGCTCGTCGTGCATCCGGTGGTTCGCCGCTGCTTGCCGACTCCCATCCATTACTCTGCTCTGGCGTGAGCACGAATCCAATTTCAAACAGGCCATCCAAAGTACAGAAAATACATGTATGCGTAGACGAACGCCGGGAACATCAGAAGGACTGCATAGTTGATCAGTATCCAACGCCACGTCGTCTGCAATGCAGTAGCGATAAATGCGATCCATGACGCCAAGTATACGACCATGACAGAAATGAATCCCGTTATCGAGTTGCAGCACACCAGCCAAGGAATTGGCCATTCACGCAGAGATCCATCCCAACGAATCGTTTCAGGTGCATCCCAAACACTGACCTGAAGCAAAACAGTGATCAACACGAGAAAGCCAGGAAACCAACGAATGTCGAGCCTGCCGATCGAATGGCTTCTTGCGTGAAATGGAGCAGGCCTTGAGTCGGTTGCAGTATTCATGACCTTCAGCTTGGCGAACGTCTAGGATCACGCGGCGGCGACGAAAGACCATCCACTCCATCAACCGCGACTTCGCCGCTCGTCGTGCATCCGATGGTTATCGGACGGATGATGACATCCATCCTGGAAATGCACGGTCCAATCCTAGGCTCTCCACTTCGAAAACGCAAACTCTCCTGCAATGTCATCCCAACGGACTCTACGAAGTAAGATGTGATCTCTTCTGAATGCGTGCGTCCGCTGGAATAACGTATTGTCCGGCAATGTGACTGCCTTGACCCGTTCGCCCTTTGCAGAAAACACAGTTCCACGTCTATTGCTTCGTGGGGCCAGCCAAAAAACACCCACGGAG